>JBGOVR010000078.1:0-20998 GCA_041478205.1 Candidatus Acidiferrum sp.
AAACGTGACGCGTGGATCGAGTACCGCATGCGTCTGCGGTGTGCTCTTCTCCAGCGTGGTGCCGTCCGCGCTGATGACGCTGTGAATGAATTCGGGTTCCGCGCGCGTGCCCCCGTTCGCGAACGCGGTGTAGCCTGCCGCAACATCGACGGCCGTCATTTCATAAGCACCGAGAGCAACCGCAGGTGTCGGCTGAATGTTGTTGCCAAGGCCCATCTGACGCGCGATCTGCACCACGCGTCCATAACCGATCAGCTCGGCCACTTTGACGGTGGCGACGTTCAGCGAATTCGTCAGCGCGTCGCGCACCGTCACCCGGCCCATGAACCTTTCACCGAAGTTATTCGGCGTGTAGTCCTTGCCGTCAAATTCAAACGTGGTGGGCTCGTCGTCAATGGTCGTGGCAGGCGTCACGATCGGCTGCACGCCGTCAATGGCGTTGTCGAAGGCCGCGGCATACACAAACGGCTTGAAAACAGATCCCGGCTGACGATGGGCCAGCGCGTGATTGAGCTGGCTCTGCCCGTAGTCCCGGCCGCCGATGACCGCCTTGATTTCGCCCGAGCGAGGATCGAGCGTGACCAGCGCCACTTGCACCTGCGGAATTGGCTCGTTCGTTCCCTTCTTGGCCTGCTCCTTGCGCCAGCGATCGTATTTCTTGGCCAGAAGCGAGTCGACATTCTTCACCCCGGCATCGACGGCGGCGGCGGCGGCGCGCTGCAACGCGGGATCGAGCGTGGTATACACGCGAAAATTCTCGCTGACTAATTCGTTCTCCGAATATTTATCGAGGAGGTGATCTTTCACCATGTCGACGAAGTACGGCGCTTCGCTGCCGGCCACGGAGGTTCGCACGATCTTCAGCGGGGCGCGCTTGGCGTCCTGAACGTCGGCTTCGTTGATGTACTTATTCTCCAGCATCTGCGTGAGAACGCGGTCGCGCGCCTGCGGGCCGCGCTCCGGATGGCGGTCCGCGGAAGAATAGTAATTGGGGGCGCGAATGATGCCCGCCAGATACGCGCATTCCCCAAGAGAAAGCTGCCGCAGATCCTTTCCGAAATAAGCAACGCTCGCTTCCGAAAATCCGCGAATGCCGAAGCTGCCGCGATTGCCCAAATAAATCTCATTCGCATAGAGCTCGAAGATCTGCTGCTTGGAAAAGCGTTGCTCCAATTCGATGGAAACCATGGCTTCGGCGAGCTTCCGCCGCCAGGTACGCTGGTTCGAAAAAAAGAAGGTCCGCGCAACCTGCATGGTGATGGTGCTCGCGCCCTGGTAATGATTGCTGCTGTGGCGAATATCCGCCCAGGCGGCGCCCACGATGCGCACGAAGTCGAAGCCCCCATGCTCGAAGAAGCGCTTGTCTTCTGCGGAGAGAACGGCGTGCGTCAGGACCGGCGGAAGGTCGTCGTAACGCACCGGGCGGCGCTTCTCGCGAGCACTGTCGAAAAGATTGGTGATGAGCTCGGGCTCGATTTCCGCGCTGCCCAATTCGCTTCCGCCCGCAAGCGGTCGAATTGCCCGGACGGTCTTCCCACTGAACTGCACGCTGAGCGCGTTCGCCCCGGCGAAGTAAGAAAGCTTGGAAGGGCGAACGTCCACCGAGTTGCCGCGAACCGTGTACTGCCCCAGCGAGTTCTCGTCGCTCTCCGGCCGGTAACCCACGCGTTGCAGGTAGGACGCCAGGTCGCCCGCGCTCCATGCCTGGCCTACGGCGATGTGCTCGGGAGCGGAAAAGATTTGCGTGGTGTTCTGAAGCACGCGCCCAGAAAGGCGCGCGTCGATCATCCGGGAATCCTTGACGTAGTAATACGTGAAGATACCCGCGCAGGTGAGAAAAATGGCGAAGGCGATTCCGAGGACCGTCAGTCCAAAAATGGATGTCCAGAAGCCTTTTTGGATGCGAATGCGCAAATCCTAACTCCCAAGGGCTGCGCTTTTCATTGTCTCGCAACCACGGGCACTAAGAAAGACGGTCTCCGGTCACCCGAAGTTACCCATGCAGAAACTCTTGAGAATTCCAGTACGCTGCCCGAAACGCCCACGCCTGCGGCGCAACAAATGCCCCTATATAACCGACTTATTTTCGCTCGACGGAGTGAAGTGTAGATCCATGTGGTAGACGAGCAGGTCCACGGGTACGGTATATTCCATGGAAATTTTCACCACCGAATTCGTGCTCACCACCTTGATTTGCTCTTTCTTCACCGGAATCTCCAGATCCTGCACCACTTTGAAGATGTTGTCCCGCACCTGTTCTTCCGTGTAGTGGTTCACAATCGAGAAGCGCGCCTGCTCCTGCATCTTGTCCGCCAGTTGGTACTGCGCCACATAAGCCGGAAGGATTTTGTAGGCCGCGAAGGCCCCGTAAACGAGCAGGGCGGTCCACACCAGGGCCTTCAGCGTCCCTCCCCCGCGCTGGACACCGCGGGACTCTCGAAAGCGATGCGGACTCGTCGTGGCGTAGTACACCAAATCTTGCTCCTGGCGCCGGCCGCGCTCCAAGAGAAGTTTCCTGGCGGCCAGCGGAAATGCCTGCGTTTGCTTTAGCTTCCCAACGTAATATCAACGTAACATCGGGCTGGTAGGGTGTCGAGAACCAGGCGGAGGAAATGTTCTCGGAAAGCTACTGTACCTCTCGGCCCGTAACCGTGGATTCCCGAAGGACCCTCCCAAATGGGAGGCGAAGAAAAATAGAAAGAATCCTTGCTTCTCCGCTCACCTTGCATCCTGAGGGCGTGCGAGACACCGAATTCAGTAGGCCCGCGCGAAAATGGCGCGTTCGGGAGCAGCTTTGCCGCAATACACGCACTGTCCCGCCCCGCCCGACTGCTCCAGAGGGATACAACGCATCGTCGCGCGAGTCTCTTCCTTAATCTTGGCTTCGCAGTCGGCGCTACCGCACCAATGGGAAAAGGCAAAGCCGGTTTCGACCGCTTTCTTCAGGTCCTCGTAGGTCTTCGCATCCTGCGTGTTGCTCTTGCGGAACGCCAAAGCCTTGTCGAGCAGCGCCTGCTGGATTTCCACCAGCAGTCGCTCCACGGTTTGCGGTAGATCGGCAAGCGAGGTGCTGATTTTCCCCTCCCTGCCGGGACGGTCGCGGCGCGCCAGCACCGCCGCCTGCTTGGCCACGTCCTTGGGACCCAATTCCACGCGCAACGGCACGCCGCGCATTTCCCAGTCGTTGAATTTCCAGCCCGGGCTGGGGCCTTCGCGTTCATCCAGTGTCACGCGGATGTTGGCCTTGACCAGCTCGCCTTTTATTTTCCGTGCGGTCTCCAGCACGCTGGATTTTTCTTCGTCGGTCCGGAAAATCGGCACGATAACCACCTGGTAGGGCGCCAGCTTCGGCGGCAAGACCAGGCCCTGATCGTCGCCGTGCACCATGATGATCGCGCCGATCACTCGCGTCGACAGGCCCCACGAGGTGGTCCAGCAATGCTGCAATTGCCCGTTCTGGTCGAGATAGCGCACTTCGAAGGCTTGCGCGAAGTTCTGCCCCAGGAAATGCGAGGTTCCGGATTGCAGCGCCTTGCCGTCTCCCATCATGGCCTCGATGGAAAAGGTGACGTCCGCGCCCGCAAATTTCTCGGCATCCGATTTCTTGCCGGGAATGACCGGGATAGCCGCATCATTTATAGCGAAGTCCGCGTAGATGTCCAGCATCTGCCGCGTTTCCGCTTCGGCTTCTTCGCGCGTGGCATGCGCGGTATGGCCTTCCTGCCAGTAAAATTCCAGCGTGCGCAGGAACAGTTTGGTGCGCAGCTCCCACCGCACCACGCTGTTCCACTGATTCATCAGCACCGGCAGGTCGCGGTAAGACTGAATCCACTTCGACCACATGTGCCCGATGATCGTTTCCGAAGTGGGCCGTATCACCAACGGCTCGGCCAGCTCTTCCCCGCCGCCAATGGTGACCACCGCAAGCTCCGGAGAAAAGCCTTCGACGTGATGTTTCTCCTTGTCGATAAAGCTGCGAGGAATCAACAACGGAAAAGCCACGTTCTGGTGCCCGGTAGCCTTGAAACGCCGGTCCAGCGCCTGCTGGATGTTTTCCCACAGCGCCCAGCCATACGGACGCACGATCATGCACCCGCGAACCGGCGCGTAGTCCGCCAGCTGCGCCTTCAAAACCAGCTGGTTGTACCACTCGGAAAAATCTTGGGCCCGTGTCGGAAGCTTTTCTTCAGCCATGCGGCGGTTTGTCCGTTCCTCTCAGCAAGAAAAAATCATCGTAAGTAAACTCAGAAGCGTAACGGACGTATTGCAGCGTGTCAACGAACCGTCCTGCCATTTACTGGCACGGGGCTTGAAGCTTCGGCTTCAGACCGGTTCTGTAGTGGCCGATCTTCAGATCGGTTCCGTCTTCACAGCTTGCGGAAAAACTCCCGTGGCACAGCCAATCGTGGCTGTGTGCCCTGTAACGGCAAGGGATTCAACAAACGCAAGAAGGCGCTAGCGGCAAATACGATCCACATCGGCTTTTTCTGAAAACTGTTTCAGCTGTCAGTGTTAGCAATACCAAACGTGCGGGCAACTGTAGCCGCCGCCTTCCGAGGCGGGCGCTTTGGCTCAAGACATAAGGCGGTTGCCCCGTCGGAAGGTGCCTCGTGCTGGTATTCGTGGCAATATTTGAATTCTACACGTCTTTGAACGGTTGGCGATGGTTCGAACCCTGATCGATCGGTGCGTCGGGCGTGCGACGCAGAGTCCGTGGATCGGCCAAGCGCCGATGATAGACACTGTTATCGAGAGTTCGCTCAAATTCGGTAGGACATGCTGGAAGATTCATGATTGTGGGACTATAGTGTCGGATACCCGGCCTGCATGGAGGTTGTGATGCTGGTTCGCTTGCGTATACTGCTGTCGCTGGTTCTTCTGTTCGCCTCCCTCTCAATTGCCAATGACAAAAAAAAGAACATGCTCCCCATTTCTGTTCTCAGAGCTCGCACCGTCTTGGTCGTTGTGGATCCAAATGCCGGCATGTCCACGGCAGATCCCCTGGCGAACCGCACCGCCAAGGAAGATGTGGAGAAAGCCATCATGAAATGGGGCCGGTTGACTCCTGTTATGGAACCTCAAACCGCCGACTTGATCATCACGATCCGTAAGGGCCATGGCAGGATTGTGGAACCCACAATTGGCAGCGGACGTGGCAACGATCCATCCGTCGTTCTCCAGCCAAATGACGGCGGCATTCGGATTGGTGGGAAAAAAGGACCAACTCCGGACCTAACGAATCCTCCTCCCGGCGGACCGCAAGACACTCGCCCCCAGCCCGGTGCCGAGATCGGCTCATCCGACGATATGTTTGTGGTCTATCAAGGCGGCGTCGAGCATCCGCTGGACAGTTCTCCAATATGGCGTTACGTCTCCAAAGATGCGCTCCGCTCACCAGGTGTGCCAGCGGTCGCCGAATTCCGCAAGCTCATCGAGCAAGCTGAAAAGCAGCAAAAGGGTAAGCCTTAACGGCCAACCCAGCGTCCTCAGACATGTGACCTTCGCCCGCGCAGTTGGCTGGGAAATCCCGTTTTCGCTGGTTATTTGCCCTCCTAGCAACGCCGCCCGGTCACCAAGGTTCACCTTGAAAAAACGATTACTCCCGTGTTACAGTTTCCCTGTTTAGAAGTGTCCCTCGAAGTCCGCGAGAATCCCTAAAGACCCGATTTCCCTCTGACTGGAGATCTCCATGTCTACCTATCTGTCCAAGGACCGTTCCTCCTTGTATTCTTTCTCCTTTGCCGATGGCTGCAGCTGCCCGCACTTATCTTCTCCAGCCCGCGACACGGCTCACATAGCCGTTTATAAACTCGCCAACAGCCTCCGCTCCTAACCCCCTTTAGAATCAACACTTGCAAAAGTGTATCAAAACAAAAGACTTTAACTTCCTTTAGAATGAACACTTGTGGAAAACAGGGGGAGGGGGTCTAAGGTGGTAACGATCCGATTTCGCCAGGACACTGGCTTCAGTTCACCCAGAGTTCTGTAGGGGCCAGTCTTTAGACTGGCCCCGAGGACTCCTTGCGTGGCCTGTTGGGCCATGCCCGTGCTTTCGCCTTAATCCGCTGAGAGCTGGTGTTTCGAGTTCCCACTCATCTCTTAACCACGCGATCGGGCCGGCCTAAAACCAATCGCTGCGATAGGCTACCCACCAACTCGCAAAGCCAATGGGAACCGTTGCCGCCAGCGCCCACCAGAACGGCATGGCCAAGTCCGCCACCAGGCCCAACAGGGCAAAAACGATCCAGAAGATCTTCCTCTGCATCCACTCATTTTAGACCGATTGCCCGTGCCGCATCCGACTCACTCTTGCGGCTTTTGCTTTTCAACCATCGCCGTCAGGAGCCATTTCTTCAGCACGCTCACGAAATGCGGTTTGACCTCGCGAAACGCCAGCCCCATGCTGATCTTCGGTTGGGAATACGCGACCGTCGCGCGAGCCTCGAAAAACCGCCCTTCCGTGAAAATCTTTACAACCACGGAGGTCCCATCCGGAAAAGGATCGGCCGTCTTCAGAAGACACCCATTCGGGCCGATCTCGCTCACGCGTGCTACGATCCGCGTGCCCGAGTTTTCTTCGATCACATCCGCGGACGCATCGAACGGAAACCTGAGAGTGCTGCGGCGCTCTTGCTCCATGGCTCTCCGGCGCTAAGGAAACGCGACGATTCTACTCTGGTTCCCAGAATGCGCATTCCCAAAAATCACCGGTCCACCTGAATCCAAGCAGTCATCTTCACATTTCGCCGCAGCAGCCCGCAGGCACCAATTTGGAGCTTGGCAGCACCCGAATGAATTCTTAGCCTCGTTGGCAATGAAACCCACGAACACACCACCGAGCGGCGAGGTACCACGAGAGGTACCACCAGAGGACCCGTTGCTAGCCTGGCTGCGCCAACGTCAGGACGAAATGGCCGGTCTGCTAGCCGAGCTCGTTGCCATCCCCACCGAGAACCCGCCGGGCAGAAATTATCGCGCTTGCGCGGAGCTTCTCGAGACGCGATTGCGTGAACGCGGCCTGGAATGCGCGCGTCTCCAACCTCCCAGCAGCGCGCCCAATCTTGCGCAAGACAACGGCCAGATTCCCGTGAGTCTGTTGGCCTCTTACGGTCGCGGGGACCGCACGCTCTATTTCCACGGGCACTACGACGTCGTGCCCGCGCAATCCCCCGGGCAATTCCAACCCGCCCGCAAGGATCATTTCTTGTTTGGCCGGGGTTCCTGCGACATGAAGGGTGGAATCGTCGCGATGCTCTACGCGATTCTCGCACTGAGAGAATGCGGCGTGAAACTCGACGGCCGGATCGCGCTAGCCCTGGTTCCCGATGAAGAAACGGGAGGAGCACGCGGCTCGGCATGGCTGGCGCGACAGGGCTTGCTGGGCAAGGCCGGGATCGGCATGCTCACGGCGGAGCCGACCAGCCCCGTGGTCTGGAATGCCAACCGTGGAGCGATCACGCTACGCGTGCAAGTATCGGGCAAGTCCGCGCACGTTGGCTTGCAGCACCAAGGCGAAAACGCTTTTGAACGCATGCATCATGTAATCGAGCAGCTCCTGGAGTTAAAGCGCGAAGTCGAGCAACGAAAAACCGCTTACAACATCGGCGCGGAACAAGCGCGCAACTCCATTCTGATGCTCGGAGGACAAAGCGGCGGTGGCGCAAACTTCAACGTCGTGCCGGAAAAATGCTGGTTCACCATGGACCGGCGCATCAATCCCGAGGAAGACCTGGAGACGGAGAAAACGCGACTGCTCGGTGTCCTCGAGCAATGCCAACGCGATGGAATTCCGCTTCAATGGGAGATATTGCAAGAAGGCCGGTCGGCCGCGTGCCGCGAAGACGAACGACTCGGCCAAGCGCTCGCTCGCAGTGTCGCAGCCGTGACCGGTGAAGCACCCCGTTTCGAGATGTGTCCCGGCCTGCTGGAAATCCGCTTCTACGCCGCGCAAAGCGTGCCGGCCTACGCCTATGGTCCCGGCCTGCTCTCCGTCGGCCACGGCCCCAACGAGTACGTCGACCTGCGAAAAGTCGTCGACTGCGCCGCGATCTACGCGCTGGCGGCGATGGAAATGCTAAAAGGGTGACCTTCAAAACTGCAGTGTTGCATTTCTCCCGAAGAAAACGCCTTTGGCTCGGCTCCCCTCGGGCGAGCTACTTGCTTAGCAGTGGCGCTGCCGAAGCCTTCACTTCAAGCGCGATATGTGCTGGATGCAGCAACGTGTTGTGGATAAGGCAGTGGTGTACGGCCTCTTCGATTCCCTCTCGGTCCGTCTCGCTGAGGTCCGATGGGATCTCCACCTCAATGCGAAAGTTATCCATCCGCGCAGGATCTTTGATCTTGTCCGCCGTGACGCGCACCCGCGTGCCTTCCGTCGCCAGTTTGCGCTTCTTCAAATACAGCGCCGCGTAAAAGCCCGCACAGGAGCCTAAAGATGCCAACAACAATTCCGGCGGTGTCATTCCCTCGTCAAATCCGCCATTCTCTTCCGGTTGGTCGCAAGCAATGGTGTGTTGCCGCGCCTTAATTTCAAACTGAACGCCTCCAAGATGTTCAACCAGGACTTCCATTTGCCCCTCCAGTGAGTCCGCTACTTAATTCTTTTCGGGAGAACCAGAATCCAATGCCTCTGGCCGCCCGGTAGTACGCACGAGAGCTGCGTCCAGATACTGCCGCACCAGTTCGCGCGCCCTGTGCAACCGCGATTTCATGGCTGCCGGCGATATACCCAGCCGCTTCGCGGCCTCGTCACCCGGCACTTCCTGCAGATCGCGCATTTCGTAAACCACCCGGTAGACAGGCGCGAGACTGTTCACCGCTTCCACCAGCAATTTCTTCATCTCCTGCAGCGCCAACCGGTGTTCCATCGGCGGTTCGTTGCTCGAAATCTGCAGCCCCTCGTCCTCCAACGCCGATAGTTGCATCAGCGGCACAAGTGCTTCGCGCGCCTTCAACTGCCAGCAAACCCGCTTCGCAATTTGCGCCAGCCACGATCGGAACGCCACCAGGTCCCGCAATTGATCCATGTGCCGGTAGGCTTTCAGCAGTGCTTCCACCAGCACGTCTTCGGCGTCCTCCCGGTTTCCGCAAGCGCGGATCATCTGCCGGTAGACGGCGTCCTTATGCTCGTTCGCGAGGGCTTCGAAATCCACGGCAGCATTATTTCACCGCTACGGCTCGAACGAGAAGGGTCATAAGGAGCAGCTCTCTCCCTTCGCGCTACGCCGCGAAATCCCGCATCGCGGCGCACCATTCCAAGGCAGCTTCGACAACAAAACGCCCATCGGGCAAAAATCCGTTAGGCCGGCAAACGTCAACCCCAGCCCCACGAACCCGGACAAGCACAGCCAGTAAGGACTCGCAAGCGCCGCCAGCACGGTTCCGATGACCACCAGCAGCCCGGCGCCGAGCCTCACCTGGCGCTCCAATGACCATCTTGTCTTGGCACTCACAACCACCGGCAGACCCGCTTTGATCCAACCGCTGGTACCGCCCTCGAGTACCGCGACGTCTTCTCGACACGGCTGGAGTAAGCCCGCGACCATGCGCGCACGCTTGCCGCTCTGGCATATCAACACCACCGGAACGTCCGGGCGGAGGTCGTCCAAGCGCGCCTCGATCTGCTCCATCGGTATATTCACGGCACCCGGTAGGTGCCCGGCCGCATATTCGGAAGCCGAGCGCACGTCCACCCATTGTGCACGGCGCGTTCCATTGCTTTGCGCCAGCTCAGAAGCAGTGATTTGTTTCACGGTTTCCCTCCCTATAAGAGAGGAGGGGCATAAACTGAAGAAGGATTCAAGACCTTAGAAGATTCTTAGGACCCAGCACCGACCGTCGTCGGGGCCTTTGGAGCAAGAACGTTTCCTTTTGAGCGGTCTAAGGTAAAGCGAAGGTGAAGAGGGCGCTGCCAGCAGCGACGGCAACGTACTGCTTGCCGTCGATGGCGAAGGCCATCGGTGAGGAGTAGACCGAAGCGCCGCACTGAAAGTGCCAAAGTACCTTGCCGGACGCAGCATCCAGCGCGATGAAGTTGCCTTCGGCGTCGCCCGTGAAAACTACGCCTCCGGCCGTCGAGAGCACACCGGACCACGTGGGTGAGGGATGCTTCCATTCCCACTTCAGCTTGCCGCTCGTGGGATCGATGGCTCGCAGCGCCCCCCAAAAAGGTTCGGCGTCATCATTCGGAAAATACGCGCTGCCGTAATACGCGTGGCCCGCCTCATAAGGTTGCGGCGCAGTGCTGAAGATGTCGCACTGCTCGCGCGCGGTGACGTAAAAAAGCTTGGTCTGCGGATCGTACGTCGGCGACATCCAATTCGTGGCACCGGCCGCACCGGGGCAAACTCGATTCCCCTCCAGCGTCGGCGTCCCGTTCTTATCCGTGGCCGGCCGCCCTTCCGCATCTTTGGAAGTGCTCCAGGTAACTTTGGCAAACGGATTCGACGAGATCAGCTTCCCTGTGGCGCGGTCGATCACGTAAAAGAATCCATTGCGATTGGCGTGGACGATCAGATGTTTATCGCCCTCATCGATCATCACCGGCACCTGCGTAGCGTCGTAATCGTGCTCGTCATGTTTCGTAAATTGAAAATGCCACTTGAGCTTTCCCGTGTCCGGATCGAGCGCCAACAGCGTGTTGCTGTAAAGATTGTCGCCCGCCCGGCCCTCTCCGCGATTGGACGGCGAGGGATTGCCCGTCGTCCAAAACGTCGTGTTCGTCGCCGGATCGTAGACGCCGGTGATCCACGCAGGTGCGCCGCCGATTTTCCAAGAGTCGCCCTCCCAACTCTCGTGCCCGGGCTCACCTGGTCCTGGCACCGTGTAGAAGCGCCACTTTCGCTCGCCGGTGTTAGCGTCGTACGCATCGATGAACCCACGAATTCCATATTCGCCGCCGGAGACGCCCAGGATCACCAGATTCTTGATCGCCAGCGGCGCCAGCGTGAAGCTGTAGCCGCCGCGGTAATCGACCGCCGCAACATCCCACACCACGTTGCCGGTCTTGGCGTCGAGCGCAATCACGTGCGCATCCAAGGTGCCAAGAAAAACTTTGTCTCCCAGAATCGCCACACCGCGATTCGCGCGTCCGCAGCACGGACGAATATCCGCAGGAAGCGCCCGCTGGTACTGCCAAATCGGCCGCCCCGTCCGCGCATCCAAAGCGAAAGCGCGGTTGTCCTGACCCGTGCCGTAGAGAACGCCGTCCACAACCAAGGGCGTAGTCTCAAACTTACCGCCTGCCATCGTCTGATACGCCCACTGCGGAACCAGCGAATGCGCATTCGCGGTGTTGATTTGATCGAGCGCGCTAAAACGACGCCCCGCGTAATCGCCCGAGTACATCAACCAGTTCTGCGGCTCCTTGCCAGAATCAAGCAATCGCTGCGCGGTCACCTGCGCGCCGGCGCTCGCCGCAAAGACGCCGATTCCCAGTAGCATCAGGAAAGCGCCAGTCATCTTTCTATGGATGGACGGACTCTCAATGAGCGCGTTCCTCACTGCGCACCCCCATTTGCCGAACCCACTGCCAGCAAATACGCCACAAGGTCCTGCAAATCTTTCTCCGGCAACATCTTCCCGTCGTAAGCCGGCATCAGCGACTCCCGCGTCTTCTCAAACGACCGCAGCTTGCCTTTCTCAAACAAGTGCAACTGCTCGCGCGTATCCATCATCTGCAACGTGAAATTGTCTTCGTTCAAAACCACGCCCTGAAATTTCTGTCCTCCGGCATCCACCACCGTGACCGTCTCGTACTCCTGCGAAAACTCCTTCATCGCTTCGCCAATCCCCTGCGCCAGTCGCCGGCTCGGGTTCCGCACGGAATCCACAAGATATTCCGTCGACCGCGCGCTGCCCGTGGTCGTCAGGTCCGGACCTAAACGCCCGCCCTTCCCATTAACCATATGGCAGGTCGAGCAAACCGCGCTGCCATAGAACAGCTCCTTGCCGTGCGCGGCGTCGCCAGGCGCGGCGGACGGCGCTTTCTTCTGCACGCTCCGAATGTACGTAATCACCTGCCAGATCTCCTCCTCGGTCATCCCCACGCCTTGCTGCGTCGCTCCATTCGGCGGCATCGCCGTCCCTGGCACGCCTTGGTTGATGGTGCGAAATAAATCCGCGTCCGCGTTCCCGTGCATCTTCTGCGCCCGCGTCAAATCCGGCCCCCGCCCCCCGCCGCGCGCCCCTAGTCCGTGGCAAAACGCGCAGTTCGCGCGAAACTGCGATTCCCCCAGTTTCGCCACCTTGGGATCCCCCGCAAACGGATTCTTGTCCTGCGCAAACAGCGGAAGCGCAATCAGAGCAACAAAACTCAGAAACAACAAAACGTAGAACCCGGCATTTGTCGTTCTCGTCGAGGTAGGCATCGCGAAGCGGCTCCTTGCGGCCCGAGGGTGCAATCCTGCGGAAACTATATCACTCGCCCGCGTGGACGACAGACAAGTTCCTGTGGATTCATGGCATTCGAATTCTGAGGGATCGTGGCAGCAAACTCTTTGTTGCAGCGTCCGTGTCGCACCATACCATGTGCATGCACTTGTAGCGGCCGCGGACCGTCGCGGGCGCAGTTCGGGTTTTCCAGATGGCGCAGGTCTTCGCTACGCGCTAGGCGTTGCCGCTACGGCGACGGCCTGCGGCGGCTTGCTCCACACCGGCGGCTCGGCAAGACGCAGCTTTACAATTCGGCGGACCAGGTAGAGTGCCGCCGCCAGACAAACGATCACCGCAACGATCGATGCTTCGGGCCCAAACTCCCCGCCGGTCAGAATCCGCGGGCCGCTCAGCGAACCTCGAACCAAGCCAGCGGCCATGTTGTTTCCCGAGAGCGTCATACCAAACAGCGAGCCCTCCGTAAAGTTCCAACCCACGTGCAGCCCGATTGGCAGCCACAGCCGCGTCGTTGCCGCGTAAGCCGTGCCGAGCAGAATCCCGGCCTCCAGCGCAATCGCCAGCGAGCTGCTCACCGTCGCCCCGTGGTTAGCCGCGTGCGCCAAGCCAAACAACGCCGACGTCAACAGCAGCGCGCCCCAGGTTCCCAGGACCTTTGAGAACAGCCGGAACAGCAGTCCGCGAAACAAAATTTCTTCCACAATCCCCGCCAGCAGCGCGAACAGAAACCCGCGGGCCAATAGCGTGTGCGCGCTCCACCCTTCCGGATGGTAGGCACCCGCCAGCCAAAGAATCCCCATCACCAAGCAAAACAGTCCCAGACCGCTGAGCATTCCAATAGCAACTTCCGGCAACGCATGACCGATGGCCAGTTCCGTTGGCGTGCGCCTCTCGATCCATTTCGACGCGGCCAAATACGTAGCCAGACAAAGCATCGCCAACACCGCAGCGCCAGCCGCCCGAAGGTACTTTTGCAGCAAAGGCTGAGTCGCAACAACGACCGCCACGACAGCCAGTAGATTTAGCAGCCCCAGTCCCACTTCTTTCCATGTTTGGCGCAAGCGTTCCTCCGATGACGAGTCATTTCAGTTAGCTATACGGACGACCTCGTCGCCAAGACTCAGGCCTCGAAACATGACCCTCCAGTCAGAGATTTGATTTGCGGTGCGATCCTGCACGCCTAGCCACCGGCTGCACCCTCATGGCTAAAATCAGGCGGACTTCCATCGGTCAGGCCACGAGCATGTCGAACCTTACCTAGCTACGAGGGGAGAGCTTAAGACCAACCGCCACATACGGACCAGCGTCGTCACTTTCGTCACGAAAGTAGAGGACTTTCCATGGATCGGATCCGTCTATCCAAAAAGCCAGACTCTTAGTGTTCGGGAATTCACGGTACCACGTGTAGTCGCGCACCCCGGGCTGCGAAGCAGGCAGCCAGTTTCCACTGCTTCCCATGACGTACACCTTCCCAACGAGCTCGCTGGCGGAAAACTCGCGAAGTATTTCGATGGCGACACCTGGGTCGGTGCCAAAGACCTTTGAAATACCACCTGGCGGTGCTGCGTTGAAAGTTCCATACAGAAAAGTTCGGTTGGATGTCATTTGCATAGGCTTGGCTCTTTGATCTCGACGTATCCGGGGATGACTTCCCGCTTCTTAGAATACTCCAGCCAGACTAAATTGAGCGTCCCCTCTAGGTCAAATCGCTTCCACAGCGCGTAGTTTATGTCTTTGATATCGGACAGTTGAGTGTCCAAGTTCACTGCTGGGGAGCTAACTCGAAGCTCCGCGGGCGGTTTGCTGTACAGCCCTTGAATGTCAACGATTGCTTCGGCTTCCCTGAAGAGAAGCAGGGGCTTGTTCTTTCCATAGATCAGCCCTAGTTCGAAGACAACGTTCGGCCTCAACCCATCAAGAACTACAATTGCGAAAGCTGATCCTTCAATCAGCGAGATGATTTGCTCCCGCTGGCTTGCTCCACTCTCCAACGCGGATGGAGTCAACTTCACTTCAAAATGAGGACCCAGTATGATTTTCACGCAGTCGATCAGGATTGGCACGTGGGCCTCCCTAGTCGAGTACGATACAAAACAATATGGGCGCGCGCCAAGCGTGTCCGGCTTTGCCGTCGCGGACTCAGGCGTTCTTCGAGCATTCATGAGCGGATCTAAATCTAACCCAAACCGATCGGAAAATCTATAATTTATTAATAATGCATCAAGTACTTATCATCATATCTAGGGTTTTGGGAGCGGTAGAACCCGTGGCTGAATCTGCAAGGGCGTGCGCAACTCTTCGGCGGGAACCGCGACGACTTTGCCGTCGCACCAGATATACAGGGGCAAACCTTCGCGGGCGTGTTCTTCGATGACTTTCTCAACGGCGGCCTCAAGCGCCATCAAAGCCCGTTCTCGCAGCGGTAATTCAAGGACGTTTGGCGGCGGTTTAATCATGCTCTCCGGAGCGTACCTTCCCCTGGTACGCTTCGCAAGGAGGGTCCGTCCGGCCAGCGCCCGCTCTCGGCCAAAGGGCGAGTCTTCTTTGCCTCACGCGACTAGCTTCGTGCCTCATCTCTGCGTCCTCCGCACCTCTGCGTTAGGCGTCTTGTCTTTCAATCTGTGACGATCGATTGCCACGCACCGCGCTGCGACCAATCAGCCACGCTTCCACTCTTGCACCGTTGCACTCTTATACCGGCGCGCGTTCCCCGATTGGCTTTCGTCTATCCCATCCGCTAAAATCCCTTCGCCGCCCATCTCCAGCGGGCTGGCGCACACCGCGAAACGAGGACATTCCATGAGCCAGACCACCGAAGCCAACACCCGGATGCAGCGCCCGCTGGACACCGTCGATCCGCAGATCGCGGACCTCCTCCGCGAAGAAGCGAAACGCCAGGCCACCGGGCTAGAGCTCATCCCCTCGGAAAACCTCGTCTCAGAAGCCGTTCTCGAGGCCATGGGCTCGATCTTCACCAACAAATACGCCGAAGGCTACCCGGGCAAACGCTACTACGGCGGCTGCGAAGTCGCGGACAAGGTCGAGCAACTCGCCATTGACCGCGCCAAGCAACTCTTCGGCGCCGAGCACGCCAACGTGCAAGCGCATTCCGGCACGTCCGCCAACGTGGCCGTCTACATGTCCACGCTGAAATTCGGCGACACGGTCCTAGGAATGAATCTGGCCCACGGCGGGCACCTCACCCACGGGCACCCGCTGAATTTCTCCGGCCGCATGTACAAGTTCATCGCCTACGGCGTGCGCCAGGAAGACGAACGCATCGACTACGACGAAATCGAAAAACTGGCGCACGAGCACAAGCCCAAGATGATCGTCGCGGGCGCAAGCGCTTATTCCCGGATCATCGATTTCGAGCGCATCGGCAAAATGGCCAGGGCCGTGGACGCCCTGTTTTTCGTGGATATGGCGCACATCGCCGGATTAGTGGCGACGGGAATGCACCCCAGCCCGGTGCCGCACGCGGATATCGTCTCGACCACCACGCACAAGACCCTACGCGGGCCACGCGCCGGAATGGTGCTGTGCAAGGCCGTGTTTGCGAAGGAATTGGATAAGTTGACGTTCCCAGGCACCCAGGGCGGGCCGCTGGTGCACACCATCGCGGCCAAAGCCGTGTGCCTCAAGGAAGCCATGGAACCCGCGTTCCGCGAGAATCAAAAACAAGTCGTGGCGAACGCGAAAGCGTTGGCAAGCTCGATCGCCAAACAGGGCTTCCGCGTCGTGACCGGCGGCACCGACAACCACTTGTTCTTGATCGAGCTGCACTCGCGCGGATTGACGGGCACCGACGCGGAAAAAGCGCTCGACCGCGCCGGCATCACCGTGAACAAGAATGCCATTCCCTTCGATCCACTGCCTCCGATGAAGGCCGGTGGCATCCGGCTGGGAACCCCGTCGGTAACGACGCGCGGGATGCGCGAAGCGGAGATGGAGCAGATCGGCGTCTGGATCGCCGAGGTGCTCGGCCACATCGGCGACGCAGCCACCGAACAGCGCGTCCGCAAGCAAGTCGCGGAACTCGCCGCACGCTTCCCGATTTATGAAGCACGCCTGAAAGGTCTTCCAGGCCGCGCGGAGCATGCCGGCGGCTAGTGCACCCGGAGGTTGCGACCCTGCACAGGTAGGGGCGCAGCGTAGGGTCCGTAGGCTGTTGCGAGATTGCCCGCGAAGCCGCGTCGCGGCAGTAAGAGCAAACGATGAACATCTTCAAAGCAACCCAAGACTTCGAGCACTGGCTGGCAAAGCAACTCCCGCTCGTCCGTCAGGACCTCGCGCTGAAGCACGCCAACATGGCGGAGGCTCCCTTCCCCTTCTTTCGCGCCACCTTCTACCGCTGGCTTCAGCTCTGGAGCGAGGTCTGCGGAGACCTGGCGAAAGCCCCAACAGTGCTCGGCGTAGGCGACCTGCACATCGAAAATTTCGGAACCTGGCGCGACGAAGAAGGCCGGCTGATTTGGGGCGTGAATGACCTCGACGAAGCCTGGCCTGCGGCGTACACCCTGGATCTTGTTCGGCTCACAACCAGCGCCTATCTGGCCATCTGGGGCGAACACCTCAGCCTGACGCGGCGCGAAGCCGCGGAAGCCATCGAAAAGGGCTACCGCGACGCGCTGGCGGCGGATGGCAAAGCCTTCATCCTGGCGGAGCACCACCAATGGCTACGTTTGCTGGCGACCAGTAAACTGCGCGACCCGGTGCGATTCTGGGAGAAGATGCGGCAAAACGCGCCATTCTCGGCGAAGCCACCCCAAGAAGTACGAAAGCTGATCGAGGCGGCATTTCCGCCACCCCGGCGCGAGTACCAATTGAAGCGGCGCATCGCCGGCCTCGGGAGCCTCGGCCACCCGCGGATTCTGGCGCTATCGTCGTGGCAGGGCGCGTTCGTCGCGCGCGAAGCCAACGCGATCCGGCCTTCCGCCTGGGTCTGGTACAAAAACAGCTCCTCGGAAGACCTCTATTGCTCCAACCTGGCCGACACCGCCATTCGCGTCAAAGATCCTTGCGTGCGGTTCCATGGACGCTGGGTAGTTCGCCGGTTGGCGCCGGACTGCTCGCGCATCGAGTTGGCCTCTCTGCCCGCGGAGCGCGACGAGACAAAGCTCCTCTACTACATGGGCTGGGAAACAGCCAATATGCACTTCGGAAGCCCCCATGCCATCGCCAAGGTGAAGCGGGACCTGGCAGCCCGGCGCGGCCGCTGGCTGCACAAAGCGGCCAAATCGATGCTCAAGGTCACCCTGGAAGACTGGGGCGAGTGGCGCAAAGGCTGGAAGAAGCACACGCCGAAACAATCAGGAAAGGCCGCCAAGGGATAGCCGTCGAACCAGCGCGCCACCGCCGTGCCGGCCTTGAAAAACGAGACCGCGCGACGCACACCGTTAAGCCCTTTGTTTCGGGCCTTCCGCTTACTCCTTGAGTTCCGCTGTCCCAAGACTGGCCCAAGGGTCAGTAGATTCTCATAAGCAACCCGGCTAGCTTGTATACGACTGGGATGGGAACTCCGATCGCCACGCTGCTCACCGCTTCCATGTCCGGGGCGTCCCTGCCCGGTACCATCGGAGCCTTTCTAATTCCTGCCTCTTCCAAGGCAGTGTCGACTTCCTCTCGGAGTTGCGGCGCGATCTGTAATTTCTGATTCCCAGCGAGTCCCCTCAGTTGTGCGACCGCAAAACGGTCGAGGAGCTGAAACGATGCTGGATACCGAAGCCTTCCGCGAATTCAAGCAAGGGTTGACGCTGTTGCGTGATAATTACGCTGGCAGGGCGTTGCCGCATATGCGGCGTGCGATGGACCTGGACAAGAACAACCCGTACTACATGTCCTACCTGGGCGTGGTGCTGGCGCGTTCCGAAAACCAGTGGGGCGAAGCGGAGAGGTTGTGCGATACCGCCGTGCGCATGAAGCGCAATCAGGCGCAACTCTATCTGAATCTCGCGGAAGTGTACGCCACCGCGGGACGCCGCGAGGAAGCCGTGGAAGCGCTCACGGCAGGGTTGAAGTTTGCCCGCCGCGACGTGCGGCTAACCATCGCCATGAATCGGCTGACGAGCCGCCGCGAGCCGGTGCTCGCTTTCCTAGGCCGGCAGCATCCCATGAACCGGCAGCTCGGGATCCTGAGACACCGCGCATTGCAAATGTTCGGGCAAGACTAGCTACTTCGAGTTTTCTCCACCCCCCAAACGAAGAAAGGGCGTCCCAGCATGACCGGGACGCCCTTTCTTTTTGAGAACGATTGAATTCGCCGGCGCTTATTTGCGCGGTGCGGAAAAGCCGTACGAATAGCTCACTTGACTGCCCATTTCCATCAGGATCTTGAACCCGACGCCGATCATGCCATTTGCCAGGTTGTCCACGCGGACAACCTCGACCAGATACTCGCGGCTCATCGAGGCGGCCTCCTGCGAATACGGCATGGTCACGAACAGGCGCATGCCAAGTTCGTAGCCGGGTTCGGTGGTCTGGTAATAGACGCCGCTGCGCGAAACGCTGAGGGTGCCGCGCATATCGTCAAAGGGGTCCTTCTCGGGGTCGGAAGGGCGGATGCGCATCAACTGGGTAATCTTGCAGCGGCGGTTGCCGCGACGCTCGGTCGGCGAGGTCGCGCGGCCGGCGGGAATGCCGTTCTGGGGCGTCTTGCTCATCAAATCCTGGGTCGCCATGACTTTTTCTCTCTCCATCGCTGAGAAAGCGGAGCGCTCGCGATAGGAGAAGTGTAAGTGGCGCGCGAAAAAAAACCTATAGAGGGAACGTACCCGGAAGGGAGTAGGGCATCGCTCCTAGGGAATGGTAGTACGGAAGTACCAAGCAAGAAAAGAGACAAGAAAAGGGGCAAGAAAAGGGGCAAGAAGAGAGAGGCGAGGGCTCAGGGAACGATGGGTATGGGTGAAGGGTGGTGTGCTCCGTCCTGCGAGGTTGGTTCCAAAGTGAACATACAGGAGGTGACTGGTACCGGATTGGGACCAGGCACCGGACGTGGCTCAGCCTTCGGCGGTGGTAAAGCCCGGGATTGCAGGGAGTTAAAAAGAGCGGTGTACGAGAAGGAGTTTGCAGAGGCGGTTGTGGAATTGCATGAGGAAGAGCCGCTGCTAGCGCCGGGCTAAAGCCTGAGGGTGAGGTTCGGTCGAGGGTAAGCGCCGAAGCACACGGAGTGTCCCAACGTGAATACAGGCGTACGTCGAAGTCTGATTGCGGGTGTTGGTGCGCAACGCAACACCGGAGTTACCGGAACCCTGGAAAGCCCGCGGAGTACGGCGAGGGTTGCGCAGGTAGCACCGAGCGAAACTGTAGGGGCAAGAATTCGCGTTTACGTGGCGGCGGAGAATCGATTGTTGCGAGAAGCACTGGCGCGAATGCTGGCCAAACGGGAAAGCATCGAGATAGTGGGCTTGAATTCCGCAACGCCACTGGATGCCAAAGCGTTGACGGAAAGCGGGGCTAACGTCCTGCTGCTGGTTTCGGACGGCAGCGTCGAGGAAGACCTTGTCTCGATCCAGCGAGTGCGCACGTGGGCACCGAAGATGCGGATTTTGGTGATTGGGATGACGAAAAACGATGGAGAGTTCCTGCGTTGCGTGCGGGCGGGGATCAGCGGGTACCTATTGCAGGATGTGTCCGGGGATGAAGTGCTGGAAGCCATTCGGGCGGTGCAGGCTGGGGAAGCGGTTTGTCCGGGAGCGTTGTGCACGGTGCTCTTCCGGTATTTCGAAGGCGAGGCGTCCGGGCTGCCCTGCGCCAGCGTACAGCAGCGATTGGGATTGACGCGGCGCGAGCAGCAATTGATCCCGTTGATCGCGAAGGGGCTTACGAATAAGGAAATCGCCAACCACTTCTGTCTCTCGGAACAGACGGTGAAGAATCATCTCTACCGGATGAAGCACAAAATTGGCGCGGGAGATCGGTTGGGCATCGTACAGAGCTGCCGCACGCAGGGATTTCTGCTTTAGCGAGCAGCTCCACAAGCAGCCTAGCCTTCAGCCGGTTTCTTAGCGGCAACACGACTGGATCGGCTCAACGATAGATTTCTCTCCGGTGCCCAATACGCAGGACCAACACGATTAAGAGATTGTCTTCGATTTTGCAGATGAGCCGGTACGGGCCCACTCGATATTTCCAAAATTCTCCGAGGCGGGAGCCGTGCAGAGCCTGGCCTAGGCTACGTGGATCGTCCAGCTTCGCGACCCGTTCCCCAAGGAACTTCAGAATGCGCGTGCGTTGCGGCGCGTCGAGCTTGCTGAGCTCCCGGTCGGCCTCGACAGATAACTCAACCTTCCACGCCATGCCGTTTTATTGCGTCTTCCAGTGGGATGGTGGGCTCTTCGTCGTTGCGGATGCGCTCGAGGGCGCGTTCTGCCAAATACATGTCCTCGAGATCCTCGAGGTGCTGCAGGATGGCCTCGCGGACATAGTAGGTCTTGGTGCGACCCGTGCGCCGGGCAAGCGTTTCCAGGCGCTTTTCAATGGATTGCGGAAGTCGAATGGCTAACATGTCAGCCTCGCAATACAAGTATAGCACAATCAAAACATCAGACGCGGTACCCGGACGAAGCACAAGATTGGCGCGGAAGATCGGCTCGGCATCGTGTAGAGC
>JBGOVR010000093.1:0-18845 GCA_041478205.1 Candidatus Acidiferrum sp.
CGAGGGTTTCACTCATGGTTGAATGCGATTCGTAGTGCGATCATCGCTCAAATTTTTCCGCGCATCCCGACAGCACGAAGCGTGCCGAATGTCGTCGCAAATATTTCGGCTCTGTTAAGTTTTCAACACAAGTGTTGATAAGTTTGTGGAAAAGCACGCTGCGTCGAAGGCTAACTGCACGATTCTCAGTATCCTGGTCCGCTTTGCACTATTTCGGTGCAACTCTTTCAAAATTTCCTCCCACTACACTTCAGTACCAACGCGGCGGCCTCTCGAGACGTACCTTGATGGTCTGCTTCGCGTCCGCGATGTCGTACCAGCGCCCGTACGTCTTCCATCCATCCGCAACCACTTGGATCAGCACTCTGCCCAGCGGGGCATCCGGAACGTGCGCCGTGCCCTCGCGGTTGGTCTTCACGTTCAACTCCACCTTCTTGTCCTTCTTGATCTTGCGCTCTTCCACATACTTGATGTAAACACTGGCGTTCTCGACCGGCGCCGCGTTCTCGCCGCCAGAAACTTCGATCGTCACACGCGACGTCTGGTCGGACGCCGGTGCTGGTATCTTGGCTCCCGGAGCTTGCGTCGTGCGCGCGCTCGCAAGCATTCCCAAGGCTGCCAGCGCCGCAACTGACAAGCATCCCGCCGTTAATCGCCCAAGTTTCATTTCGCTGTGTACTCCATCCTCTACGCAACCCGTGGCTTTGGTCAAGTCTCTCGCCGTTTGTTTCGATGCGTCTCCTGCCTCGGGTGCTGCTCCTGCTCCCCGCGAGTTCTGCGCGAGCGCCGGAAACTCCGGCACACTGCCCGTTTGACCGACTGGTTTTGCTACGATACCTTCTCTACAGCATCATCTCGGCAGGCATCGCGGAACGCATGGACAATGTCTGCGACCGCCCAGCGTTCAACCGTCGTAGGGCCGCGAGATTCCGTCAATTTCATGGTGCTTAACGCCCCGCGGCTGCCCTTCTACGCCGTGGCCTGTTGACCGCTTCGCGGTCACACAACGGTTGACCGCTTCGCGGTCGCCGTCAAAGAGGAGATCATCATGGGTTTTGCCACCAACGCCATACACGTAGGCCAGGAGCCGGACTCCGCCACCGGCGCGATTGTCGCTCCGATCTACCAGACCTCCACCTACGTGCAAACGGAGCTGGGCAAAAACAAAGGCTACGACTACGCGCGCACCAATCATCCCAACCGCAAAGCGCTCGAGCGCACCATGGCCAAGCTCGAAGGCGGCCAGAGCGCCTACGTTTTTTCGTCTGGCATGGCTGGCATTGATGCTGTTTTCCGTTTGCTCCGCCCTGGCGATCACGTCGTGCTCTCCGAAGCCGTATACGGCGGGGTGTTTCGCCTCTCGACGCAGCTTCTCGTGCATTTCGGCCTGGAATTTACGTTTGTCGACACCTCGTCGATGGAGGCGGTCCTCGGCGGGCTGCGTCCCAACACGAAAATGCTGTACGTCGAAACTCCGACAAACCCCACGCTTCGCGTCGCGGATCTCGCGGCCATGGCCAAGCTCGCCAACGACCGCAATGTAACTCTGGTGGTCGACAACACCTTTCTGAGTCCCTATCTTCAGCGGCCCATCGAACTCGGCGCCCACATCGTCGTGCATTCGATGACCAAGTATCTCAACGGCCACAGCGATTCCACCGGAGGCGCCGTGATTCTGACGCGCCCGGAAGACGCGGAAAAAATTTACTTCATCCAGCGCTCCGCCGGCACCGGCCTAGCTCCGATGGATTGCTTTCTCGTCTCTCGCGGAATCAAAACGCTGGCCGTCCGCATGCTCCAGCACAACGCCAACGGCATCGCCGTGGCACGTCACCTCGACGCGCACCCCAAGGTTCGGAAGGTGTACTACCCCGGCTTGCCCACGCATCCGCAGCACGAAATCGCTCGCAAGCAACAGCGTGGTCCCGGCGCGATGCTTTCCTTCGATCTCGAAACGCTCGACGCCGCTCGACGCTTCCTCAATCAAGTCAAACTCTGCTCTTTGGCCGAGAGCCTCGGCGGCGTCGAAACGCTCATTTCCCTACCCGCGCTCATGACCCATGCCTCCATGCCCGTGGAAGTCCGCGAACGCGTCGGCATCACGGAAGGATTGGTCCGCCTCTCCGTCGGCATCGAAGACGTCGAAGACATCATCGCCGACCTCGACCAAGCCCTCCTCTCCGTCTAGCAATCTGTATCGCATTACGTAGGCGCCGGGCTTCAGCCCGGCGTGCCATCCCTCTGGGCTTCTGCACCTCTTCTGCCTAGCTCTGCGCTCTCTCTATTGAGCCGGGTTTGCCCGCACCCTCTTCAGTCGCAATCTCTTTGACTCCCCACCTCTCTCCACTTATGATCTCCCCGCTGAGGCGCATCCCGGCACACGCATGGTCGGCGAAACTATTTCCCACTACCGCATCGTAGAAAAACTCGGTGGCGGCGGCATGGGAGTCGTTTACAAGGCCCAAGACACTAAGCTTGGCCGCTTCGTCGCCCTGAAATTTCTCCCCGATGATGTCGCCAAAGATCCTCAAGTCCTGGAGCGCTTCCAGCGGGAAGCGCGCGCCGCCTCCGCGCTCAACCATCCCAACATCTGCACCATCCACGACATTCAGGAACACAACAGCTGCGCCTTCATCGTCATGGAATTCATGGAGGGCGCGACCCTCAAGCACGTGATCACCGGTGAGCCCATCGAGATCGACCGCTTGCTCGAGATCGGCATCGATGTCTCCGACGCTCTCGATGCGGCCCACGCTAAAGGTATCGTCCACCGCGACATCAAGCCCGCCAACATCTTTGTCACCGCACGCGGCCCCGCCAAGATCCTGGACTTCGGCCTCGCCAAAGTCACCCTTTCGAGCGCCTCCCCTTCCGGCGAAACGGCCACAACCACCGCGGGAAGCACCACCGAAGACCACCTCACCAGTCCGGGAAGCACCGTTGGCACCGTTGCTTACATGTCCCCCGAGCAAGCCCTCGGCAAGCCTCTTGATCTCCGCACCGATCTCTTTTCCTTTGGCGCCGTCCTCTACGAAATGGCCACTGGCGTTCTCCCCTTCAAGGGCGATACCTCCGCCGCCATTTTTGACGGCATCCTCCATCGCGCGCCGACGGCGCCCGTGCGCTTCAACAGCGAAATTCCCAACGAACTCGAACGCATCATCAATAAAGCCCTAGAAAAAGACCGCGACCTGCGCTATCAGCACGCCTCCGACCTTCGCGCTGACCTAAAGCGCCTCAAACGCGAAACTTCCGGCCGCTCCGTGGTTCAACCCTCTGCCGAACCTGATCACGACGAACCCTCCACGCTACCCAAGAAAGTCTCCAGCGGCCGCCGCAGACCTGCAAGCGCGAGTGTAGCCGCAGCCGCTGAGCCTGCCTCACCCCGATCGTCAAAGGCTACGATTGCCTCCGTAGCAATCTTCGCTGCCTTGTTTCTTGCCGGCGGCCTTTACTACTGGCACTCGCGCGCAGCCGCCAAGCTCACCGAAAAAGACACCATCGTCCTCGCCGACTTCGCTAACTCTACGGGTGACGCTGTCTTCGACGACACGCTCAAGCAGGCTCTTGCCGTCAATCTTGGTCAGTCTCCCTTCCTCAACATCGTCTCGGAAGACAAAGTCCACCAGACGCTGGAGATGATGGGGCAGCAAACCACGCAACACATTTCGAACGATTTGGCGAGAGAGATTTGTCAGCGTGCGGGTGCGAAAGCTTCCATTGCCGGTTCCATCTCCACTCTGGGTGCTCAGTATGTGATTTCGTTGGGTGCGGTGAATTGTGCCACCGGTGACACCCTCGCTCGACGCCAGGCAGAGGCCCCCACCAAGGAACGCATTTTGGAAGCGCTCAGCGATGCCGCTTCCAAGATGCGCAGCGATCTGGGTGAGTCGCTGAGCTCCGTGCAAAAATATGACGTGCCCTTGGCTGAGGCCACGACCACCTCACTGGAAGCGTTGAAGGCCCTCAGCATGGGACGCCGAACCTCCCGCGAGAAGGGCACCGCGGAGGGAATCCCGTTTTATAAGCGTGCCGTCGAGCTGGACCCCAATTTCGCTCTCGCCTATAGCTCGCTCGGCACCGCCTACTACAACTTGAACCAGATTGACCTCTCCATCGCCGCCATCAAAAAAGCCTTCGAGTTGCGCGACCGCGTCACCGAACGCGAGCGCTCCCACATCGTCACCCTCTACTACGACATCGCCACCGGTGAGATCGAAAAAGCTACCGAAGGCTACAAACAGTGGATTCAGATCTATCCCAGAGACACCATCGTATATGCCAATCTCGCCGACGAATTCATGATCGCCGGCAAATACCAGGAGGCCGTCGACGCCGAACGCATCGGCATTCAGGCGGAGCCTTCCGTCGTGGATTATCTGAATATCACCGCCAGTTACATCGGCCTGAATCGCTTGGATGAAGCTCAATCCGCCATCAACGATGCCCTGGCTCGCAAGCTGGTCGATCCGGTGCTCCACGAAAATATGTATAACCTTGCTTTTCTGCGGGGAGATACCGCCGCGATGGATCGAGAAGTCTCGCTCAGCACCGGAAAGACGGGATGGGAAGATCTCATCCTTTTCATGCATTCCAATACCGCGGCGTTCCGTGGCCGGATCAATGACGCGCGCTCGCTGTCGCGCCGCGCCGTGGACGCTGCCCAGCGATTCGATCTCAAAGAACCCGCCGCTCTGTGGCAGGCCGATGCCGCGCTGCGCGAAGCCGCCTTGGGCAACCGCGAGCAGGCGCGCCAGTTCGCCAATGAGTCCGCCAAGACCGCGCCCGGCAGCCGCGATGCTCAAGTCTTGATTGCTCTCGCCCTCGCGCGCGCGGGAGACACCCCTCGAGCCCAAGCCCTCCTCGATGATCTGAATCGGCGCTTCCCTGTCAACACCGTAATCCAATCGGTATGGCTCCCTACGATTCGCGCACAGTTGGAGTTAAGTCGCGGCAATGCCGCCAAGGCCGTGGAGTCGCTGCAACCCACGGCCCCCTATGAATTGGGCGAAGGAATCGGGAGCCTCAACTTCGTTTGCATTGTGCCTGCTTACCTGCGCGGCGAAGCGTATCTCGGTGCGAAGCAGGGAAACGCCGCGGCTTCCGAGTTCAAGAAACTTCTCGATCATCGCGGACTCGTCTCCAATTGCTGGACGGGTGCGCTCGCGCATCTCGGCCTCGCCCGCGCCTTCGCTCTTTCCGGCGACATCCCCAAAGCCCGCACCAGCTATCAAGATTTCTTGGCCCTGTGGAAAGACGCGGACGCCGACATCCCCATCCTCAAACAAGCCAAATCCGAATACGCCAAGCTCATGTAGCGCAGGGCGAAGTCCGCGTAGCCCTGCGGGTTTTCTCCTTCCTACAGTGGCATAGACTTCAGTCTGTGCCCGCGTAGCCCGCACCACGCCCGACCGGCTCACCGCGATTGGCAGAGTCATTTTGCCGGTGGCTTCACACTTTCGTTCACCCAGGCAAGATATTCCCAAGAGCCAGCGCCGATCGGCAGCGCGATCAATTCCGGCACCTTGTAGCTATGCAGGCGTTTTACTTCCCTTTCGAGTTCCTCGAGGCGGTTCGCGCTGGTCTTGAGCAGCATCAGAACCTCGCGCGTGCTTTGCACTTTTCCCTTCCAGCGGTAAATGGATTGGACCGGGCCCAGCACGATGTTCGCGCATGCCGCCAGCCGCTTCCTCACCACGTTGCTCGCAATTTTGCGGGCTTCTACGATCGAGCCGCATGTCACCAGCACGATTCGGTTCTGTTTTCCCGCGACCATTAGAATCCTCCAATGTGGTTCGTATCCCTGCGTTGCCCGCACCGCGCCTACTTCTTTGCTCTGCCGCAACTCCGGGCTAGAATACAGCGCTATGAGTTCGTCTCCCATAAAGTTCGGCACCTCCGGCTGGCGCGGCTTGATCGCCGACGATTTTACCTTCGCCAACGTGCGCCTGGCCGTCACCGCCATCGCCGATCACGTCAACAGCCACAAAAAGAATTCGACCATCCTGGTCGGCTACGACACGCGCTTCTACTCCGAAGAATTCTCGCAGCTCGCGGTCGACATCCTCCGGCAGCATCACATTCGCACGCTGCTTTGCGATACCTTCACTCCCACGCCCGCGATCGCCTACGAAATCACCCGCCGCAAACTCGATGGCGCCGTCAATTTCACCGCCAGCCACAATCCCGCGCAATACCACGGCCTGAAATTTTCCTCGGCGGACGCTGGCCCCGCGCTCCCGGAAGTCACGAAAGACATCGAAGCCCGCGTCGTCAAGCTCATCGAGAAAGACGGTCCCAATCCCAAGGCCACGGCTTCCGCCCGGGATGGCAGCAAAACCGAGACCGTAAATCTTCGCGAGTCCTATTTGAAACGCCTCGAAGAACTGGTTCGCTTCGAGACCCTGCGCAAAGGCAAAACAAAATTCGTCGTCGATGCGCTCCACGGATGCGGCGCCGGCTATCTCGATCGCGCCCTAGCGGATCACGGCGTTACCGTCCAAGCGATGCGGACCGATCGCGATTGTCTCTTCGACGGCACCGGCCCGGATGTCTCCGAAGAGAATCTCGCGCCGCTGCGCAAAGCCGTGAGGGATTCCGGCGCGACCGCAGGTCTCGCCACCGATGGCGACGCGGACCGCTTCGGCGTGATCGATCGCGACGGCACG
Organism: Candidatus Acidiferrum sp.; assembly: GCA_041478205.1. Taxonomy (GTDB): domain Bacteria; phylum Acidobacteriota; class Terriglobia; order Acidiferrales; family UBA7541; genus Acidiferrum. The sequence goes on from JBGOVR010000093.1 coordinate 6,669, forward strand.
TGGGTTTCACCCAATCACATCCTCGCGTTGGTCTACGACTATATTGTTGAGTCGCGCGGTTGGAAGATGCCCGCGGCGCGCAGCGTGGCCACTTCCCAAATGATCGATGCCGCCGCGAAATCCCACGGTCAATCGACGTATCAGACTCCCGTCGGATTTAAATACATCGGCCAACTGATCCGCGAAGATAAAATCGCGCTCGGGGGCGAAGAAAGCGCTGGGCTGACGATTCGCGGCCACGTGCCGGAAAAAGACGGAATCCTGGCGTGCCTGCTCGTTGCCGAGATGCTCGCCGCGCGCGGAGCTTCGCTGAACGAACAGATCAAGCAATCGTTCAAGAAACTCGGCCGCGAATTCTGGCCCCTCCGCGAAAATATGCACCTCAGCGACGAACAAAAGGCAAATGCAGTGAAAAAGGTGTCCGTGGACGCTTCGACACTCCTCGGACGAAAAGTAGTTTCCTTGGATCGCACCGACGGGGCAAAATTCGTTTTCGACGATGGCTCGTGGATGCTGCTGCGGCTTTCCGGAACGGAGCCGCTGCTAAGACTGTATGTTGAGGCGGATAGTCCCAAGGCTTCCGCGCGCTTGGCTCGCGAGGCGACAGAGTGGGTACTAAAAGACCAGAACGCATGAACTCTAAAACAAGCTTTCCCGCGTTTCTCGAACAGCATAGCCGCACCATTCTGGGCTTGTTCGTGCTGGCATTGGTGGTTCACGATGTTTTCGGCGCGCACGGATTTATCGCCATGCGCCGCACCCAGAACGAGATCGAAAAAGTTAAAAAAGAAATCGACCGGCTGAACTCCGAAAACATTCAGCTTGGCCAGCAAGTCAAAGCGCTGAAGACGGACCCTCGGCTGATCGAAAAGATCGCCCGCGAAGAACTGCAACACGCGAAGCCCGGGGAAATCATCATCAGGATTCCGCCGTCACAGCAGCCGTCACAGGACCCGGCTGCAAAACCGTAGCAGGCCGCTTCTTCCACCGCGTCCGGAGCACCGAGAGAGCCAGCATCGCCAGAAAAATTGCCAGCAACCCTCCGGTTGCCTTCGGTATGCTGCACCGCCCTTTCGGCAAGATCGAAAGGCGCCCGTAGACGAACTCGATGTGCACCCAATAAACCAGCAGCGAAGTCGTGCCCAGTTGAATGATGGGGCTGAAACCTTTTTGCGCGAGCCCCCACCGGCACCAGGCGTAGGTGAGAACCAAAATCACCAGGAGAACACCGCAGCGCATCAGGAAAAAGTTGGGACTAGTGTGCCAGTAGTCGTAGGTGGTTGCGGCGTACAAGTGAATGGGAGCGGCATCGAAGAGAACAGAAAGAGCACAGGCAAGAATGCCTGTGCCACCAAGAGCCGCAAACGCCCAGACTTCCTTGCGCTTGGCGAAATCTGAAAATAGGAAGAAGCCGACGGCTAATCCGGCAAAGGCAAAGGCGGACCATGGAAAGAGTGGGAACAGCCAGGGCTGCGGCTGGTGAAAAACATGAACGCCATTGATGTAGGACTCGAGCGGCCACGGCAACCAGCTCAACCGATTTGTGGTCCACAGCAGTGGTGCGGCCAGAGCGACCAGAGTTGCAGCGGCCAGCGCGCCAGTGATTCCCCCTTTGCGGGAGTTCGCGGTGGCAGCAACCCCGCCGGCAGAAACACGTGAAGCAGGCGCTGCGGTCAACCAGCACAACACGCCCATCAGCATCATCGACAGGCCCAGGATGTTAAGAACGTCGACGCGCAACAGGTCTGTCCACGGCACCCATCGGTAGCCCAAGACGAATTCCTGCACGCGGAATAGCAGCCCCAGACCAAAAACTTCCGCGCCGCGAAGGATGGTTGCCTTCGCGATGGCGTTGTTTGCTGTGCCCTTTTCGCGCAGCTTCTCGGTCGCCAATGCGAAAGAGACGCCGAGAAGAAAAATAAACAACGGCGCGGGCAGCGTACCGCCGATCTGCGACCACGCGTACAACGATGATTTTCGCGCATTGGGAGCCAGCCAGGAGTTGTAGCAATGCGTCTGAAACATCAGCACACACGCCAGCCCACGCATCCAGTCGATGTACGCGAGCCGCTTACGGGGTTGTATTTGTTGCGTCATCTTGACGGACGCCGCTTCTCCTATCATTCGACCGACAGGCGCAAACGGAGTACGCGGGTGCGTTACACTTTCTGTTTGCCTGCCACGCGCCAAGCCGGTCCGGTCCCCATGCTCGGCCTCTGGGCTCTACTGTGCTTCATGGGCGGCGTCTATTCTGCGTGGCACGGCTACGGCGGCCGGGATTTCGCGGCCACGCTGACGGCCTTCGCGTTTTACTTCGCCGTGATGCTGCTGTTCGCGGCGCGTGGCGTGCCGGAATTTCTTGCGTCGCGTTTCGGCGCCGGAGGCGGATATCTTCTCGGCGCAGCCACGTTCCTTGCATACCTGATTTATGCCGCTGGGACAAACACTTTTGCGTTCACGCGTGCCGGAGCGGTCGCTGGCCTGGTGTTTATTCCCCTGGCGCTCGCGGCGTCAGCGGAGCGCCAGCCGCCGGGAGCCTGGCAGGACTACGTCACGCTCGCTGGCATCTGGGTGGCCGTGAAGTTTTCCTCCTCGCATTGGCTCAGCGTTCCGCCCGCGCACTGGCTGTGGCCCTATCCTAGCGAGCGGCTGGCGTATGTGTTTACCGTCCTCCTTTGCCTTAACGTGGCGCTCGCTGCGTTTGTGCTCGTGCGGCGGTTGAGTGGCGTCGGCTACAGCATCGGTTGGGGCCGACGGTGGGGACTCTACGTCCTCGGCAGTTTCCTCCTGTTCGGGGCGATCGCCATCCCGCTAGGTACGGCGATGCACTTTATCCAGTTTGCGCCGCAGTGGGCGGAGTGGAAATCGCTTCCCTTCCTCTCGCTGGCCATTCTGTGCTTTACCGCTTGGCCAGAGGAGTTTCTGTTTCGTGGCTTGCTGCAGAATATGCTTTCGCGGTCAACGAAAAGCGACTTGGGCGGGTGGTGGACCGCGTCGGTGCTGTTCGGGTTTTCACATATTACGAACATGGGCTTCCCCAATTGGCGCTACGTGATTCTGGCGTCGATCGCCGGGCTGTTTTATGGGTGGACGTGGCGCAAGAGCGGGTCGATCTTGGCGTCGGCGATTGTGCATGCGCTGGTGGACGCGACCTGGCATTTCTTCTTCCGGACGCTTTGAGAGTCGGAGCAATAGGTGACCGGAAATTGGCCGATTCCCCTCCCCCACCCTTTTTTGTAAGAGTGTGATTCGATGGGACTTTAAGTCCAATGATTTTGTAAGAGTGAGCTCTAAAGGACTTAGCAAAATCGAGGATTGATTCTAAAGAATTTACGTCGCCGAAATCGGAGCGGTTTCGCGCATTTCTCGTAAGAGTGGATTCTAAAGGACTTAGGCGAATTTGCGGGGAGAAAACACTCCGGAATCGCGTTGGGAGGACGTACCGGCGGGGAAAGCGAGGCAACACAAGAAAGAATAGCACAACTGTTAGCTAATGTAAACTGATTACTTAAGGGATAGCATTTGAATGGAGAAGAGCGGCGAGAGTTGGAAATGGAGGAAAGCGCAGGAATTAGCAGAGCCCAAAGGAAGAAACGAATTGGAAGGATCTGAACGCAGAGACGCAGAGTGCGCAGAGACGATCTTGGGGAACATCCGATGGAGTTCGGGCGTACCTACGGTTTGGGTTTGGAGGGTCGAATGGGGACATTCCGACAGGATCTACAGTTCGCCGTGCGGATGATGCTGAAGAATCGGGGGTTTACCGCGGCGGCGGTGGTGTGCCTGATGTTGGGGATTGGGGCGACGACCGGGATCTTCACGGTAGTGAACGCGGTGTTGCTGCAGCCGCTTCCCTACTCGCATCCCGAGCAGCTTGTGCGCGTGTATACGGAGTTTCCTACGTTTCCGAATGGGGGGTTGCACCGGTTTTGGACGTCTGGGCCGGAATTTCTTGATCTGCGGCGCGACACGCATTCGTGGGCGTCACTGGACGCTTGGGGCACGACTGGAGCGAATCTCGGCGGCAAGACGCAGCCGGTGCGGGTGACGGCGGCATATATGAGCGGCGGACTGCTGGGAACGCTGGGCGTGGCGTCGGTCAGCGGGCGGCTCATCTCGCCGACGGACGATGTTCCCGGCGGAACGCTCGTGGCGGACATTTCCTATGGCACCTGGCGCAGCGTGTTTGGCGGTGATCCTGATATTGTGGGCCGTGAAACGCAGCTCGACGGACGAAAATGCACGATTATCGGGGTGATGCCGAATGGTTTTCAGTTCCCTCCAGGTGAGCTGGACCCCGCACAGGTGTGGACCGCGATGCAGCTCGATCCGGCCAAGCCGGGTGGCCGCGGGTCCCACAATTTTTACCTGCTGGGGCGGTTGAAGCCGGATGTTTCCGCGGCGCAGGCGCAAGGGGAGATGGCGGCGCTAGTACAAGCCTCGGGTGAACATCGGTCCCCCGATACCCACAGCTTTGATCCGAAGGAACACACGATCGTGAGCTTTCCACTGCAAGCGGAGGTGGTTGCGAGCGTGCGGCCGGCGCTGCTGATGCTGCTGGGCGCGGTGGCGTTCGTGCTGCTGATTGCGAGCGTGAATGTGGCGAACTTGCTGCTGGCGCGCGCGGAGGCGCGGAGAAGAGAGATTGCCATTCGAGGCGCGCTCGGAGCGGGAGTGGCGCGACTAGCGCGGCAGTTTGCGACCGAAGGAATCCTGCTGGCGCTGTGCGGGGCGGTTCTGGGACTGGCGCTTGCTTACGGCGGCGTGCGGGTGGTTCAGCTTACGAACGCGGGAGGGATTCCGCGGGCGGACGAGATCGTGATGGATTGGCGGGTGCTGGTGTTTACGCTGGGAACAAGCTTGCTGACGGGAGTGCTCTTTGGGCTCGCGCCGATTGCGCCTTTGCTTTTGAGTGGGATCGCCAATGTGATGAAGGAAACGTCAGGAAGCACGACATCGACGGGCGGGGCGCAAATCTTCCGCAGGGCGCTGGTGGTGGGCGAGTTGGCGATGGCGCTGGTGTTGCTGATTGGTTGCGGGTTGATGCTGCGCGCGTTTTGGAAATTGCAAGAGGTGCATACCGGGCTGGCGGCGGACAGCGTGATCACCATGCGCGTTTCGTTGCCAGGCGGCACGTATACCGATGGCGCGAAGATTACGGATTTTTGGACGCGATTCGATGAGCGGATGACGCGACTTCCAGGTGTGCAATCCGCCGCGCTTGTTTCGGGTCTGGCGCCGTTGCGGCCGCCGAACATGAACGATACCGAGATCGAAGGGTTCGTGAAGACGCAAGGTGGGCCGATTGAGAACGTGGACTTCTATCAAGTGGTTAGCAAAGACTATTTTCAGACGATGGGGATTCGGTTGATGGACGGCCGGGTGTTTGAGGATCGTGACGTACAGGGTGCTCCGGGAGTTGCGGTCATCAATAAGACGATGGCGATGACGTTCTGGCCGACTCAAAATCCCATTGGCAGGCGCATTCGGCCGGGCGGACCTGGCAGCAATCCGTGGTGCACGATTATCGGGATCGTGGACGATGTGAAAAACGCGGGTCTTGACCGCCCCGCGGGCACGGAGTTGTATTTGCCTTACCGGCAGGCTGGGGACCTAGGAAATTCGGATGTGTACGCGGTGCTGCGCGCGCGGACAGGCAATCCAGGCTCCCTGGCAGGTGCGGTGCGGGAACAGTTGAATGAGCTCGATCCCTCGTTGCCGCTTGCGGACGTGCGCATGATGGAAGATGTGTTGTCGCGAGCGCAGGCGCGGCCGAGGTTCTTGACGCTGCTGCTGTCGCTGTTTTCGGGGGTGGCGCTGGCGATTGCGACCGTCGGAATTTACGGCGTGGTGTCTTATTCGGTGGCGCGGCGCACGAAGGAGTTTGGCTTACGGATGGTGCTGGGGGCGCAAGAAGGAGACGTTTTAGGGCTGGTGATGAAGCAGGGTGCGGGAATGGTTTTGACTGGCCTTGCCGCTGGGCTGGTGATTGCGTTTGCATTGACGCGGCTGATGGCGAGTTTGTTGTTTGGAGTGGCGCCGACGGATATGGCGACGTTTGCTAGCGTTACGGTGGTGCTCGCGGGCGTGGCGCTGGCGGCGTGTTACGTGCCTGCTAGGCGGGCGACGCGCGTGGATCCGATGCAGACGTTGCGGTATGAGTGAGGAAGGAAAAAACGGCTGCGTCGCCGAGGGATTGCGCTCAACGTTCTGTTTTGTAGAGCACGACGATCTAAACCCCGCCCTCTGATTCTTCGAAGCTCAGGGTAAAAGAGGGCGGCTACAGGAATTGCCGGCAATAGGAACCGCGGCGGGAACGGAAACCACGGCTGTGGCGTTGTGAAAGTGCTTCAGGTACATTGAGCGGATGGACTCACCCGAGAACCCTTCCTTCACGATACAAGAGCAGATTGATTTTGCCTGGCACAACTTCGAGGACCAGCAAGCGATCATACGCGCGGCCGATCTGAAGGCTGGTTACTTGGTCACGTTTCTGTTGTTCTTCGGCGCCAGCACGGTCCCGTTGGGCAAGGACGTGATCCCGAAGCTACAGTGGTTCAGCCCGATGGCGGATGTGGCCAGCGGCCTATACATTTTGACGTACGTGGGCCTGGTTCTCGGATTCGTGTGGTCTCTGGTTCTGATCTCACACGTGCTTACGCCGCGCATGGCGAGACACCACCAATCGCCGCGCGAAGGGTCGGAATTGCTGTACTACGAGCACGTGACCCGGCATAAGGATAGCGCGCAGTATTTCGAGGCGGTGTCGCACGCGAGTCCGGAGCGGATCCTGCGGAATATCACGGACCAGGTGTTCGAGCTTTCGCTAATCTGCAAGGTGAAAATGGATAGCCTGCGGGCTTTTGCGGTTTCGTTCAAGTGGACGGTGGTGGCATGGTGCGTCAGCACCGCCATCGGATTCTGGATCATCGGCCGGAAATAAAGAACAAGAAATCAGGAAAAAGCCGCAGGGCTACGCGGACTTCGCCCTGCGCTACAGGTGCCGCGCAGGTGCGCGCTTAGCGGACGACGCCGGACAGCGGGGAGGAAGCGGCGGCGTAGAGGCGCTTGGGCATGCGGCCGGCCAAATAGGCTTTGCGGCCGGCGAGGGTGGCGTCGCGCATGGCTTCGGCCATGAGGACGGCGTCTTGGGCTTCGGCGATGGCGGTGTTCATGAGGAGGCCGTCGGCGCCGAGTTCCATTGCCAGGGCAGCGTCGGAGGCGGTGCCAACGCCGGCGTCAACGATCATGGGAACTTCGGTGATGCGTTCGCGGAGGATGCGCAGGTTGGCGGGGTTCTGAATGCCCAGGCCGGAACCGATTGGAGCGGCTAGAGGCATCACCGCGGAAGCGCCGGCGTCGATCAGTTTGCGCGCGGCGATGAGATCATCGTTGGTGTACGGCAGAACTATGAAGCCTTCCTTAACGAGGACGCGGGTGGCTTCGATGAGCTGCTCGGTGTCTGGAAAGAGCGTTTGCTGGTCGCCGATGACTTCTAGCTTGACCCAGTTCGAGAGGCCGACCTCGCGGGCCAGGCGGGCCGTACGAATGGCTTCGTCAGCGGTGTAACAGCCCGCGGTGTTGGGCAGGATAAACATTTTTTCGCGGTCGATGAAGTCGAGCAGCGATTCTTTGGAACGGTCGGTGAGATTCACGCGACGCACCGCGACGGTGACCATGTCCGCGCCCGAGGCAGCGTGAGCGCGAGCCATCTCTGGGAAGCTGCGATATTTGCCGGTGCCCACAATCAGCCGCGAATGGAAAGCGCGGCCTGCGATCACGAGTTCGTCTGCCATGGGTGTCCTCAAAGAGATTTTAGACCTGTGCGGGCGTAGCGACAAATCTTAAAGGAACGATTACAGGGGGCGAACAAAGACTTGAGATCTTCAAGGCTGCGCACAACCCCGGCTGCTGGCGTCGCTTCATAGTTATTACGGAGTTGGGACTGATCGAGACGCGATTCGTGGACCGAAAGGAGAAATTGCTGTAGTTCTGTAAGTTGCCCGGACGCACGCTGAAACAGGCGCTCGCGGCCGTGGCCGAATATATAAATGTTTGCCGATCGCACTAATTGGAATCTTGCGCCGAACCGCCTGAGCGAGGCTCTCGCGCGGCACCTTGCCGACGGGAAGCGGTTGCTCGATCTGAGCGCCTCGAACCCTACGGAATGTGGCCTTCACTACGATGGCGTGGCCATTCTGGATGCGCTCGGAAATCCGGCGGCGCTCGCGTACGTGCCCGACCCAAAAGGGCTCTTAAAGGCCCGCCAGAGCGTTGCGGAATACTACGCGGGACGCGGCGACGAGGTTCGGGTGGAAGACATCGTGCTCACCACGAGCACCAGCGAGGCGTATTCCTTCGTTTTTCGAATGCTCTGCAGTCCCGGCGACGAGTTGCTGGTGCCCGCGCCCAGCTATCCGCTCTTCGGTTTCCTGGCCGACATCAGCGACGTCAGGCTGGTGAGTTATCCGCTCATCTACGATTACGGCTGGCAGATTGATTTTCATGCTCTGGAACAAGCAATTACGCCGCGCACGCGTGGGGTGATCGTCGTGAATCCGAATAACCCGACGGGCAATTTCATCAAGCAGGAAGAAAAGACCAGGTTGAACGAGATTTGCTCCGCCCGCAAGATGGCGCTGATCGCCGACGAAGTTTTCTTGGACTACGCGCATTGCGAAACCGCGGGCCAGCGCGAACCGTTCAAGTACCCGCGGAATCGCGGAGCGGCCAACAAACCGCCGACCAGTTATGCGGCAAACTCAGCAGCGCTGACATTTACGATGAGCGGACTCTCGAAGATCTCCGGCTTGCCGCAGATGAAAGCGTCCTGGCTGGTGACCAATGGTCCGGAGCCGTTGAAGGCGGAAGCTCTCGGAAGGCTCGAGGTAATCGCCGATACCTATCTTTCGATGAATGCTCCGGTACAGTTGGCCATCCCCGTGTTTTTGCAGCAGCGACATGCGATCCAAAAGCAATTGATGGCGCGAATACGGAGAAACCTGGGAGAACTGGACCGGCAACTGAGCGGGAAGAAATCTTGCAGCCGCCTGATCATCGAAGGCGGGTGGTACGCCGTGCTTCGGGTGCCCGCGACGCGCCCGGATGACGATCTTGGCGTTGAGTTGCTCAAGACGAAGAACATTTACGTGCATCCCGGGCACTTCTATGACTTCACGACGGATGGGTATTTGATCGTGAGTTTGATTATTCCGGAGCAAGGTTTTACGGATGGAATAAGGCTGTTGCTGTCGATGTTTTGATGGCCCTCAAGAACCGATCATTCCATCTCTTTTGCCACAGTGTACGTTGAGATTCCGAGCCGATTCTCGTCCGTGTACGATCCGAATGACAAGCTGCCACATGCGTTCGAGCACGAGGGTGAGCCACGACGGGTGAAAATGCGGGTTAATCCTGAAGGATGGGCCGGGGCTCGGCGACGTCGGCGTAGAGTTGGTCGATGACGTCGCGGTATTTTTGCTCGACGACGCGACGCTTGAGTTTCATGGTGAAGGTGAGACTGCCGTTGTCGAAAGTGAAATCCTCAGGCAGCAGGGCGAAACGCTTGATGGTCTCCCATTGCGCGAGATGCGCGGTGAGACGACTGACTTCTTTTTCGATAAGCGAGCGCACCCAGGGATGCTTGACCATTTCTTGGTTCGTCGCGAAACGAATTCCCTGCTCGCTCGCCTTGGCCGAAACGGTCACGGAATTGGGCACCAACAGCGCCACGACAAACTTTCGCTGATCGCCGACGACCATCGCGTTCAGGAGATAGGGACTGCTCTTGAGGACATTTTCGATGGGCTGAGGAGCGACAAACTTTCCTGCCGCGGTTTTCAGAAGATCCTTTTTGCGATCGGTGATGAAGAGATAGTTGTCGGAATCGAGGTAGCCGATGTCGCCGGTGTGGAACCACCCGTCTTCGCCAATGACTTCGCGGGTGGATTCGGGACTCTTGTAGTAGCCCTGCATCACGCAAGGACCCTTAGCCAAGATTTCGCCGTCGTTAGCGATGCGAATCAGAACGTTGGGAATGGGCTTTCCGGAGCTGCCCACGCGGTTCGCGGGATAGTTGGAGGTCAGGACCGGCGAGGTTTCCGTCAAGCCGTATCCTTGGTAAATGGGAATTCCGACCGACCAGAAGAATTCGGCCAGGTCTTTCGAAAGGGGCGCGCCTCCGGAAAAAACCACGCGTAACCTGCCACCGGTTCCGGCGCGGATTTTGGAATAGACGAGCTTGTCCGCAAGCGCCCATTGGAGCTTCAATCCTGGGCCTGCGGACCTTACGCCACAGCGCCACGGTGCGGCACGATTGGCGACGTCGATGGCCCAGTCGAAGATTTTGCGCTTTACGCCAGTGTTCTTACTCCCCAGCTCCATCAAGCGAGTGTAGATTTTTTCAAAAACGCGCGGCACGGCGGCGAGGATGGTGGGATGGACTTCGAGCAGCGCCTGGGCGAGCGTGTTCACGTCCTCGACGTACGCGATCGTGATGCCACTCAGGAGCAGAACGTAGTCCATCGTGCGGCCGTAAATGTGGGCGAGCGGCAGGAAGGACAAAGCGATGTCGACGCCGGATTTCATGTCGGAGGTGATGCAGGAGTCGGCCACGTTGGAGCACAGATTCGTGTGCGTGAGCATGACGCCTTTGGGCTCGCCGGTGGTCCCGGAGGTGTAGATCAGCGTACAGAGCTGACCGGGAAGAACCTGGGACGCACGCATACGATACGCGGCGATTTCCGCGCCACCGGCGGAGGCAATCAGCGTCTCATAGCGGAGGCACTCTGGGGGCAGATCGAGGCCGCCGTCGACCACGATGATTTGCTCCAGTTCGGGAAGCCGCGTGCGGGAGTCTAGGAGTTTTTGCAATTGGGCCGCGCCCGCAACCACGACGATTCTCGCGCCTGAGTGCTTCAGGATGTACGTCATGCGGTCGGGCGACTCATTGAAATAGACGGGAACGGTGACACCTCCAGCACCCGTTATGGCGAAGTCGGTGGTGTGCCACTCCGGCCGATTGGTTGCGAACAGGCCTACACGATCACCTGGCTTGACGCCGAGTTCGACGAGCGCCATGGAAAGTCCGGCGACCCGGCGCAAGAGTTCGGACGAAGAGATGGGCTCCCAGATATTGTTGCGGCGAACCAACTGGAGGCGAGGATTGGGATAGGAATCGACGGCGTTCAGAAGCCGCGACGGAAGAGTGCCGTAGGTCATTGAAGTTTTCTCACTCTACTCTAACCGTTTTGGACGCGCAATTCCTACTGGACTTCCGGCCTAGGACTTTGGTTAGCACCGCATCGGCGAGCGGGGCAACGCTTGGACTCTTTTGCGCCGACAGGAAATCGCGAATCGACGGCTGGGCAACCGTGCAAATCGCATGTCCGTGCGCTAAGATGAGCGACGGAGCCACTTTTTATGAGCGCAACAATTCCCGGAACGCTCAGCGACGCGTCGCTATCCAAGGGACCGTTTCGCGCGGCCCGGGGCACGCAGATTTCCTGCAAGGGCTGGCAGCAGGAAGCCGCGCTGCGGATGTTGATGAACAATCTGGACCCGGAGGTTGCCGAAAAGCCGGAAGAGCTGGTGGTTTATGGCGGGACCGGGCGCGCCGCGCGGAACTGGGAATGTTTTCATGCCATTGTGCGGTCGCTGCGTGAGCTGGCCGCTGACGAAACGCTTTTGGTGCAGTCCGGCAAGCCGGTGGCGATCTTTCGAACGCACGAGTATGCGCCGCGGGTGCTGCTCTGCAACTCGAATCTGGTGGGACACTGGAATAACTGGGACCGCTTTCACGAGCTCGACCGCGCGGGCCTGATGATGTATGGGCAGATGACTGCGGGAAGCTGGATCTACATCGGCACGCAGGGCATTTTGCAGGGGACGTACGAGACGTTCGCCGCAGCGGCCAAGAAACACTTTGGCGGCAGCTTGGCGGGCAAACTGGTGGTGACCGGCGGAATGGGTGGCATGGGCGGCGCGCAGCCGCTGGCGGCGACGATGAATGGCGGGGCGTTTCTGGGGATTGACGTCGATCCGGAACGCATCAAGCGGCGGGTGAAGACCGGCTATTGCGACGTGATGGTGACGAACCTCGACGAGGCGCTGCGCATTCTGAAAAATGCAGTTCGCAAGGGCGAGGCAACGTCGGTCGGACTGGTCGGCAATTGCGCG
>JBGOVR010000032.1:0-33436 GCA_041478205.1 Candidatus Acidiferrum sp.
AATGAATCTTATCGTTTTGCCCCTCTCCGCGCTTCACGCAACGGGCCCTTACAAACTTCATGACCTGATTCTAGGGCTGCTTGTGCACATGGTCGTGGTCGGGCTGCCGATTTCCTTCAGCGTTCGGCGGTTCGCGAAATAGCTGTGTGGCCACTTTCAGCGGTTTGACATGGGTGGGAGTTACGGATTGCGATATGAGGTTGCGGCGGCCCAGGTTAACTGGCGGATGGGCAACCCTTTGCTAATCGGCACGATGTGGATGCCGCGCCCCTTGGAGCTCGGTTTTTCAAAGGGTGTTCCTTTCGTTGGATGCGGTTGACTGCCCAGCACAGCAACCGGCAGCCTACTCGAAAGGGGCGCCCTTTTATAATGCGTGCGGATTTTGAATTTGTCCTTATCCCCTAAGAATTGCACACTAAGCCCTTTAGACCTCTGCGCCTTCGCGCGCCTTTTGCGCGAAGAATCCGCAGATCCAAGAAATGCGCCTGTAACCCCTTTATAATCCGCACTTACAAATCATTGGACTTAAAGTCCTTTATAATCCGCACTTACGAAAAAAGGGGGGAGGGGGTTAGTCCAAAATCAATCGTGGTGAGAAATGCGAGCCAAAGTCTCGCTCGCGGGCTCCGGGCACGCAACGAAGCAGGTGACCTCCACGCGGTCGCCATCCGTCAGCACCTGTATCGCGCCGTCGCGGTCCGTGCGTAGGACGCGCACTCGCGCTGCTTCCAGCCGCTCGAGCAGCTCCGGGCTGGGATGCCCGTACGGATTCTCCTCGCCTGCGGAAATGATTGCGACGCGCGGTTTCACCGCCGCCAGAAAATCCGGCATCGTCGAATTCTTGCTGCCGTGATGCCCGATCTTTAGCACGTCCGCCTGCAAGCTGTTTTCATTGTTCTCCGCGAGAATCGCGCGCTCGGCTTCTTTTTCCGCGTCGCCCGGCAGCAAGATCGTGCGGTTTCCATAGTGCAATCTCAGCACTAGGGAATCATTGTTCTTAGCCGAAGTTGCGGCCTCCGTTGACGGGATCTCGGGCCAGAAAAAATCGCCGTCCACGCCGTCCCACGCGAAGCTCTTTCCTCGAATTTCATGTTCGACGGGAATCTTCTTCGCGCGCGCCAGCTCCTCCAGCTTCGCAAGCGCCGGCGATGCCGCTTCGCGCCCGATCCACAGTTGTCCCACTCGAAAATTGTCCAGGACGGCCGTCAAACCTCCCAGATGATCTTGATGCGCGTGCGTCAACGCCACCACGTCCAGCTTCTGGTAGCCTCGCGACCACAAATACGGCGACACCGCTTCTTCCCCCGGATCGATCCCGTTGTGTACCTCGCGCCCCTGGAATCCGCCGAACGCGCCACCTCCGTCGATGAGCAAAGTCCTGCCGCGCGGCGATACGACAAACAGAGAGTCCCCCTGGCCCACGTCCAGGATCGTCACTTCCAGTTTTCCCGCCGACCATTTCGGCGCGAAAGGGAAGAGCGCGACGAGCAGGGAAAATGCAGCCAAGCCCGCGCAAAGTGCCATGCTGGCCCTCCGCTGCCAGGAATAGGCCAAACGCATCGCCGCAGCCAACAATACCGCATCCACAAAAAAGATCACGAGCAGCCACAAGGGCGGTCCGGGAATCCGGTAGCTCCAACGCGGAAAATGGGCAAACCACTGCACCACGCGTAGGAGCGACACGGTCACCCAAGCAAGCGGCCACGCCAGGATTCTCCCCAGGGCAGGGAACAGCAGCCCGCTCCCCAGCGTAAGAAAGCCCAGCGGCACCACCACGCAGGTCAGCGGCACGGCCACAACATTTACCAGCGGCGCCGCCAGCGTGATGCGATGAAAATCGCGCGCCATCAAGGGCAGCATTCCGATCTGCAAGACCATCGTCAGGACCAGCAACTCCCAAACTCGAAACGAGAGCGCAATCCCGCCGGCCAGCGCGTTCTCGGCCGTGCTTGCCAGCCGCCGAGGCACACGCCCAGACATCCATCGCGCCGTAGCGCGCAGATCGATGCGGAACTGGATCGCGCGTGGTTCGTGTGCCACGTCGCGCGTCACATCCCGCCATCCGCGCAGCGCCCGTACGTAGGGTTGCACCGTGCGCGCGAGCCATGGCAGCGCCAATCCAGCGATGCAACCGATTGCGACAAACGTCAATTGAAAGCTCGAATCGCGTAGTGCCAGAGGCCGCGCAACCAGCAGCAGCAGAGCCGCCATCGCCGCCGAGTTCAGCAAATCGAGCCGGCGATAGAAAAATCCTCCGAGTACCACCGCTGCAGTCATTAGCGCAGCGCGCAGCACTGGCGGCCGCTGCTCGACCACCGCCACGTAAGCGGCCAGCAGCGTCAGCGTGAAAACGATGGTCCACAGCGGAGACAGCCGAAGCTTGCGTCCTGCCCAAAACAGAAAAACCGCCAGCGCGCCCACGTGGAGACCCGCCACAACCAGCACGTGAAACACGCCCGTCTTCTGAAAATCCGTCGCTTCGTCGCGATCGACGAAGCTCCGGTCGCCCAGCAGCATCGCCCGCAGCACTCCCCCGACCTGTGGCCGCGCGTCAAAAAGCGTATCGATTTCGTCTCGCAAGCGACGCCGGGTGCGTGCCAGCAACGCAGCGGCCGTCAGCTGGGGCGTGAATATGCGGTCGAGTAACTCTGGAGCGCGAAGCGTTGCAACCAGATCGATGTTTTGAGAAGCGAGGTAGGCGCGGCGGTCAAACGCGCCGTCATCTCGGAAAACCTGCGAGCGCCTTGCCTGCACCAGAACCGCAATCTCATCGCCCGCATGGAGATCAGGAAGCGCCTGTTCGCCAGGATGCGGCGCAAAGCTAAGCCGCAGTCCACCTTGGGTCGGCACGAGTGCGTTCTGGTATTCCACAGCCGTCAGCTCGATCTCGTAGCCGTACCCCCACGGCAGGCGCGCGGGCTCATCCCCCAATCTTCCGTGCCACCGCAATGGCGTGTGCAGATCGATTCGACCGCTATCTACCAGGGTAACAATGTGGCTCGCCGGAAGAGGCTGCTGCGCGATCCCTGCACCGAGGAATCCCAGCAAGATCCAAGACAACATCGAAGCGGCGACGCCGAGCAGCAACCAGCCGAGTCGCGTCAGCACCGTTCCAGCAAGAATGAAGAAGCCCGCCACAACAAAACCGCCAATGAGAAAAACGCGGGAGGCCGACCGACTCGAGAGCAGCGGACACAGGCCCAGCGCGATGCCGCAGGACAACGCTGCGACGATCGCCACGGCCGGCAACTTCATGGGGCGCGTCTCAATCGCACAAGCGTTTCAATATGAAAGGTCTGCGGAAAAAGATCGAACAGATGCATCTCGGAGATCTCATAGCGAATGGCTGGCGCAGCCTCCACGCTCGTTTTCCTGGAGGAACCCGTCAGCACGGCAAGATCTCGCGCCAGCGTTGACGGATCGCACGACAAATAGGCGATCTCCGGTGCCCCCAACGCCGCCAACTTTGCCGCCGCCTCTGCGCCGAGCCCCGAGCGCGGCGGGTCCAACGACACAAAGTCCGGCTTTTCTTCCGTCTTCGCCAGAAACTCTTCGGTGTGTACGTTGTGAGAAGTAATCGCTACTCCGGCAACTTCCGCGTTGGCGTAGAGATCCCGCGTTGCCGTCAAGTTGGCATCCACGCTCACGACCTTCTGGAACGCGCGCGCCAGCGGCAGCGTGAAGAAACCCACCCCCGAATAAAGATCGAGCGCGACCTCGCCCTTCGCCCCAGCCGTCATCGTCTGCAACAAGTCCTCGACGAGGAAGCGATTTACCTGAAAAAACGAAAGATGACTTACTCGAAAGCGGTACCCGCCCGCTTCGTGGAACAAATATCCCGGACCCGTCAGCTCGAACCGGTCCTTGCTTTGATCCAAGAGCAGCAAGCTCTCCAGTTGCGGCACTGCCGCTTGCAGGGCCGCCGCGAGTTCTTTGGCCGGCTTGGGAAATCGCTCGAAGGCCACATTCAGCGCGATCTTTGTATCCGTCGAATCAACGAACGCTTCGATTTCGAGAACCCTCTCCGGCAAAGCGCCGGAACGCGTCATGTTCTGCAGTTGCTCAAACGTCTTGGCCAGCGTTGGCGAGAGCACGGGGCACTCGTCGATGGGCACGATCGTCGAGCTTTCCGGCAGAAAATATCCAATCGCGCGCGGGTTGGCATCGCGCACCGCCCATTGCGCCCGGTTGCGGTAGCCGTAGGGTTCCGCGGAATGTTCCTGAATCGGTCCATCCCAGGAAATTCCACCCAAGCGTGACAGCGTCTCTCGCAAAATTTCTTTCTTCAGCCGCAGTTGCTCCGCAGCCGGAATGTGCTGGTAGTGGCATCCGCCACAGGTCTGGAAATGCGGGCATCGCGCTTTCTGGCGATCTTTGGAAGCCGAGGTAACCTCCAGCATCTCCGCCCAGATCAATTTCTTTTTCTTCGACTTCGTTGCCGCGCGCACCTCTTCGCCCGGAAGCACGTAGGGCACGAACACGGTATTTCCATCGGCATGCGCCAAACCGTCACCACCGTAGACAAGCTTCTCAATCGATAATCTTAACTCATCCGCCATATCGTTCGTGGTCCTATTCTGCGACAGTTCGCGTGGAAAGAAAAGGTGCGTTCTTCAGGAAAAGTAGTAGAGGCTCAGTCGCGGCAAGGCGAACTCATCGAGCAGCCGCTTCTGCATATATTGTCTCTCGATCAGCGCGAGTTGCTCCGCCTTCATTTTTCGCCGATAGGCGGCCAGTTGGCCATCTACCACTCGCCGTATTTTCAGCATCACTTCGTCGCTCGCGTGATTCGTCAGGGTTGCCTGGAGTTTCTCATCCAGCACGGTAAGACGCCTCTCGATGTCTTCCAGGTCCAGCGTACCCGGAGCATCCAGCAAGACCAAGCTCGATTCCAAGGATTGGATGATCTCCCGGAGCCGCGCTGCCAGGTCCGGGTGTGCTCCCTGATTCTTCTCCGCCACCTTCGCAATTTGCGCTGCGTTCCTCGCAAAGTAGGCGCGCAGTTCATCCCGCGAAAAAGGTTCCGCGGTCGCGCGTGCAGTCTTCGGCGCCGCGCCCGCCGCTGCTTCCTGGATTTCCTCGGCGGCATCCAGGACGGCGTCGGTACAATACGCCAGATTCTTCAGCGGCTTTCCCGCTCCCCGTCGCGACCGTGCGTAGCTCTCGAAGGCTCGATCGATTCCTTTGAGCACCGCCTCCAGCGGCACGCCCGCTTTTTGCCACGTCTCCATGATCGCCCAATCCAGTGGCGACACCAACAGATGCGCGCCACGCTTCTTCCAGAAATACTCTTCGATTTCCGTGAAATAGTTGAAGTAGTTCCAGCCGTCCATGTCGCTAATGACCGCGGCCACGAAGCCCCGGCCTATCTCTGAGCTTTCTTAATCTGCGCCGGCGCCCGCGAAACGCGAATCTCCGCGGCTTTACCGGGTTCCGCAGCTTGATTCTTTTCCCAGATGAGTCGCAGTCCCGTCAGCGTCAAGAAGTCATCCGTGTGTTGAATCTGCTTCGAGCCGCGCGCCACCAGTTTGGCTTGCCCGCCCGTGGCCACAACGGTTGCGGGCGCACCGAGTTCCGCTTTGATGCGCGTCAACATGCCGTCCACCATGTCGATCGCGCCGTAGTATAGGCCCGCCTGCATGTGCGTGACGGTGTTGGTCCCGATGACCTTCCCCGGATCCTTGATTTCGACGCGCGGCAATCGCGCAGCGCGCGCAAACAGCGCCTCGGACGCAATCCCCAGCCCGGGAGCAATCACACCACCAAGATATTCTCCACGCGCCGAAATCACATCGAAAGTAATCGCCGTGCCGAAATCCACCACGATGCACGGCCCGCCATATTTGTGGAAAGCAGCCACGCCATTCACGATGCGGTCGGCGCCTACTTCCAGCGGATTGTCGACCAGCACGGCCATCCCGGTTTTCACGCCGAGTTCCACAAACAACGCTTTCTGCCCGAGATAAATTCGCGACATCTCCGCCAGAGTCCAATTCATGGGCGGCACTACCGAGCTGATGATCACGCCACCAATCGCGGCGCCATCCATCCCCGCCAGGGTGAACAGGTTGCGCGTCAGCACGCCGTATTCATCGACGGTCTGATGCCCCGCCGTGGTCAATCGCCAGTTGGCGATCAACTCCTCGCCGCGAAACACGCCCAGCACCGTATTCGTATTGCCTACATCAATGGTCAGTAGCATCGGTATTCCAATCCGGTTTTTCTTCTCTGCGATCTCTGCGCCTCTGCGTTGGGTCTTTCTGGCTTACCGCATTTCCGCGACATCACCCGAAATGACGGTAACTTGCTGCCCTCCGTCGCGCGTCACTTGCAGCAAGCCCTCCGGCCCCAGGCCGGCTGTTATTCCCACAAAACTTTCCTTGCCGTTGGTCACCCGCACTTTCTTCCCGCGCGCGTAACTCGAAACCGCCGTGAATCGCTCGATCACGCTCGCCGGCCCGTCCGCCAAAAATCGATTGTAGTCGCTCTCGAATTCGCGCAGCAAGCGCACCAGCAACTCCAGCCGCGATTGCGGGCGTCCCGTTTCCGCCCGCAGGGACGTCGCAATCGCCCCCAGTTCCGCCGGAAACTTTTCCTGATTTACGTTCAGCCCGATGCCCACAATCACAAACCGTACTTGTGCCGGCTCGGCGTGCATCTCGGTCAGTATGCCGCCCACTTTCTTCCCGCCGATCAGCAGATCGTTCGGCCACTTCAGGTCGACAACGAGTCCCGTCTGCGCCTGAATCGCGGCATGCGCCGAAAGACCCGCCATCATCGTCAACAACGGCGCTTGCACCGGCGCAAGCCGCGGCCGCAGCAACAACGTGACGTAAATCCCCGCGGCCTGCTCCGAATGCCACGCGTGGCCCGCGCGCCCGCGTCCCGCCGTTTGCTCCTCCGCAAGCACCACGGCGCCTTCCGGCTCGCCGGCATGCCCCAGCTCCAACGCCACGCGATTCGTGGAATCCACTTTGAAAAAATGATAAATCCGTTTTCCGAACAGGCTGCCCTTCAGCCGCTGCCGCAGCATATCGGGCGTAAGTATGTCCGGCACTTTTTCCAGGAAATACCCGGTGTGCTGCTGGCCCTTGGCGCGCACGCCGAGTTCGCGAAGCCGCGTGACCCACCGCCACACCGTGGAGCGCGAAACGCCAATCTCGCGGGCGATCCGCGCGCCACTGATCACGATGGTGGCGTTTTCAGCAAGCAGGGTTAGCAATGCCGCCAGCCGCTGGTCTGTTGTTCCCGGAAGCGTCTCGGAAGCCGCTTTTTTTCGGCGCGCCATAGTCTTTGCTTCAACGCTCCGTTCGTTTCGTGCGTAGTCCTAGAATACAGTACGGCTGGGCTGCTCGCTGGCAGCGGCAATCGCCCGTAAGCTTACTTTTCTTGAATGCTGTCCACAAGCAGACTAAGGTTGGCCGCCGGCGCCGATTGGGTCAGCGCACCGGAAGAAAGAAAATCCGCGCCGGTTTCCGCATAAGCGCGCGCGTTGTCGAGAGTAACGCCCCCGGAAATCTCGACAACGCAATCGTTGCGCAAGCTCCGCGCCAGCTCCACGCACCGCCTGGCCGCTTCCGGCGTCATGTTGTCGAGCAGCACCGCTTCCGCCCCGGCCTCCAGTGCCTCGCGTAGCTCGCGCTCATCGCGCACCTCGATCTGAACCGGCAGGGAAGTGCTCGCCCCTTTTCTTGCTGGAGAGCCCGTTGCTTCGTAGGCGCTCATCTCCCGCATGGTTATCTGCGTGGAAGCATACGCATGAGCTTTGTCGAGAGCCTCTTTCACGCCGCCGGCCAGCGCGATGTGATTTTCCTTCAGCAAAATGGCGTCGTAAAGCCCGAAGCGGTGGTTCACGCCACCGCCCATGCGCACTGCGTATTTCTCCAACGTGCGCAGCCCCGGCGTTGTTTTGCGCGTGTCGCGAATCTTGGCATCTGTCCCGGCCAGGCGTTCCACGAAGCGCCGTGTCAAAGTCGCGATTCCGCTCAGGTGCGCTAGAAAATTGAGCGCCGTCCGTTCGCCGGTCAGAATTGCCCGCGCGCGTCCCTTGCACCTCACCAGATCGCGCTGCTTTTCGACGACATCGCCGTCCTTCGCCAGAAACTCGATTTCCACGTCCGCATCAAGCGAACGAAAAACGCGCTCGACGGCCGGCAATCCGGCGCAAACCAGCGGCGCCCGCGCAATGATCCGTGCGCGCACCGTTGCCGCCGCAGGAATGGTGGCCAGGGAGGTGGCATCGCCGGGCCCGAGGTCTTCCTCGATGGCCCGCCGAATGAGGTTCTCGATTTCGCTGGAATGCCAGTCCATAGAAGAGATTGGGACAGCTATGCGGCTTTGTCTAGCTCGTCAAGCCGCTTGCGGAGTTTTTGGAGTTCCAGCTTTTGCTCCGTCAGGGTTGCTTCCATGCCGCGCACAATTTTTTCGGGCGCCCGGCTCCGGAAGGTGGCGTCTCCCAACTGCTTCTCCTTCGACGCGATGGCTTTCTCCAAACCCTCGATCTCTTTGCGCAGCCGGAGCTTTTCCGCCGCGATGTCGACAACCTCCGCGGAATGCGCGATGCGCACGTTGAACTGCGACGTTGAGCGCACGATCCCGCCCGCTTGCGGCAAGTGTCCCGCAGAAATCTTGAGCTCCGAAAGCATCGCCAGCCGAACAATCCCTTCGCAATTCGATTCGATCACGCTCCGCGTCTTGCCGTCCGCGCTCGAGAATTCCGCAGCCAACTTCTTTTTCGCGTCCACGGTCATTTCCGCGCGAATGTTCCGGAGCGCAACGGTGACCTCTTGGACCAATGCGAACTGTTCCAGCGCGGCTGCGTTTTTCCAGTCCGGTCGGGGCTCCGGATAGGTGTCCAGGGCGATCGACTTGGTTCCCGGCCGCTGCGGCAACTGGTGCCAGAGCTCTTCCGTCAAGAACGGCATGAGCGGATGCAGAAGCCGGAGCGCCGCATCAAACGCTGCAAACAGGTTCTTCCACGCCACGGCCGCACGTTCGCGGTCGACGTTCTGTAGTTCCGGCTTGACCCATTCAATGTACCAGTCGCAAAAATCTCCCCAAAAAAATTGGTACACGCCTTGGGCCGCCTCGTGAAACCGATAGTTCGCCAGAGCGTTGTTCACCAACGCAACCGTGTCCGCGAGCCGCGCGAACAACCACCCATCGACCAGCGGAACGCCGCCATTGAAAGCATACGGTGCTTTCGCTCGGACCTCGGGCGCCGCCAATTCCTCTAGCGTCGTGCCACCCTGCTCGAACTTATCCAAATTCATGAACAGAAAGCGCGCGGCGTTCCAAATCTTGTTGGCGAAGTTGCGCGCGCCGGCCAAGCGGTCATCCGACAGAACGATATCCGTACCCGGGGCGGCCATCGAGGCCAGGCAAAAGCGCATGGCATCCGTGCCGTATCGCTGATTCAGCACCACCGGATCGAGCCCCGTGCCCGAGGACTTCGACATCTTTTCCCCGCTCGCCGTGCGCACCAGCGAGTGCAGGTACACCGCGCGAAAAGGCACTTGCTTGGTGAAGTGGATGCCCAACATGATCATCCGCGCCACCCAGAAAAACAGAATGTCGTAGGCGGTAATCAGCAGACTCGTGGGGTAGTAGGTCTTATAGTCGGGCGTCGCCTCGGGCCAGCCCAGCGTCGAAAAGGGCCACAGCCCGGAGCTAAACCAGGTGTCTAGCACGTCGGGATCCTGCGTCAGGTTCTGCGACCCGCAGGTCGAGCACTTCACCGGAGTTTCTCTCGCGACGGTGACATGTTGGTGTTCCTGGCAGTACCACGCCGGAATACGGTGTCCCCACCAGAGCTGCCGCGACAGCGTCCAATCCCGGATATTGCGCATCCAGTTGAAATATTCTTCGCGCCGGTTGTCAGGAACGATGTGAATCTCGCCGCGCTCCACGGCCGCGATGGCCGGCTCCGCCAGCGGCTTCATCTTGCAAAACCATTGCGTGGAAGCGCGCGGCTCGACGATAGTCTTGCTTCGTTCGCACAACGCAATCGCGTGCGTGTGCTCGCTCACTTTCTCCAGGAGACCTTGCGCCTTCAAGTCTTCGACAATCTTCTTGCGCGCTTCGAACCGCTCCAATCCGGCGTACGCTCCCGCCGCGGCGTTCATGTGCCCGTCGTCGGTCATGATGTCGATCTCTTGCAGATGGTGGCGGCGTCCGGCCTCGAAGTCGTTCGGGTCGTGCGCGGGAGTAATCTTCACCGCGCCGGTACCAAATTCGCGGTCCACCATCTCGTCCGCGATGATCGGTATCTCGCGGTTCATCAGCGGCAGGAGCGCCTTCTTGCCAACGAGGTGCTCGTATCGCTCATCCTCTGGATGCACCGCCACAGCCGTGTCGCCCAGCATCGTCTCGGGCCGGGTGGTGGCGACCACCAGGAATTCCTGCGTACCCGCCACCGGGTACTTGATATGCCAGAGGTGCCCTTGCCGCTCTTCGTGGAGCACTTCCAGATCGCTGAGCACGGTGAGGCACACCGGGCACCAGTTCGTCAGGTAATGTCCCCGGTAAATCAAGTTTTCTTCGTACAAGCGCACAAATACTTCGCGAACCACTCGCGAAAGCTCCGGCGACAGGGTGAATTTTTCTCGCGACCAGTCGCAACTCTCTCCGATCTGGCGCATCTGCCGCAGAATCGCTCCGCCGCTCTCGTCTTTCCATTGCCAGACGCGCTTCTCAAACTCCTCGCGCCCCAGCTTGCGGTAGTCGATGCCTTGCTCCGCGAGCTGGCGCACCACCACGCGTTGCGTGGAAATTCCCGCGTGGTCCATCCCCGGCAGGTACAACGTGTTGTAGCCGCGCATGCGATGCCAGCGCGTGAGGATATCAATCTCAGTATGGTCCAGCATGTGGCCGATGTGCAGCGAGCCGGTCACATTCGGCGGCGGGATGACGATGGAAAACACTTTGCCGTGCTTCTCGGCGTTGGGGTCCGCCTTGAATAAGGCTTCCTTTACCCAGAATTCCGCCCACCGGGGTTCGATCTGCTGCGGTTCGTAAGCTTTGGCGATTTCGCGAGCCATCCGGGGCAATGCTCCTGACGGAATTTAAGCGTCACACGTAGACGTAGTGCTTGTGGTGCTCAGAGTAATCTTCGACTATACGAGGGGAAAAGCGGTGGCGTCAATTCAGCGACAGCGCAGCCACTGTTGTTGTGTGGGTTTTTGTGGGAAACGTTGGTATCGACGCTTGTATCGAAAAGGGCGCGGTCCGGAAGGGAATTAATGCTTCTTTGAATTCATTTCCTCACGGACAATCGCTTCGACAACCGGTTTCAGAATTTCGCGCGTGAGTTCCTGCAGCATGTCTGGACTCATCCTGGCCAAAACCCTTGCTACGACAGCGTCCATGTCCAAGTTTGCCAGCGCCTCTTGCGTTGCTTCGCGGGCGCCGGCTGGCGTGGCTGTCGTGTCCGCTTCCTGGGCGACCTGCTCGACGGCCTGCTCCACGGCATGTGAAGCTTCTTCGCGGAGGGTCTCGACGGCCGCCGCGGGAATTATCGCGCTCACCTCTGCCTCGGATACGACTTCAATTTCGTCCGGAGCAGCCGCGGATTCGTAAGCACTCGGTGCTGGCGCGTCCACGTGTGAACTCGCCTCGCTGGCGGTTGCGACTACCGGAGAATCCCAAGTGGAGGCAAGCTCGCTGGCTTTCTTAGCTTCGGCGTCCCACGGGTTTGGCGGCGTCGAGAACCACGAACTCGCCGTACTGGATTTTTCCGTTTTCACCGCTGGAGCTTCTATCACCGGAGCTTCTATCGTGGCAACGACCGGCGAAGAATATGGCGTTCGCTCCGGCTCGCGAAGCGTGCTTTCTGGCGTGACCGCCGGGGCCGCTCCATGGAATACCGGAGTTTCTTGCTCTCTCGTTTTCTCGACGGTTTTTTCCGCTTCCGCGACCACCGTTTTTTCGTGCGATCCGGCCGAGATGGCCGCCGCCCAGGCATCCCCTGCAAACGGCGGCGCCGGCGCAGGGTCCTTGGTTGCCGTCAGCGTCGCAGTCATGGTCTCTTGGATTCCGGCGGCCTCGCTGAGATCTTGCTTTTCTCTTGTCGGCGTCCAGGCGTGGTCCCCGCTGCTCCGCGCGTCAGGAGCGTCAAACCCTGCCGTGTCGCGCCAGCCACCCGCAGGCCGCGCGGCGCGGTCCTCAGCGCCTTCATCCCCTGCGTTCCCGGCGTCACGCCGCCAGGAAGACTTAGACGTCGCGGATTCCTCTTCTTCTTCGTTCTCCTCGTCTATGGCGCGCCAATCTCTTTGTTGCACCATCTCCGGAGGCGCGGCAGTAACGCTGGCAGGTTCTTCCCGTGTTTCCGCGCCGGGAGTTTCCAGCAAGCTGCCAAAAGCCAGCGGCTGGGACCCGGACTCAATTTTGACCGCTGCCGGACGCTCGGGAACTTCATCGACGAACGACTCGGTTTCGAGTTCGGGGAACTCTTCTTTCGGCAATGCCCTGGGAGCGGGCGCCTTGGCGGGCGGCTCCGGCTCCGCAGGCGGGGGTTGCGCCACCACAGGCGTGAATCCTGCGTGCGCGATACCCGCACGAACCAGTGCAGCCTTCACCATGGATATCAGCGGATCGGGCGGGACAAATGGTTTTTTCAATACTCCGTCGGCGCCCACGCGCTGCGCCTCTTGCTCATCCAGCGGATCAAAGGCCCCGACAAGAAGGATGACCGGTATGTGGGCTAGGGCCGAATCGTCCTTGACGTACTTACAGACTTCGTAGCCGTTTCTGACCGGCATAAACACGTCGGCCAGCACCAGGTCCGGCTTAATATCGGAAATCTTTCGAACCGCAGCTTCGCCATTGCCCACGGCCACGACTTCAATGCCGTGATCTTTCAGGGCCAGGCCCACCATTTTCTGGATGTTGCTGTTGTCGTCCGCAACCAGGATCTTGGCCACCGAACGCCCTCCAGGAAGAGCCCAACCGCAAGGTGCGACCCACCGCTTGCTGGCCGCCAACGGCCGCGATCGCTTCGCCGCCAGAGACGGCTGTGCCGTTGCACCTAACTAAGGCTCTTCGTAATTGGAGCACTCCAGGTGGGAGGCGTCAACGCTAACCCGGAAGCGGTGTGTCGGAAGTGAATACGGCAGTTATCAAAGGGGTCTCCTGGGGGCGCAAGTCGCCAAAATATGCGCAAAAGCAGGCCCAAAACGAAAAGAGGTGCGGTTCGTTCCCGCACCTCTTTCATTACCAAGATCCGTTCAGGCTTGTTTCTTGGCTACTCTTTTAGGCTACCAGGGCACAACTTTGCGAAGGCCCTTCTTCTTCTTGCTGCTGGACTCTTTTTTCTTGTTCGAGTCGGCTGTGTTTTGCTTAGGGTCCTGCGAACCATCCGCCTTCGCCGCGTCGGTATTTTGCGATGCCGTGCTTGATGCTTCAGTCTTCGTTGCGGGGTCGCCAGTTTCCGCGGCCGCGCCATTCCCATTCGTTCCCGCGGTTGCATCGCTTGCTGTCGTGGCGGCTGGCGATGTACCCGCAGCGTTCGGGTCGGCTGCTGCGGGTGGTGCGCTTCCGTCGGTTGGTGGCTGGGTACTTTCGGTACCGCTGGTGGTCCCATCTGGCGCGCTGCTCGTCCCGCCCGTTCCCGGAGTTACAACTTCCACTACCGCCGAGCTGCCAGCGCCGCCGGACCCGCCGAGTTGCGAGCGGTTCCCTCCGGTCAAAACGTCGGTGGCCGACGTGTTATCCGCTTCCGGTTGCAGGTTGGGAGCGCCAGTCTTCGCCGCCACGATGAACTCAGCGTGCGGGCCCGTGCGCACCAGTGCGAGAGGTCTCTTGACTAAACTGTCGTGCTGGCGAGGCGCGTTCTGTTCCGCCGTCATCCAGGCCACGGCCTTCGCATCCGGCTGCGGTATGGGCACTTTGTAAGCCGTCAATTTGCTCTTGGCGTCCGGAACGAGCCCGGACAACGGGTAATTCCGCACAATCTGCGAGTAGTAGAGCGAAGCAATCTCTTTGTGCTCGCTCTTCTCGAAAATGTCTCCCAGCATGAACAACGCGCGATCGGACTTGCTGAACAGCGGATATCTCTTGGTGACGGCGATGAGCCGCGCAGCCGCCGCGCGTTGGTCGCCCTTCACGTAGTAGAAATACCCGATGCGATAATCGCCTTCGGCAATGATTTCCTGCACGTTGCGCAGGCGCTGCTCCGCTTGCGGCGCCAGAGGGTCTTTCGGATATTTCTCCAGAAACGTCTGGAGTTCTTCCTCGGCGGCTTTGGCCTCGGTGCGGTCGCGGTCCGGCTTGGCCATTTGCTGGTAGTGCGCGTTGGCCACTTGCAATTGCGCGTACGACGCTTCCGGCAGGAACGGGAAGAAAATGCCGAAGTCTTTATAGCCCTGGATGGCCTGGGTCATGTTCGCCGTGCCGCCCTCTTTGTAGTAGGAGTCGGCGATGGCCAGCTTTGCCTTGGCGAGATATTCGCTGTCGGGATAGGTGTTGATCAGCGTCTGCATGGCCAGGCGCCCGACCTCTTGATGCCCGCGCTTGATGTCTCCCAGGGCTCTGTTGTACAGCACCTTGTCAGGCTCGGCGGTGTTGTCAGCGCTGGTGGACTTGTTTACTCTCTTTTTCTTGTGGAGGATCTGGGCACCGCACTGGCTGGCGCTCAGGAAGAGCAGCCCGCCCATCAACGTAAAAGTCGTCAAGCGCTTTGCGGTGGCCCATGAAAAAGCCCGCTGAGCGGTTGTCCATGAAAGAGTTCGGCGCAAACTTTCACCTCTCTCCGAAAGTTAGGTTCCGCACCGCAGCCACAGAGAAGGTCTGGGCGATTTCTGCCACGCCCGGTTCGGACCAATACAATTCAGTATACCCTGAACGAAAGGACAGGCCAGCGGGAAGTTTGCCCGTCTGGACAGGTCCCCGCGCAGCATACCTCCCGAGGCTGGCCCCCCAATTCAGACCATTTCATGAGATGCCTACTCTCTCCGCCGGGGGTTGCCTCGCCCGTTCTTAGAAATTTTCAACAAACTGCTACAATTCCTTGCGGCGTTGCAAATAGAATGCCCTCACGCGTGGCTACCGGGGCCAGCGGCGCCGCCAAAAATGGACAAACGCAAATTTCTTTTTGTCTCGCTGTCAGGCCTGATCGGCGACATTGCCTGGCAGGTTCTTAAGGAAGGTCACGACGTCCGCTACTACATCGAAGCAGAAAAAGAGCGCGACATCGCCGACGGCTTCGTGCCCAAGTCCAAGAACTGGGAACTCGACGTTAAGTGGGCCGATATCGTGGTCTTCGACGACACTCTGGGCCAGGGCGAGAAGGCCCAGGCTCTTCGCGCCGCCGGCCAGGCGGTCATCGGCGGCACTCCTTACAGCGATCGTCTGGAGGACGATCGCTCTTTCGGCCAGGAAGAGCTGAAGAAGGCCGGCGTCAACATCATTCCCTACGAAGATTTCGAGTCCTTTGATCCTGCCATCGAATTCGTCAAGAAGAATCCCGACCGCTACGTCATCGAGCCCAGCGGCGAAGCGCAGAACGTCAAGCGCCGCCTCTTCGTCGGCGAGGAAGAGGACGGCGAAGACGTCATCCGCATGCTGGAGGCCTACAAAAAGGCGTTTGCGGATGAAATCAAGGTCTTCCAACTGCAGCGCCGCATTAACGGCGTCGAAGTCGCCGTTGGCGCTTTCTTCAACGGCAAGAAATTCATCACCCCGGTCAACATCAATTTCGAGCATAAAAAACTTTTCCCCGGCGAGGTCGGTCCGCCCACCGGCGAAATGGGCACGGCCATGTTCTGGAGCGAGCCCAATCTTCTTTTCAGCAAGACGCTGCTCAAAATGGAGCCCAAGCTCGCCGAAGAGGGCTACGTCGGCTACATCGATCTGAACTGCATCGTCAACAACAACGGCATCTACCCGCTCGAGTTCACTTCCCGCTTCGGCTATCCGACGATCAGCATTCAGCAGGAAGGCATGCTCACGCCGATCAGCGATCTGTTCTGGGAACTCGCCAACGGCTGCGAGCCGAAATGGCGCACGCGCAGCGGCTTTCAGATCGGCATCCGCATCGTCGTTCCACCTTTTCCTTTCGACGACGAAGCGACGTTCGAATCCTTCTCGAAAAACGGCGCCATCGTCTTCAAGAAGCCCGTGCAGGATGGCGTGCACATCGAAGACGTAAAGGAAGTCAACGGCCAGTGGCTCATCGCCGGAACCTCCGGAGTCGTTCTCGTCGTCGTCGGCACCGGCCAAACCATGAAGCAAGCGCAAGCTCAGGTCTATTCCCGCATCAAAAACATCCTCATCCCCAACATGTACTACCGCACCGACATTGGCGACCGCTGGGCGGAAGACTCCGACAAACTCCACAACTGGGGCTACCTCCGCTGATATGGAGTGTGGCGGCTCGCCGCCGCCCTTACTGTCGACAACCCTGCACTTACTGGTCCCTCGGCCGCTCACCCATTTAGCGCCGCTTGTAGGATCAAGCCGCGCCGCTCGCAGTTCCGACAGGAAATCGATGGAAAATTGACAACTTTCTTCTTCGCTCCATTGGGGTTAAACGGATATCATTCCGACTCGAACCGGTTCCCACCTTGCTTTTCAGGAGAACAACTATGAAACGTGCGCTTGCTGCTTGTTTGCTCTTAGGTATTACGCCTGCGTTGGCGCTCCCGCCGGCGCAAACGCAAAAACCCGCACTCGCGAAGATCTCTCTCAAGGTCGGCGACGTCGCCCCAGACTTCACCCTCCTCAGCGATCAATGGAAAAACGTCAAGCTCAGCGATTATCGCGGCAAAAAGAACGTTCTCTTAGCCATCTACGTTCTCGCCTTCACCGAGGGTTGAACGAAACAACTTCAGGCGGTCCAGGCTGGACTCGCCGCAGGCAAGATCGACCCCTCCGACACGGAAATCTTCGGTGTAAGCCTAGATAGTCCCGCCGCCAATGCTGCTTTCGCCAAGCAAATCAACATCAAGTTCCCGCTGCTCAGCGATA
The DNA here is from genome assembly GCA_041478205.1 of Candidatus Acidiferrum sp. GTDB lineage: Bacteria > Acidobacteriota > Terriglobia > Acidiferrales > UBA7541 > Acidiferrum. The sequence continues at coordinate 16,963 of JBGOVR010000032.1, forward strand.
TGAACAAAAAAATGCTCACCGCCTATGGCGTTCTCAAGGGCTACGATGTCGAGAACCAGACCTACCAGTGGGCGCAGCGCGCTAACATCGTCATCGACAAGAAAGGGATCATCCAGCACATCGAGGAAGGGGACGGCGCCGTCGACCCTAACACCGCGATGTCCGTGTGCACGGACCTGCATAAGAAGCAATCCTCTAAGTAACGCTGCTTGCGCTCGCGCGCCGTCGCGTTCATGATACGCGGCGGCGTCGCGAGCAGTTTCTCGATGCATCGCTTGCGGCGCACCGAGCGCCCATGCCCAACGTCGACCGCAACGAAGCAACTGCGCCCGCCACTGAATCTCTCAGTCCCTTTGCTCGTGTCGGCTCGGCCCTGGCCGATTGGTGCGAGCGGTGGTTCCCCGATGCCTTCGTCTTTGCGCTTCTCGCTCTCCTGATCGTCTTCGTTGCCGGACTCTTCTCCGGAGCCTCCCCACGCAACCTCATCAAATTCTTCGGCGATGGTTTCTGGAGCCTCATCCCCTTCACATTGCAAATGGCCATGGCCATCGTCGGCGGCTACACGGTGGCCACCTCGCCGCCCTTGCATCGCGCTATTTGCCGGCTCGCCGGCATCCCAAAGAAACCTCGCGCCGCGATCGCTTTCGTCGCCTTCTTCGCGGCCTTCACCTCGCTGCTCCACTGGGCCTTCAGCCCCATCTTCAGCGGCCTCCTGGTGCGCGAAATCGTAAAGAGAATCCCTGGCGTCGACTACCGCGCCGCCGGAGCGGCTGCCTCTCTTGGCACCGGCAGCGTATGGGCCCTCGGCCTCTCTTCGTCCGCGGCTCTCCTGATGGCCACTCCGTCTTCCGTTCCCGCGGCGCTGCTGAACATCAGTGGGGTCATTCCTCTCACGCAGACCATCTACACCTGGCAAAGCATGGTTACCGCGGTCATTCTCATCGCTGCCTCCGTCATCGTCGCCTATCTTTCCGCGCCCGCGCATTCTTCCCGCACCGCCGAATCTTTCGGCATCATCCACGCATCGGTCCCTGTGGAAATCCCGAAGCACCGCACTCCTGCCGAATGGCTCGAATACGCTCCCGTACTCTCCGTGGTGGTCGGCGTTCTCGGCCTCGCTTATCTTCAGCAAGTTTTCTCCAGCCGCGGCCCTCTCGCCGCTCTCGATCTCAACACGTACAACTTCCTCTTCTTAATGAGCGGCCTGCTGCTGCACTGGCGCCCGCGCTCGTTCACTCGTGCCGTCAACGAGTCCGTTTCCGCCGCTTCCGGAATCCTCATCCAGTTTCCGTTCTACGGCGGCATCTTCGGCCTGATCACCATGACTTCGATGTCCACACACCTCGCGCATTTCTTCGTGCGCGTCTCTTCCCGGGCAACCTATCCGTTGTTGGTGGGTCTATATTCCGCCGTGCTCGGCGTCTTCATTCCCTCCGGCGGCAGCAAATGGATCATCGAAGCGCCCTACGTGCTCCAGGCCGCCAACGACCTTCATGTCAATCTGGGTTGGACCGTGCAGATTTACAACATCTCGGAAGCGTTGCCGAATCTCATCAATCCGTTTTGGATGCTGCCGTTGCTGGGAATCCTGAAATCTCGCGCCCGCGAACTGGTCGGCTACGGAATCCTGCAGCTAGCCGTTCATGCGGTTCTAGTTTTCTTCTTGATCTGGTTCTTCGCCCGCACCATGCCGTACGTGCCACCCGTAATTCCGTAATCCCCAGGCGGCTTGGGGCCAAGGAGTTAGGGCTTCGCGGGTTGCGCTGTGGGTTGTGGCGTCGCCGGTTGTGCGGTCGGTGGCAGGACGCCGTTGAGGCGCAGGTAGATGGCCTGGGCGCTGTAGTGGTCGTACCAATCGTCGCTCAGCGTGATCAGGGCGCCGGCGCGCGAGGTGGGACGGTTTCCGAACAAGGTCATCGGATCGCTGAGTTTCGAATCGTCCACATTGGCAAGCGCCGTGGTGCAGAATTCGAACGAAGCCTTTAGCCCTGCCACCAGCTTGTCCTTGGGATCGCTATCGGCCAGCTTCGCATCAGGAGCTGCCGCGCCGGAAATCTTCGAGCATAGAAAATTGTTGGACTGCGCGATGTGCGCGACCAGATGCGCGAACGTAATCATCTCTGGTGTAGGTTTGAAGTTGTATTTGTCGGCCGGCATGGAGTCCGCGGCGGCTACCATGTTCTTGGCGTAGCGCGTCAATTGCGCCTTGACCGTCGAAGTGACGGGATTCGCTACCGGCGCCGCGTCTTGCTGAGCGCTCGCAGTTCCACTGAACAATGCCGCCAAAAGCGCGGTCGAGGCAATCCATCTCAGATGTTTCATCGGTGTGTCCCTCCCTGGGGAAAGCCGGACGGGAAGGATACCGCCGCACGGCGCCTACAACAAGCGGGATTCGTGCCGGCGGCAGGTTTCGGCAGATAACGAGTTTGCGGTTTGCGCGTGAGCAAAAAAGGGATCAGGGTACCGCGACGGCGGCGGCGAGCGCGGCGGCTTGCGCGATCTGCGCAACGGCGACGAGGTTTTTCCAGGCGCTGCCACCAACCGACGTTTTTTCTGGTACGACGATGGTGTCCCCCGGACCTACCAACGCGAATAATGCCCCGCCAGACCACATTTCACTTTGTCCACTGGTCACGGCACCGTCGGCACGAACGATGAAGATGGCTTTCTGGTTGGCGAGTTGCGTTGCGCCCCCAGCGCGCGAGAGATACCAGCGCGCGCTTTTCTTCGGCGTGTAGGTGATCGCGTTGGAGTTGTAAACCTGGCCGACGATCAAAACAAAGCCGGGTTGCTTGGGAATTTGGAGCGTGTCTCCGGCACGCAATTCGATGTCGTCCGGCGAATTCTGGAAATTCTTCTGCCCTTGCCGCACGTGAATAACGAGGCGGCCGGAAACAGGCGCTCGGCGCAGCGCGTCGAGAACGCGTTGCCGCTGTTGCGTGGCGGCTTGCTGCAGGGCGCTTTCTTCCGTACCCGTGGTGGTCAAGGAGGTCTTGACGGTGATGCTCTCTTGCTCGAGCCGCTGAATCAGATCCTGCCGGCTTTGCTGCTGCATTTCTCGCACGCTGACACGTTCGAACACCGCGGCCTGCGGAAATGCCGCCGGAGACAGCCCACCCGCGCGGCGCAGCAGCGAGCTCAGGCGTTCGCCAGGCTGAATGCCATAGACACCCGGCTTGGCGACTTCACCGCCAATGGCGACGGTGGCGCCAATATCCTTCCAGCCCTTCTGCTGCGGCACCGTCAGTACATCACCATCGCGCAACGGGACATCGTCCGCGGCCTCGCGGCGTAGCGCGGCAGCGAGATCGACCTTCCGATCGCCCGTGACTTGCGGCGAGCCTAACGTTGCGCCGCCCGGGGCGTAGCGTGTCAGGTCGCCGCTATCGGGATTGGCGCTCCGCAAAAGTCCGCCCGCGGAGCCGATCAAGTCCGAGAGGCGCATGTTCGCTGCCAGCGGGTAGCGTCCAGGCCGCGCCACGTCTCCCCGAATGCTCACGCTCGACGGGGCTACTTTTTGGGGTTGCCGATGAATCAAGATCCGGTCGCGCGGTTCGACGAGAATGTTATCCAGCGGACTGCCTTCTAGAGCGCCGCGCAGGTTGACGCTGAATACCTTGGTCGCGCCGCCGGCTTCTTCCCGGAAAAGTTGTGCCGCGTCCAGCCATGCGTCCGGTGTTACGCCACCGGCCTGATAAAGTGCGTCGCGCAAGCGTTGCTGGCCCGACGTGCGATAGCGTCCCGGCGCACGCACCTCGCCGGTGATCAAAATCACCGGCGCCGGCTCGAAGTCGTACCTGCCGAAGATCCGCACGGTGTCGAGCGGTTCGAGCTTGGGTGCGCTTTCGGGATGCTCGAACGCCGCCGTGAGATCGAAACTCTCCACCACGGGCCTGTAGTCTGGCGCCCGGATGTGAATTATTTCCGCGTAGCGCCCCGAGGGCTCGGGCAGCAAGTCCTTGTAAGACGCCACCAAATCCGTAAATCTCATGCCATCTCGATAAGAATACTGGCCCGGCCGAAGGGCGTGGCCATCGAGATACACGGCGTCGCTGTTGTACGGCGCGATGGGGAAAATGTGGACTTCGTCGCCGTCCTGAATCGCGAATTTCTCGAGTGCCGCCCGCAGCGTTTCCTTGTCGCTCGTTTCTCCGACGTCCAGGCTCAGCATCGTGCGCTTGTCGTGGGCCTCTAGCCGCTGCACTTCGATATGGCGCAGCGCGGCGGCGGGCAAGATGCCGCCGGCAAGCTGCAACACTTCGCCAAGGTTCTTCTCTTTATTCAGTTCGTAGGACCCGGGGCGCCGCACCATGCCATCGACAACCACAGACGCGCCCAGTGGGGGAACACGAAGCGAGTCGCCGTTCTCAAGGTGCCGAAGCTCGCCACGAATTCCATGCAGCAGTAAGTCGTAACCATCCACCACTTCAACAAGCTGCTTGCCGCGATAATGTTCGAGCTTACGTAGCGAGCCCAGCGGCGTGACGCCGCCCGCGGCAAACAGCGCGTTGATTGGCGTTGAGAGCGAGCTAATGTCGTATCCGCCGGGTGCCGCTACGTCGCCCACTACGTAGACGCGTACGGTACGCAACCGCAGCAGCGATACATCCGCCGAAACATTGCGGAATTGCGTCCGCAGCACGCGCTGCACCTCCTCTTGCGCGTCCCCGAGCGTTAGCCCGGAAACCAACACCGGACCAGCCTCGGGCAGGGCCACGCGGCCTTCGCGATCCACGGTGCGAAACAACCGCTGCGAGACGCCGCCCCACAGATTGATGGACAAACTGTCCCCGGGTCCCACCACATAGTCCGGCCCGGCGGGAAGATCCATCGGCAACAGGTCGGGATTTGCCGCGCCGCGGCGGAAAACTTCCAGACCGAACCGCTCCATCTTTCGATTTGGCGAAGAGGCCTGCACGTACAAGTCGTACAACGACGGCACATCGGCGTAGGGGTTCGGGCGGTGCTCCATGCGAACCGGCTCGAACTCGGCGGCCGCCGGTTCGCGTCGGCCACGCTCTGTCGCACGGCGCTCATAGCCGCGCCCGGAAGCCAGATTGCCGGTTTCAGAGCGGTTTGCGTTCATCGCGGCCGGCAGTTCCTCCCGGGGCGCGGGCGGGAATTCGGGGAACGAGAGCGGAGGCGTGAGAAGCGTGCCCGCCGCGGCTTGAGAGGCGCTACGATCAAGAGAAGAATTTTCCGAGCCTGCATTTGCCTGCCGCCCGGAGGTCAGGAGCGTTTGTGGCGTTCGATCTGGCGTCCTGGGTTGTATTGAGTCTGCGTCGAGTTCGGAAGAAGCGGTTAGTGGGTCTCCGGGCGAGCCTTCCGGCGCACTATCCTCGGCGGTCCGCAGCGGCGATCGCGCAAAGCGACCCTGATCCGTCGGGCGTTCCTGGGGAGTCAGGACCTCGTCCCCAGGGATCGTTTCCAAAGGCGAGCCCTCCGGGAATCTTTGCGAAGGCGGGCACGGCGCGGAGCGTGGCGAGTCACAGGCACCGGTCCGTTCCACTCGGGGCTGGTCAGCAGCGGGGTCCCGGCGCTCGGTGGCACGCTCGATCTCTTTGGCACGCTCACGCAGAACGAGGGTGCGCTCCGCGGCAAGGTCGGAATCCGGATTAATGCGCGGGAGGAGATAGCCGTAGCGCCGGAGCAGGCGCGTGGCGAGAACGCGCGTGCGCAGATCCTGCCGGAGCCGGTCCGCGATCGCGACATCGCTCAGATCGGATTCCTCCACGATCTGGCCGCCAGTTCCGGCGTCCTGCGCGAGCAGTTGCTTAAATTCCACCATCAGCCCGGAGTCTTTGTACAGGACTTCCAGAATCTGTTCCGGCGTGGCGGCCACGCGATCGAGGTTGTCCTTGACGATGTCTACCGGCGGGCGAGCCGGAGCATTCTGCCGTTGTTGTGGCCGCGCCACGCCGGCCAGCATAGCGGCAAGGCAGCAGCCGAGAAACACCCAAACGACTTTTTTGAGGTACATGTCATGGAAGCGCGATGCACGTGGATTGCCGGGGGCGAGTCACAACCAGGAACATGCAAGTACCTTACAACATTAGATTTGACCAAGATGGTTTGCCCTGGGAATGTTGCGCCGCGCGATTTTGTCCCGTTTAGAACTCAGATTTCCCGCGGCGCTCCGTTTTGGAACGACGCTGTTCCTGGAGCGTCTAGTTCGCCACTGTTAGATCGATGGTCGCAGAGGAGGAAAAGCGCGAGCCCGCCAGCGGCGCCTGGTCAACCACCGTGCCGTGAGGCCACTGGGGGGCCGCGATGTAGTTGACTTTGCGGCGCAAGCCGGCGACGTCCAAGCGGTGCTGGGCCTCGATCTCGTTGAGGCCGACGAGGTGCGGCATCACATAGGCTGCCTCGCGCGCGCCCTGAGAAACGAGGACGTCCACGCGGGGTGTGGCCGCTCCTGCACCGGGGCGCGGCGTCTGGATGACCACCGTATCGGCCGGTGCGTCCGGCATGGTCACCGCGGAAACTTCGCCGACTTGCAAGCCGGCGCGGAGGAGCGCGATGCGCGAGACGCGCAGAGAATTGCCCTCGAGCAGAGGAATCTCCAGTTGGCGCTGGCCCAGGCTCAACACCACGTGGGCCTGCTGCGACACTTTCATCAGCAGTCCGGCCGGAGGAGTTTGGCGCACTACCAGGTTGATGGGAAGGTCGCTGTACACGCGATCCGCCACGCGCAATACGAGTCCGCGAGACCGCAGCATCCCATTCGCTTCGCTTACGTTCTTGCCGACGAGGTTGGGCATGGTGACTTCACGGCCGTGAATGGCGATGCGCATCGCGGTGATGGCGCTCAGAAACGCCGCCGAGGCCAGGATGAACACCAGCAGCGCGGTCTGGCCGAGCGATTCGAGTTTCTCGCGAAAAGTCATGATGGCAGAGGTTCGAAGCGAGAAGTTGCGTGCCGGAAGTTACGTCTCATGAACCACCGCTACTTCTTTGCCGGAGGTGGCGGCGGATAGTCGGGCAACTTGTCCTTGCTGGTATCCGCGCGCTTCACTTCCAGTTCGTCGAAGAGCAGGGACGGGCTGATCACCGTGGTGGAAATGCCGCCAGCGCGATTGCTGACCAGCGGATCGTTGCCGACGGCCATCAGGTCGCTGCGGAGCGCGCGCACGTCCAGCTCGTTGAACACCGCGCCGCGGACGAGTTCTTCGTGGCCGTCCGGATAAATGCGATACAACAGGCGCGGCGCGTTTCCTGGCCCTAGCGTGTCCACGCGATAGCCGTAAGGCTTGCCTTGCTCGGTGATCATCTGGACCACGCGCTGCTTCAAAGCCTCGGCAGGTTGCGCTTCCGAGCTCTTCACCACCAGAACGCCAAGATTCGGCGCAGGGAAAGTTCCTGCCCCGGCGCGATCGTGGCCATTGGAGGCCGGGAAGTCGCGGATCGGCTGACGCCCCACGAGATAATTGACCAGCGTGCCGCTGTCGACCACTGTTACGGGCTGCGCCTTTACACCGGCATCGTCGACGCTGTAGTTGCCGACGAGACTCTTGCCCTGAAAGTCCTTCAGCGTAGGATCGTCCACAATCGTCAGGAAATTCGGCAGGACGCGTGTCTTGTAGCTGGTCGCAAACGCACCGATCGTGCGGTTGGGCCTGCCGAGTTGCGGTTTGCGCCCCAGCACGTTGGAGCCAACCAGCGAGGCGATGACGTCGTCCGCCGCGTCCGGCGCAAACAGCACTGGCCCGCGATAATCTTCTTCGACGATGGGCGCCTGGCGCAACGCCGTCAGGGTATCCAGCATTTTCTTCGCTTCGGCGACGAGTTTGTCGTGGGCCGGCAGCTCTTCCGCCTTCGCCACCATCCAGAAGGGATTGCGGCTGAGACGCATGCCGTCGGCAGCCTGCGCGGTGCTATTCAATTGCACGCTGTAGGTTTTCTTACCGATGCGCGTGACCGTGCCTTCGGAGTTCACCAGATATTCGTTCGTCGCGGAGAAGCGTACGGAGGCGGTCACGCTCTGCACGTCCGGATATTGGCGGTACATGCTGGTGACATCCTCGATGGTCTTCTTCCAAGCGGATTCGTCCAATTGGAGCGTCACGGTAGGATCGAGTTGCGTGACCACCGAAGCCTTCGCGAAATCGTCGACGGGGTTCGCGTCGGCGCTAAATTGCTTCAAGGCCGCTTGTTTTTCGGTAAGCGCCTGGCCCGCGGCTTTGTAGGCGTCGTCGGTGGCCAGCCAAATCTGGTGGCGCAAAGCGATGGGATCATCATCGAGCGGCAAGATGTTGGTCTCGCCCATGCCCTGACCGTAATAGCTGTCTTGCTTGTAATCGCCGATGCGCACCACCACGCGCAGAACGCGGTAGCGCACCCGCTGATTTTCCCGGAGCGCGCCGAACGCCGCCTCCGCGGAGTAATCCTCAACGTCATTCACGCGATATTCGATGTAATACGGTGGCCCAACTTGATCCATCTTGAGCTGCGCTTTCGAACGATCCAACTCCGTCAGCAAGGCCTCGAGCAGCGCGTCGCCGCTCGCCGCGGCATGCGCGGCCACTTTGGGGTCCAGCGCCGAAGTCTTCGCTGCGTCATCGGCCGGCTTGGCGTCACCCGTTGCTGCGCGCAGCGGGGCTACCGCGAGCGTTAGCAAAGCCGCGAACAGGAATGTCGCCATCGCGCGAAGAATCTTCACGGCTTCACCGCCTGCTTGGCCTGGCCGTCTTGGACGGTGGTCGTGGTTTCAAATCCGGGTGGCGGTAAAATCGGTGGCCGCTCGTGGGAGTGTGCGCGCTTCTGCACCTCCATCTCGGAGAAAAGCATCGCCGGCGCCACCGCAGCCACGGGAACGCTACCGCTCTCCGCGCCGCATACGCCGTTGAAAACGTGTTGCTGGTCGCCGGTGGTTACGATGCGCGTGAGGGCGGCCAACGGCGTCCCGACGATATCCACGCCGCGCACCAATTCATCCGGCCGGCCATCCGCATAGACGCGGTAGACAATCACGGGAAGAACCTGAAATGCCTGGGGCAAAGAGCGCGTCGTCAGTGTGAAGCCACCCTGAATGTCGTCGAAGTACAGGCCATAAGGCTTGCCTTGCTTCTTTGCTTCGTCGATTAGTTTTTGGCGCATCTGGGTCTCTGGAACTGTTTGCGTAGAGGTGACAATCAAATTGCCCTGGCGGCCGGTGGGCATGAGCCCCGGCTGATTGCGCCCGTGACCATTCGAGACGCTGAAATCCTTGATGGGCATGCGCGACATCAGGAAATTCTTCAGAATGCCGTTTTGAATTACGTCGACGTGTTGCGCGGGGGCTCCTTCGTTGTCGTACTCGTACGAGCCCGCCAGCTTTACGCCGCCTATTTCGTGAATCGTAGGATCGTCCGCGACGCTCAAGAATTTCGGCAGAACTTCCTGGTTCACTTTTTTCGTGAATGTTTGTCCTTCATCTTCGTCGCGCTGGCGGTGGCCTTCCAGTCGATGCCCGAGGACCTCGTGGAAAAACACGGCGGCGGCGCGTCCGCTCAGAAGCGCCGGGCCATCATAGGGCTCCGCCACCGGTGCTTTGCGGAGGGCCTTCAGGTCTTCGGCCATCTTGTCGATCTTGGCGGTAAGTTCCGCCTCGCTCGGCAGCCCGCTGGCGGCCGGCGCTTGAAACGTTTCCACGCGGAGCAGCTCCATGCCGTCATCCGCGCGCGTTTGCGCTTCCATGATCAACCGGGTGGAAGCAGTCGGGGTAGCGATGGCCGCCCCTTCACTGGACACCAAGCGGGAATTCGAGTTTTGCACCTGCAGCAGCACGGTCGCGAAATATACGTCCGAGTACTTGCGGAAGCCCGCGGATAGCCGCCGAATCTCGCCTTCCCACGCGGTGCGGTCAAACGCCGGCGGTGTCAGCGGCTCCCCGGTATGCGTTTGCGGCGCCTCTTTAGAAAAGTCCGGCGATTTGTCTTCCTCTTCCGCGCGCACCGCGGTGTTCGTCTTCACATTCAAAAATGCCGGCGCGGCACGCTTGTATTCCCGGTCGGTCAACTCCCACAGTACGCGACCGATCGCGTCAGGATCGTCGCCCAGCGGCAATGTCCCGGAAGTCATACCGCTAGGGCGGCTCTGACCGTGGGTGTTGTCCAGCGCCGGCGAGCCCACCCGCATGGTCACGTCCGCTTGGCGGCGTTGCAGAGCCGCGTCGGTGAGCAAGCTCCCGTACGCACCGATGAGCACGACGATGCTTTGGTCATTAACTGTATAGCTGAGGAAATACGGCGCAGGGTCGCTCTTGGCCAGATCGCTGGTGGCGCGCGACAACTCGCCTTGCATGACTTTCAAAATCGGATCGCTAGGCGCCTTGGCCGCCGGGGCATTCGCGGGTGTCGTGGGTGTGGAGGCCAGCGGCACAGTCGCAAGCTGCCCCGCCAGTGCGCAGCAGGCCGCAGCGCGCAGAAATTCCTTGGCGCGGCGCGTCCGATTCCCGCCCGCTTGTAACCATCCGGCTATTTTCATGAATGGCAATCTCCCAATTTTTGAAACTCCGTCTTTTGGGGCTCGATAGGTTGCGACCCTAAGGGTGACACGTGCGTTTTCTGCGGTCTTCGCGGTTTTCGGACCGAGTTGCCTCAAAAGTTGAGTATGCCTTAGCGTTCCCGTGTGCGCAAACTACGTCTCGCCGAAGCGTTCTCCTTCGGTCAACCGTGCTCCGCGCGCAAATTCCATGGCGTCAATCTTCTTGCCGCCTTCCTTTTTGACGGATAGCACGCGCAATTGGGTTGCTCCTCCGCAGGAGACCAGCAATCCCGCCGGTGTGACGTGCAGCGTTCCGGGCTCTGCCGCGTCTGGCGCGGAAAAGCTCGATTCGTGAGACCGCGTTTCCGTCATTTCGTTAGACACCGGCTCCGCCACCATGTGGCACATGCGCCCGCGAAGGGTCGTGTACGCTCCCGGCCAAGGCGTAAAGCCACGCATGCGGTTGTAAATTTCCTGCGCTGGGCGCGTCCAATCAATCCTGCCGTCTTCTTTCTTGAGCAGCGGAGCGTAGCTAGCTTCACTATGATTTTGCGGTTGGGCTACAACGGTTCCCCCGGCAATCCCTCGGAGCGTCTCGAGCATTAAAGGCGCACCAGCTTCCGCCATGCGCGCGGCGAGCTCCGGCGCCGTCTCTGTGGAACCGATTTCCACTTCTCGCCGCAATAGCATCTCGCCAGTGTCCATGCCCGCATCGATGCGCATGGTAGTGAGTCCGGTTCGCGTTTCGCCCTGGGCGATGGCCCAATGGATGGGCGCCGCGCCGCGATATTTCGGCAGCAGCGAAGCGTGCAGATTGATCCAACCGTGCTTCGGAATGGGAAGCAGCCGCGCCGGAATAATCTGGCCATAGGCGATGATCACGATGCAGTCTGGAGCGAGGCGCTGCAACATTTCTTGTGATTCCGGCGATCGTATCTTTTCCGGCTGGTGCACCGGGACCCCGGCGGCCACCGCGGTTTCCTTCACGGGCGAAAAGGACACTTGCATGCCTCGCCCCCGCGGCCGATCCGGCTGCGTAATCGCAGCGACGATTTCAATATCCTGCTGCGCGAGCAGATGCTTCAAGGTGGGAACAGCAAACTGAGGGGTGCCGCAGAATACAACCCGCACTCTTCCGGCGCCTACCACTCGCCTTGCTTCTTGAGTTTTTTGATCTTCCGTCTGATCAGGTCGCGCTTGAGCATGCTGAGGTGCTGAAGGAACAGAATGCCGTTCAGGTGGTCGATCTCGTGGCAGAACGCGCGCGCCAGCAAATCTTCGCCGCGAATCTCGAAGGTCTCGCCCTTGGCATTTTGCGCCTTCACCGTCACAAACTGCGGCCGCACGACGTAGCCGCGGAAACCAGGGATCGACAGGCAGCCTTCTTCTTCGCGTTTTTCGCCCTCGGCGTGAATTACTTCCGGATTCACGAAAATGATCTTGGCTTCCGGGTTCTTGCCGCCGGTCACGTCCACCACCGCCAAGCGAACACTCAGACCGATCTGCGGCGCGGCGAGGCCGACACCTTGAGCGGCGTACATGGACGCGAACATGTCCTCGGCAAGCTGTTCCAGTTCGGCGTCAAACTTCATCATCCGCGCGGTGGATTTCTCGAGGATCGGATCGCCATATTTGACGATCGGATAGATTTTGCCGGACGCGGAAACCGCCGCGGTGGAGACCGCGGTTGTCTCCTGCGTATCTTGCGTCCCGGACACCGCGGCAGCCGGCGATTTAGAACTCGGCGATTTGTCTGGCATAGTTGTCAAAATTCCGCCGCATCTCGGCGAGCGAATCCCCTCCAAATTTTTGCAGAAAAGCATCGGCTAAGACAAGAGCTACCATGGCCTCCGCCGCCACTCCCGCCGCCGGGACCACGCACCAGTCGGACCGCTCGTAGGCCGCCTGGACGGGCTCCTTGGTGACCATATCGGCCGTCCCCAGTGCGCGCCGCAGCGTCGAGATGGGCTTCAGATATCCTCGCACGATTACGTCTTCGCCGTTGGTGATCCCGCCCTCGAGCCCGCCGGCGCGATTGGAGGAGCGCCGGAACTTCTTCGCCGCCTTATCGTAAGAAATTTCGTCCTGCACTTCGCTGCCATAGGAACCTGCGGCGGTAACACCCGCGCCGATCTCCACGCCCTTCACGGCTTGGATGCTCATTAAAGCCTGCGCGAGCCGGCCGTCCAGTTTTTCGTCCCACTGAGCGTGACTGCCCAGCCCCACGGGCACGTTGTGTGCCACAACTTCAAAGATGCCGCCCACGGTATCGCCCGCTTTGAGCGCCGCATCGACTTCGGCCTTCATCTTGTCCTGCACAGCAGGATCGACGCAGCGAAGCGGGGAATCCAAGTCCGCACTAATCGCGCGGATTTCGTCCCACGTAGCACTCCGATCCAACCTCACGTGCCCGACTTGAAGAACGTGGCTCGCGATTTCTGTGCCCAACTCGCGCAGCAGGAGCTTCGCGATCGCGCCGACGGCCACCCGCGCCGCCGTTTCGCGGGCCGACGCGCGCTCCAAGATGTAGCGCGCATCGTGGAAATTAAATTTTTGCGAGCCTGCCAGATCCGCATGCCCCGGACGCGGGGCGACCAGCTTCTTATCGAGCCCCGCCATCTCTGGAGAATCTTCGATGGGGAGAATTTTCTCCCAATTGGCCCAATCACGATTCTCGATGCGCAGCGCGATCGGCGCCCCAATGGTCTTCCCGTGCCGCACACCGGCAAAAATCTCCGCACGGTCCTTCTCGATTTTTTGCCGGCCGCCGCGACCGTACCCGAGTTGGCGGCGGTGCAGCTCGTGATTGACGAAATCGAAGTCAACCGGCAGGGACGCGGGCAGCCCGGAAATAAACGCCAGGAGCGCCTGACCGTGCGATTCACCCGCCGTGTAGAAACGCAACATTCCCGTCCAAGGCCTCACGTGCGCTGCCAATAGCAGTGTGGAAACGAATAGTGTAGCGGTCGCACCGCTTTGCGTCCAGTCGATGTCGCCCCGTCTGTATGGTTACTTGACGTGTTCCCGGAGCACGGTTACGCTTCTCCGTCAGTGTTTGTCTTGCAACCAGTTGTCAGCGAACGCCGTCAACGATAGGAACTCGTGGCAGACACTCCTTTCCAGGTCGCAGGTCGCGAAGGCAAGCCCGTGGAGGAAGTTTCCATGGGCGAGGTGCTGATCGACGCTCTGAAGCAACTCCTCTCCGATGTCCAAGATTACTCCGAGATGGCCATGCGCTCGCTCGCCAATCTCGCCACCGGGCCCCGCTATTTTCAGGACCTGCTGGATCAGATGGACGACATCGGCGTGGGTTCGCTGCCCATCGTGCTGGTCTCCGGCTTTTTTATCGGCGCGGTCATGGTGCTACAGACCGGCTCGCAGTTCGTGCGCTTTGGCCAGACCGCGTTGACCGGCGACATCGTTGCGCTGGCGTTGGTTCGCGAATTGGGGCCGACGCTGACGGGGATTCTGGTCGCCGGGCGCTGCGCCTCGGGTATCGCCTCGGAGCTTGGGGCCATGCTCGTGACCGAGCAGGTCGATGCGATGCGCGCCATGGGAACGGATCCCAGCCGCAAGCTGGTGACTCCGCGCGTGCTGGCCACGATTCTCATGCTGCCGCTGTTGACCGCTTTGAATGATTTCATTGGGCTTCTTGGCGGATGTGTAGCCTCGGTATTTTCTTTGCGCCTGGGCGCGGTGGAATTCTGGACCCGCGCGATCGATGCCCTCGATTTTAGCGACATCATGCAGGGGATGATGAAGCCGATGGTCTATGGGTTCATCTTGGCCACCGTCGGATGCTATAAGGGTTTGACGGTTCGCGGCGGCACCCAGGGCGTCGGGCGCGCCACCACCCAGGCGGTAGTCGTCGCCTCGGTAATGATCATCGCGGCTGATTTGTTCCTGACGAAACTCTCTCTCTACCTGGCGGACAAAGTTTTTTGACGCGCATCATGAGTCTATCGAGGCGCCCGCGCTGCCGTGCCATGCGACCACGCAAGAATAGCTGTCCTCACGGCGGGCGAGACCAATGAGTTCCCGCGCCACGCCAGGAACGGACGCGGCTCCCGTCATCACCTTCGAAAATGTGCGCATCGGATTCGGCGAAGGCGATATCTTGCGCGGTGTGTCGTTTCACGTGCTGCCCCGCGAAACTCTAGTGCTCCTTGGGGAAACCGGTACCGGCAAGACGCTCACCCTGAAGCTTGCTGCCGGATTGCTGCACCCGGCGCAGGGCGCGGTGGAAGTCCTGGGCCACAAAGTTTCCGCTATGGCCGAGCGAGAGCTGCTCGAATTCCGCCGCCAGATCGGATTCGTATTCCAAGAAGGTGCGCTGTTCGATTCCCTGAGCGTCGCGGATAACGTGGCGTATCGCCTTCGCGAGGACGGTGTTGACGAAGAGGAAATTGAGCCACGCGTGCGGGAAGCGCTGCGCTTTGTGGAGTTGGAGCACACCCTGGACCTGCTTCCCCCGGAATTGTCCGGAGGAATGCGCCGGCGGGTTTCCATTGCCCGCGCTTTGGTGAATCGGCCGCAGATCGTGCTGTACGATTCGCCCACGGCGGGACTCGATCCGGTCACGGCACAGACGATCATCACGCTGATTCTGCGCTTGCGCGACGTCTACGGTGTCACCGCTCTTCTTGCCACGCACCGCCTGCAAGATGGATTCGCGCTGACGAATTTCCGCTTTGACCCGGAAACGAAGCACGTCGTGCGGGCTGCTGGCGGCGCGGCACCGCCGGCGGGAACTGCGCCAGGTCCGGTGACGCGATTTCTTGTTTATCGCGAGGGCCGCGTCTACTTTGAAGGCGCGCCGGAAGAGATCGCGGCCTCGAAGGATGCTTATCTGAGGCGCTTTCTGGTGTGAATTTGCTGTAGTCTAACTGGCTGGCATTGGGCCAGCCGCTAAATCGTCGAGTTGTGCGGCAGGGAGGAAACCATTCATGGCGCGGCGCAAACAATTGACCTGGACGGAGTTGCGCGTCGGGCTGTTCGTGCTGGTCGGGTTGTTCGTGCTTGCCGCCGGTATTTTTTATGTTACCGGCTCGCAGTTTCTTGGTCCCAAGTACCGGCTGAAGACACTTTTGCCGACGGTGTCAGGTCTGGCGACCGGTGCGCCCGTGAAGGTTGACGGTGTAGAGGTAGGAAACGTGGAGACCATCAAGATGGCGCCGCGAACGCCGGGCCAGGTTACCGACAAAGACAGAAACATTGAAGTCGTCATGCGCATCGACAAGCGATTCCAGGGCTACATCCTTACCGATTCCACCGCGAGCCTGGTGACCGAAGGGCTTCTCGGCAATCGCTACCTCAACATTACCCGCGGCATCACCGGAGTGCCGGTGACGGAGGGCAAGGAAGTCAAAGGCATCGCGGAGAAGGCCATGATGGAAGTCGTCGAGCGCAGCTCGGATCTGCTTGGGAATCTGCAGGCGCTCACCCTCGACGTGCAGGATCTTGTGGCGGGTGTTAAGAAAGGCCGGGGCAACCTCGGTAAGCTCCTCACGGATGACAAGGCCTACAATAATCTCAACACTTTATTAGCGAAAGCCAACGAACTCTTGAGCAACATCCAGGCGGGGCAGGGAAGCATCGGCAAACTGGTAGCCTCCGACGAGATGTACGACAAGGTGGGCACCGCGGTCGACAATGCGAATGTGATTATGGGAGACATCCGCGCGCAGAAGGGTACGCTCGGGAAGCTGCTCTACGATCCGACGCTGTACGATCAGGCGAAAGAAGCGATTAGCAATGGCAATTCCATGATCGGAGACATTCGAGCGGGGAAGGGGAGTCTCGGCAAATTTGCAACGGACGATGCAGTCTATAACGAGCTGCGCGACGCCAGCACGAATGTCGCGAACGCGACGGCCAAGCTAAACGACAACACCACCACCGCCGGGAAACTCTTCTCCGATCCGCAACTGTACGACAACTTGACCGGACTGACCGGCGACCTGCGCTTGCTGATTGGGGATTTCCGGCAGAATCCCAAGAAATTCCTGCA
>JBGOVR010000090.1:0-19784 GCA_041478205.1 Candidatus Acidiferrum sp.
GCGGACGGAAAGAGCGCGAAAGATGGCGGTGTGAGCAGGCGGGACTTCTTGGGGTTGGCGGTAGCGGCGACGTGCGCCGCGGGCACGGAGAAACTCTCGTGGGCGGCGGATACAAAGGAGGGCATGACGTACCGCACGTTGGGGCGGACCGGTGAGAAAGTCTCGATGGTGGGGCTCGGCGGATATCACATTGGATCGCAACGGGACGAGCAAGAGAGCATCCGGATTATCCGCATGGCGATCGACAACGGGATGAATTTCCTGGACAACTGTTGGGACTACAACGGCGGGGAGAGCGAAGTGCGCATGGGCAAGGCGCTACGGGACGGTTACCGGCAGCGCGCGTTTGTGATGACCAAGATCGACGGGCAAACCAAGAAAGCCGCGGCGCAACAATTGGACGAGTCTCTGCGCCGGCTGCAGACCGACCGCATCGATCTGCTGCAATTCCACGAAGTCATTCGAATGGAAGATCCCGAAAAGATTTTTGGGCCGGGCGGCGGGATGGAAACGGCGGTGGACGCAAAGAAGGCGGGGAAAATTCGCTACATCGGATTTACGGGCCACAAAAGTCCGGACATTCATCTGAAAATGCTGGAGACCGCGGACGCGCATCATTTTCATTTCGATGCGGTGCAGATGCCGCTCAACGTGATGGATGCGCACTACAACAGTTTCGAGAAGAAAGTATTGCCGGTGCTGGTGAAGAACGGGATCGGCGTGCTGGGCATGAAGCCCATGGGGAATGGACTCATTCTCGGCAGCAGGACCGCCGAGCCCATCGAGTGCCTGCACTACGCCATGAACCTGCCGACCAGCGTGGTCATCACCGGCTGTGACTCTGTACCGATTCTGGAGCAGGCTCTAACGGCGGCGAGAACGTTTCGGCCGATGAGCGAGACGGAGGTCGCGGCGCTGCGTACGAAGACCGCCGAAGCTGCTCGGGGCGGCAAGTACGAAGGGTACAAGACCACGCATGATTTCGACGGAACGGTGCAGAACCCGCAGTGGCTGGGCTGAACGGGTCGGATTCCGAAACACGAAAAGCGAAGGCACCAGCGGGCTGAAGCCCGGCGGCTACGAGGCTGTTAGACCGCAGCGCTTGGCGGCTCAGTCGTTGCCGGCGGAGGCGTAGCGGCGGAAGAAGGAGTCGGGTTTCCATTGTGGGCGGGCGTCGGTGTTAGCAGTGGAGATGAGGAGCTGGCGCACGATTTCTTCGTAGAGGCCGGCAGCGCCTAGATCGACGGGCTGCGCGAGATCATCGGAAGGCGCGTGATAGCTGTTGGTGAGCCAATCCTTGAAAAGGGTTTGCTCGGGCGAACCGGGGTCGAAGCCGACGTCGAGTTTCACGGCGGGGATTCCGTGGCGGACGAAGTTGTATTGATCGCTGCGAATGAAAATGTTGCGCAGCGGCTCGGGGTCGGGCTGGACGCGCACACCGAACACCTGCGCAGCGTCGCGGGCGCGGTCGCCAAGATCGGATTCGACGAGCCCTTGGACCCGGAGAACTTTCAGCGGAACGATCGGCAAGAACATGTCGATGTTGATGTTCGCGATCATGGATTTGGGCGGGACGGTGGGATGAGCGGCGAAATATTTCGATCCCAGCAGTCCTTTTTCTTCCGCGGTGACAAATAGAAAAAGAATGGAGCGGCGAAGCTGGCCGGCATGCGCCTTCCACGAGGCGGCGATATCGAGCAATGCGGCAGTGCCGGAGCCGTTGTCCATGGCGCCGTTGTAGATGCGATCGCCGTTGATCGGCTCTCCGATGCCGACATGGTCGACGTGCGCGGAGAGCACGACGTATTCGTTCTTGAGAGCAGGATCGCTGCCAGGCAGCTTGGCGACGATGTTGGCGGATTCGACCGACGTGGATTTCATGCTGGCGCGGGCTTTCAGCGAGATGCCCAGCGGGAAACGCGGGAGCGGCTTGCGGTCTTTGCCGAGGACGGCGATTTCAGCGAATTTGTGGCCGGAGGCGGCGAAGAGTTTTTCAGCCTGCGCGGGGTTGAAAGTGAGAGCGAGCTTGAGGCCGGAGGTTTCGTTGAACTCGGGATCGGCAATATCCATGGAAGGATGCGCGCGATTGAGGGACATGCGCGACCACGGGATGTCCATGGAGGCGGGATTGGGAATGCCGATGATACCAATGACGCCAGCTTGCTTCAGAGCCTTCCAGCGCTCGCTGAGGGTCTGGTAGTGCGCGGAAAGCGCCGTGGGAATGTCCGAAGGCGAGCCGGCGAGGTAGACGACAACTTTACCGGTGAGGTCGAGGCCGGCGAGGTCGTCGTAGTTGTTCTCCGGAATTTTCAGGCCATACCCGGCGAAGACGAGCGGCGCGGTAATTTCTTCGGGCGCGAGGTCGATGCGAGTATTGAAGTAAGTGTCTTCGCCGAGGGTAAGCGGCTCGACTTCCCCTTTGTTGACCAGAGCCGCAGAGGAATCCTTTTCGATGATTTCGCGGGAAACGAATTTGACGGGCTGGTAAAAGCCGTTGATTCCGGCAGGCTGGAGACCCGCTTTGGTGAGCTGCTCGACGACGTAGGCTTCGGCTTTGCGGAGACCTTCGCTACCGGTTTCGCGGCCTTCCATGTTGTCATCGGCGAGGACCTTGACGTGCGCCCACCAGGAGTTGCCGTCGAAGTGCTTCGCGGGCTGCTGCTGGGCGGGCGTAGCAGCGGCGAGCGCAAGAAAAGCCATGGAGAAAAAGAGTTTTTCCGACATCGGGAGAGGCCTCCGAATCCGTACCGGAGCCGAAGCATAGCAGGGACGCGGGAGAACAGCCAAGTTGAGCGGGCGAAGCACATCGGAAGAGGCAGCTTGCATTCAGCAGAGCCGATTCTTGCCGAGCGCTACAGGCCTTTCTCCATGGGATAGCCTTTTTCAACCCAGTCCGCAGCAAAGTTTTTCGGCAGCACGAGCAGCCGCAAATGTGTAAAGCCCATGTCGCGGAGTGCGGTGAACGCCGGGCGGATGTTTGGGCAACGATCAAAAGGACAACAACCGCAGTAGATGACAAGATTTGTTGTCCGGGGTAGCGAGGCTGCCCATTTCTTCAAGTCGGCGAGACCTGATTCGGTGGAAGCCGTGCCGTGAAACGAAGCCCCGGGGATGTGTCCACCCTCGAAGAGCGTACGAAACCCGACATAGAGAATTATCGGAGCAGCGTCGTTCTTCGCGGAGAACTCTTTGACCAGGTCGGCGGGTTGCACCAATTGTGCCGCCGTCCACGGGTCGGAAGCTGCAGCTTGACTACCTTGGGTGGTGCATATCGGCACACCTGCCACAGCGAACGCGACTGCTACACAAAAAGCCAACACGAAAAACGTCTTCAGAGTAAGAAATTTGTTCGGGTTCCGCACGGAAGCACCTTTCTGCACAAATGACCGAGTTACTTCTTGAACTCCTGGCGTTGGCGATGGAGTTTAACGGCGGTGGAGCGAAGTGTTTCTGGAACGTTTTTATTCGTGCACAGGCGCTTGAGATCCATAGCATTGATCATGGGCAGCATGTGCAAGCTGACGTCAAGAGGCGTTTTCGGATTGTTAAGAAGATTGCGTACCACCGTGTAGTTCTTGCGGAAATTGCGGTTCCCGGCGATGAGCCGAAGGATTTCATCGGTCAGGCTGGACATGGCAGCGAAGGCCTCCACTTCCTGATCGGTGAGGCGCGGGGATTGCAAGACGGCGCGCTGGACGACTTTGTTGGAATCGCGGATTAGGGTGCGGCGTGCCTCGGAGCTTCCTTTGATCGCGAATTGTACGCGTTGGGCGACCGTCATTTTGGCAAGCCGCTGCAAGAGGGTTTGGCGCCGGGCCATATCCGGTTCGGCTTCGGCCGCAGCCTCCGCGAGGGCGGCTTCATCGATCGAAGAACCCATCAGCTCGTGGAGCATATTTTTCTGGTCGGCGGTCAGAGAGTTGGTGTGCTCCAGAGCGGCCGCGAGAGCGGGGGATTCGCTGACGCGGTCCAGTTCTTCCATGAGGGCTTGAACGCTGGACGTCGAAAGCTGGCGCGCGACAGGAACCAGGTGCTCCGCGGGACAATTTTTGTTCGCCACTAGGGCTTCGCAGACACCTGGTTTGCTTGCCAGATTTTTCGCGGCGAATTCAAAGAGTGGTGCGAGAGCCTGCTGACGCCGGAGCGCTTCGAGGAAATACTCGATCGGAACAGAGAGAATCGCGTCCTTGGCGCGTTCGGCGATCACTTCATCCGTATCCATGGCTAGCACCGCGAGAATTTCCGCGCGGTCGGCGGGAGGCAAATGCGCCCCACTTGCGCAGACAGCGATTTTGCGTTCACGTGTCGCGCGGCCGTGGCGCAGATCCTCTACAACTTCAGGGCTGAGAGTTTCCACCGGGTGCCTGTCTCAAATCTTCTTGGCTGAGCACTATTGTACCGGAGCCGCCGGGCGTTCCGGGCGGCGGCATCGTCCGACCGTTCAATTCCAGCAACACCGCGGAAGAGTCCGCGGCAGTGACTTCGAACCGTTGACCTGCTGAGAAACGCCGGGTTTCGCCGGCGGGCAGTTCGGTGTCGAGGAGAAGCTTGCCGTCGGCCAATATGCGAACATGCGTCGCGGCGGAAGTGGAAACGGAGAGATCAAGGGGCGAGAAAGTGGAGGAGATCAACGAAGCAGCAGCGGCGGCAGAAGGCGGAGTAACGTCGACCATTAAACTGGGGAGCGTCGGGGGCGATTGAGGTTGCGACGGCACGGATGAAGCAAGGGACTGTTTTGAGGAACGATGGGCAGCATAGCGGCGCCAGCCATAGACCCCCGCAGCGACAACACCTGCGACGCCGAGAAGGATCACGAGCACCGTAAGGGCAACGAGCCACTTCGAAGGAGAGGGAATGCGGTTTTCCGGAGGCGCGGGAGATTCTGCTTTTTGCTCGCCGTGGGCGAGATCGTATTCGGCGAGCAGATGCTCTTCGTCAAGGCCCAGATAGCGCGCGATCGAGCGCACGAAACCCCGGTTGAAAACCCCTCCCGGAAGCTTTTCCCAGTCTTGATTTTCAAGGGCTTCGAGAAACTTCGGAGCGATGCGCGTCGCCACCGTGACCTCGTTCAGCGAGACTTCGCGCATCTCGCGCTCGCGCTTCAGAAGTTCGCCAAAACTTCCTTTCGCCATGGATCGCTTACCCGTGCCCGGCAGTGTTACCTATCTCAGATTGCGACCGCATGGCGGTCGGAGTCAGCAATGGCCGCATAAGAGTGCACTGCGGCGGGTGCCTCGGAAGCCGGTATCAAGCCCCTCGACGGCACTATAGGCGGGGGAATGAGGCGTGTCAAACAAGACGCTGTTCCGGCTGCAAATAACGCCACAGGGTATGTAACTAGATGATGGCAACATCGCAACGCCTGTCCTACGAGTGTGTTGCGCCTGTTTTTGAGTGGAGCCTATACTGGCGAAGATTCGCGGACTTGGGCCGAATCGCGCTTGCCGGAGTGTCTGCCGAACAGCGAAAGGCAGGGCGGCAGCCATCCAAAGGATCAGGTTCAACCGAGTGGAGGAAGTTAAACAATTTCCTGCCGTCGAACGCCGCCGCAATTCCGCGGTTCCCTACGAACATCGCGAAGCGGGGGAAGTCGCTGTCTTTCAAGAGCTTGGGAAGGCGCTGACGTCCTCGCTGCAGCTCGATCAAGTTCTTCGGACCATCATGGAGAAGATCGATGAGTTTCTGCGGCCAGACAATTGGTCGCTGCTGCTGCTGGATGAGGCGACGCAAGAACTGTACTTTGAGCTGGCGGTAGGTAAAGCGTCGCAGGCGCTCAAGGATGTGCGCGTCAAAGTAGGGCAAGGGATTGCCGGCTGGGTGGCGCAAAACGGCGAGGCGGTAGTGGTTCCGGACACCTCTAAAGACACGCGGTTCTTTGGCAAAGTCGACGAAAAGACGAAGATGGAAACGCAGTCGATCGTCGCGGTGCCAGTCAAGTTTCGCGACACCTGCCTGGGCGTGATCGAACTCATCAATTGCTTCGGGCCGGACGGTTTCGATCCGCGGGACCTGAAGCTGCTGGAAGCGCTGGCGGACTTTGCGGCCATTGCCCTGGAGAATGCCCGGCACGTGAAGCGCATTCACGAGCTGACCATCACCGATGATTGCACCACCCTCTACAACGCGCGGCACATGGGCTTCATCCTGGAGACCGAGATTTACCGCTCGCAGCGCTACAACTATGAATTTTCGCTGGTGTTCATCGACCTGGATCATTTCAAGCAGGTGAACGACACGCACGGGCACCTGGTCGGCTCGAAATTGCTCGCGGAGATCGGCAACGCGCTCAAGTCGCATTGCCGGCTGATCGATTTTGCCTTCCGCTACGGTGGCGATGAGTTTGTGATCTTGCTGCCGCAAACGCCCAAAGAAAACGCTTTGAATGTGGCGCGAAGACTGCATAAATTGATTCGCGAATCGGTGTGGCTCGACCAGGCAGGACTCCGCGTGCGGGTTACGCCGAGCGTTGGCGTGGCGTCCTACCCCGTGGATTCGCGGACGAAAGAAGGCTTGCTGCACCTCGCCGACGAAGCCATGTATTTGGTGAAGAATACGAATCGGGATAGCGTAGCCGCGGCGAACATGGGGATCCTGCCGGATACCTTGGCGAGTGCCGAATCGGCGGGGTAAGATTTCCTTCCTGGCCTAACCACACGTTGAACACCAAGACGTACCCGAATGGTTGCAGCGGCCGCCTTCCGTTTACCCTGAGCTTCGAAGGGAGGCATGCGCCTGTTGCAATAGATTCCCACCAACCTCCTTCTATACAGCCTGCAGGAAGTTTGCTTAACTGAAGTTATGCTGAGAAGTGAAGCGGCGCGCTACGCGCGCTGGTCGGCGGCGGTGGCGTTGCTCCTGGTGGGAGTGACGACCGCCGTGTATCTCGAGCGCCATTGGAAAACTTATCTCGACAAGAAAACAGCGCCGGCTCCGGCGCCGGTCGACGTCTCACGCCAGTCCAACGGGATCAATTTCAAAAAGGAGAACGGAACCCAGACGATTTTTGAAGTGCAGGCCTCGAAGTCCACGGAATTCAAAGGGCAGGACGCGAGCCTCCTCGAGGATGTCAGAATCACCATTTTCGGGAAGACGGGCGAGCGCCACGACGTCATCCATACCCAGAGCTGCCGCTACGGCAAGGAGGATCTGAGCATCACGTGCAGCGGCGACGTTCAAATCGACTTGATGAGCGCGGTGGATGCCAAGCAAGCGGCCCGCAACCCGGCGGCCGCCAAAGCCCTCGTGACTCACGTGGAGACCCACGACGTAAGATTCGACCGCGCCAGCGGCATAGCGCAGACGGACCAGCAGGTGACCTTTGCGTTTCCCAACGGCAGTGGCGATGCCGTGGGGATGCAGTACGAGTCCGAAGAAGGAACAATACGGCTCCGGAGAAATGTACGGCTGACACTGCTCCAGCCGCCTGGAAACGCCGGAAAGAAAACGGCCGGGCAGATGGAATCGCGGCTCGGACAAGAAGTGCACGTGAAAGGAGCAAGCCTCGACTTCGGCCGGGACACTCGCGTAATGCACCTGCACGGCCCGGCAGAAGCAGAGACGCCGACGGAGCGATTGACGGCCGGACAGATTTCACTGGCGCTGGATGACGAGTTTCGCGCCGAGAAAATCGTGGCCACGACGGGCGCGGGAGGGAACCGGCCGGCGCTGACGTCGAAGAGCACGTCCGACGAGATGAAGTTGGAGGCGGATACCCTGACGGCGCGCTTTTCGCCCGAAGGATGGCTCAGTAAGCTGGACGCGACGGGAGCGGTTCACGCGCTTCGCAGCAGCGCGGCGGAAGCGGACGAAGCCATCGCGGATTCCGGGACGCTGGAACTGTGGCCGCGAGTGAGCCAACCGAAAGAGTTGAACTTGAACGGCAGCGTGGTACTCAAGACCCAACAAAACAAGACCGGGGACGCCCGGTTGCTGCAAACCAGCGCGTTTCGCATGGAGTTTAGCGGCGGAAAGGAACGTGAAGCCGGCAAGCCGCAAAAGGCGGAGACGCTGGCCGCGGGAACCATGGAGTGGACCGACGCCGCGCCCCAAGGCGGAGGGACGCCCGCGAGAACCAAGTTGCAAGCCGACAAGCTGGTGATGGACTTCGGTCAGCAAGGCCAGGCCAGACAGCTTCAAGCCACGGGAAACGTGCGGACAGAGCGATCGGTGACCGGGCACCCCGTGCAGACGGCCACCGCCAAGAGCGGTGTGGCCCAAATGTCGGCCACCGGCGGATGGTCGCAGATGGATTTACAGGGCGACGTGAAGCTCAAGGAGGGAGATCGCAGCGGGCAAGCGGAGCACGCCACCTTCCAACGCGCCTCTCAGACCGCCACGCTGGCGGGCCAAGCTGTTGCGCGCGACGCCACGACCGAGACGCACGCATCACGCATCACCTTTGTGCAGACCACGGGCGACATTCAGGCCGAAGGTGGCGTGCGTTCGACAGATTTGTCGCCGAGAGGCAGTGCCGTGCAGCTCGCATCCGCGCCCGCAAACATTACGGCGGATACCCTGCAGGCAAATTCCAAAGCGGGTCGTGCGCTGTATTCCGGACACGCGCGGCTATGGCAGGGCGATTCCGTCCTGCAGGCAAACTCCATCGAACTGCTGCGCGACGCCCGTGTCTTGAATGCGGTGGGGAACGTACAAGCTGTCTTTCCACAAGCGCCCGGACAACCCGGTGATCGCACGGCGGAGCCCTCAACCGATCGCGCCGCTGCACAGGTGGCGAGACACATCAACACTTCGCAGGCCACCGCAAAGAAGCCGCATTTGTGGCACACGACGTGTGGGACCCTTGCATATTGGGACAAGGAGGGCCGCGCGCACCTGGAACAAAATGTCGTGGTGCAGTCCGCCGAACAAAGGATGCTGGCTCCGGCGCTGGACCTTTACTTCACACGTGGTGGCCAAGCTGCTCCAAACGCATCAAATGGCGCAAATCCCGGCAGCGGCGCGCAACAGATCAGCCGCGCCGTGGGCACAGGCGGCGTCACCGTGGAGGAGGGCGGCCGGAAAGCCACCGCGGAGCGCGGCGAGTACACCGCCGCGAACGGAAAATTTGTCATGAGCGGCGGAAACCCCACGCTCTATGATGGTTCCGCGGGAACAACTACAGGGCGTCAATTGACCTTCTTTTTAGCGGATGATACGATCATCGTCGACTCTGAAAATGGTTCGCGGACGTTGACAAAGCACCGAGTCGAGAAATGATGTTGACCGCTTCGCGGTCACAAATGACGAGGTATGCTGAAGCTCCAGGCTGTCGAGTTAAGTAAGTCCTATCGCGGTCGCAAGGTCGTGGACGACGTCGAGCTGGAGATCGGCCAAGGTGAAGTCGTTGGACTGCTAGGACCGAACGGCGCCGGGAAGACGACAACCTTCTATATCATCGTGGGTCTTGCCCGCCCCGATTCCGGCCGGGTTCTTCTAAACGGCGAAGAAATTACCGACCTTCCGATGTACCTCCGGGCCCGCAGCGGCATCAGCTACCTTCCTCAGGAACCCTCGGTCTTTCGCCAGCTGACCAGCGAAGAAAACCTGCTCGCGGTGCTGGAAACCCTGCCCCTTACCCCGGAACAACAGCGCGACCGCCTCGAAGAGTTGCTGGTGCAAATGGGACTAGAGACAGTGCGGCAAAGCAAGGCGTACACTCTTTCTGGAGGTGAGCGCCGCCGCCTGGAAATCGCCAGGTCGCTCACGCTGCAGCCCTCCTTCATCCTCCTGGATGAGCCGTTTTCAGGAATCGATCCCTTGACGGTCAAGGACCTCCAGGAGATTATCCGGGAGTTAAGCCGTTCGGGAATTGGCGTACTGATTACGGATCATAACGTGCGGGAAACACTCAGCGTCACCGACCGCGCGTACATCCTGAGAAATGGCAAAATCTTCAGGAAGGGCCGCCCGGATGAGTTGAGCAACGATCCCGAGGTCCGGCGCGTGTACCTGGGCGATCACTTCCGCCTGAACTAAGGGTAGCGAAGGGAAAAGACAGAGAATCCATGGCCTGGCAGGGACTCAAACTGAATCTGAAGGTGTCTCAGAAGCAGATTCTGACACCTGGCCTGGTGCAGATGGTCAGCGTTCTCGCGCTCAATCGCTTGGAGCTGCGCGAGATGATCAACCAGGAGATGATTGAGAACCCTGTCCTCGAAGAGCTGAGCGAAGAACCCACCCAATCCGACAACTACAGCGACGAAACCTTCCTGAAAGCAGAAACCGAAAAAGTTCCGGAGAAGCCGGAGCCCAATCCCTTTGACGAATTCGATGTCGGCAGTTTCTTCAATCAATATTTGGATTCCGGCGGAGATGGCGGGCAATCGCAGGAGCGCGAAGTTTCCGAGCGGCCTTCCTTCGAAAAGTTCTTGTCGTCGGCCACCGGGCTCACCGATCATCTGACCTGGCAATTGAGCGTGACCGTCTGTTCGGACTCCGTGAAGGAAATCGTCGAGAGCATCATCGGCAACCTCGACGAGAACGGCTATCTAACGGCCTCGATGGAAGAGCTCGCGCAACAGGGCAAGTATTCGCAAGACGACCTGGACGACGCTCTAGCGGTCGTGCAGGATTTCGACCCCATCGGAGTGGGCGCGCGCGACTTGCGCGAATGCCTGCTGCTGCAATTGAAAGCCTTCGATCCGCAAAACACCTTGGCACAGCAAGTCGTCTCCGAGCATTTGAAGCAAGTGCAGTCCAATCAACTCAAGGACATTGCCCGCGCGCTGAACCGCCCTCTGGATGTCGTGAAGCACGCGCTCGAGGTCATCAAGAAGCTCGATCCCCGGCCTGGTCTGCGCTACAACAAGACGGAACCTCGCCTGGTCGAGCCGGACGTCTATTTCCGCAAGGTAGACGATCAGTGGCAGGCCTTCTTGAACGAAGACGACATGCCGCAATTGCGCTTGAGCCCAACCTACCGCCGGCTGTTGGTGCGCGACGCGGCGGACCGCGACGTGCGCAACTACGTCAAGGAAAGATTTACGGCCGCGATTCAGCTCATGAAGAACATCGAGCAGCGGAAGCACACGATTTTGCGCGTCTGCCAGTCGATCATCGCGCGCCAGGGCGATTTCCTCATCCATGGCCCTGACGCCTTGAAGCCCATGATGATCAAGGAAGTCGCCGAAGAAGTAGGCGTGCATCCCTCAACCGTCAGCCGTGCCGTAGCCAGCAAGTATGCCCATACTTCCCAGGGCGTCCTGGAGCTGCGCTCCTTCTTCAGCGAATCGGTGAACGGGCCCGAAGGCAGCGGGATGTCCCTGCTCACGCTGAAACGCCTCGTAAAGAAGATGATCGAAGAAGAAGATTCCACCAAGCCGCTGACCGACGACCAGATCGCCAAGAAACTCGATGACGCGGGCATCCATGTCACGCGGCGCACCGTCGCGAAATACCGCGAAGACATGCGCATCCCCAGCACCCACCAACGCAGGGTAAAGAGCTGAGCCGGCGCCGCCCGTGAAGCAGCAATCGAGACGCGGAGCAAGGCAGCTTGTCATCCTCACCGGTCTTTCCGGTTCCGGGAAAAGCACCGTCCTCAAAGCCTTCGAAGACATGGGCTTCTACTGCGTCGATAACCTTCCGGTGGAGCTAATCCCGATTTTTGCCGAACTGACCGCCGCCGGCGACGCCGATTTCACCCGCGCCGCTTTGTTAGTGGACGCGCGGGAAGGCGCACAGCTTGAAAAATTGCCGTTACTCCTGAAACATTTGCGGCGCAATCATCCCATCGCGCTGGTCTTCATCGACGCGGGCGAGGACGCGCTGCTGCGACGTTACAGCGAGACCCGCCGGCCGCACCCGTTTGGAAAAGCTCTTTCCGTTCGCGAGAGCCTAAGCCACGAGCGGGCGTTGATGGAGCCCATCCGCAAGCTGGCCGACGTGGTGATCGATACCTCGAAATTTAATGTCCACGAGCTGCGCAACTTCATCACCCAGCGCTTCAAAAATCCGGAGAAACGCCCCATTCTCGTGTCGCTGGTGAGTTTCGGCTACAAGTATGGCGTGCCCACCGATTCCGATCTGGTGTTCGATGTGCGATTTCTGCCGAATCCTCATTTTGTGCCCAGGCTCCGCCGCTATACCGGAAGAGACGCCAAGGTGTGCCGGTACATCCGGTCATTTCCGCAAACCGGAGAATTCTTGCGGCGTATCGAGGGACTGCTGACCTACCTGATGCCGCATTACATCGGCGAAGGAAAAAGTTATCTGACGATTGCGTTCGGTTGCACCGGCGGGAAGCACCGTTCGGTGATGCTGGCGGAGTCGGTGAAGAAGGCGCTGGAAAAGCACGGCTACTCCGCGAAGGTGGTCCACCGCGACATCGAGAAGTAGGGAAGGGCGGCCTGCGATGCGGGTTCTCACGCCCTCGGAAACTTGACACACCGCTACGCGGCGAATAGCGTACCAAGTGCAATCGGCAGGGGAGCCTGATCTGTGGCATCGTTGTTATCACCACAACTAAAAAGACTTTTGAGTTATGTCCGGCCCTATTTCTTCCGCCTGGCCGTCGGCGTCGTTCTGGTGGCCTTCGTGGCCCTCGCGGAAGGCATGGTCGCTTTCATGGCTCGCATAGCGTGGGACTTCGTTCTGACCCCCACGGCGGCAAGTTCTCAGCTTCCTCTTTTTACCTTGCCCGGCGGCAAAACGATCTTCTTGAACCAGTTCTTCCCCGCGCGCATTCACAACGTCTGGACCATCTTCAGCTTCACCCTCCTGGCGCTTTTCGTGTCCAAAGGTATCGCTGAATATTTCGGCATTACGGAAATCCAATACGCCGGCCATGCGGCCATTACCAATCTACGCAATCAGGTCTACGCCAAAATCATCCGGCAGCCGATTGGATTTTTTCAGCATCACCCTGCCGGGCGCATTCTGTCCACGGTCATCAACGACATCGAAAAGACCCGCGTCGCCCTTTCCGAGTATCTGGCCGACCTTTTTCAAAAAAGCTTCACTCTGATCGTTTTCCTCGCCGTGATGCTGTACATCGATTGGAAGATGTCTCTCGCGGTCGGCGTAGTCTTGCCGCTGGTGGTGCTTCCGGTCGGAAAGTTCGGCAGGAAGATCCGCCAGTCCGCGGAGACCAGCCAAAGCCGTTTGGGAGAGCTCAGCCAGATTTTGCAGGAGACCGTCAGCGGCAATCGTGTCGTCAAAGCCTTCGGCATGGAAGATTTTGAAATCCGCAAGTTTCGCGAGGCTTCCCGCCGCCTTCTCCGGGAGAGTATGCGTTGGGTGCGCGCGGCGGTCGCTACCGCGCCGCTGATGGACCTGCTAGGAGCCATTGTCATTCCGTTGCTTCTTCTCTACGCGCGCGGCCAGATCAAGGCCCACCTAATGACGCAAGGTATTTTCCTGGCGTTCCTCTACGCCATGTTTAACGCTTACATGCCGCTGAAGCGAATCGGCCAGGTGTATCAGCAGTTCCAATACGCGCAGGGCGCCAGCAAGCAGGTGTTCGCGTATCTTGATCAGCAAGAAGAAAAGAGCGAGCTGCCCGGCGCTGCCCTGCTGCGGCCCTTCGCCCAAGAAATCGAATTCGACAACGTGACTTTCGCTTACGGCGCGGAAGCTGCCGTGATCCTGCAGAATATCCGGCTGCGCGCCCGCAGGGGAGAAGTCGTTGCGCTGGTCGGCTCGAGCGGTGCAGGGAAGACCACGCTGGTGAATCTGATTCCGCGCTTTTACGAGCTAACTTCGGGACACATACGCATCGACGGCGTGGACATCCGCGAGGTGACCATTAAATCTCTGCGCGAGCAGATTGCCATGGTCACGCAAGAGAATATTCTGTTTCATGACACCGTCTGGAACAACATCTGCTATGGCCTGAAGAATGTTCCGAAAGAACGGGTAGAAGCCGCGGCGCGCGCCGCGCTGGCCGACGAATTCATCATGGGCTTGCCCCAGGGCTACGACACCGTGATCGGCGAGCGCGGAACACGGCTGAGCGGCGGCCAGCGGCAACGCATCGCCATCGCCCGCGCCATTCTGAAGGATTCGCCGATCCTCATTTTGGATGAAGCCACGTCCGAGCTCGATGCCGAATCTGAAATGTTCGTGCAGAAAGCGCTGAGCAACCTAATGGTTGGCCGTACCACGTTCGTCATTGCCCACCGCCTGGCGACCATCCGTCGCGCGGACAAGATCCTGGTCCTCGAAGACGGACAGATCCGCGAAAGCGGAACGCACACGGAGCTGATGGCTCGAGGCGGCACGTATGCGCGCCTCCACGATTTGCAATTCGCAGATGATGACATGCTGGCGCCGGCGCAAGCCTCCGCGCCGGATCTCGCCGCTCCGGGTAACTCACTATGAGCCCTAAGACGACGCCGCACGCAACTTCGCCGCCGACCAAGAAGCCCGAGTGTTTGTCGATGACCGGCTACGCACAGGCCCGCGGCGAGCAGAACGGCTGGGGCATTCGCGTCAGCGTGAAAAGCGTCAACCACAGGTTCCTGGACGTGAAGTTCCGGCTGCCGGAGGGATTTGATCTCTACGAACTGCGGCTGCGTCAGATTGTGCGCGAGAAGCTTCATCGGGGACATGTGGACGTCAACGTAAACGTGCAAGCCGGAGCGGCGGCGCCGGTACAAGTAAATCGCGAGCTGCTGCAGGCCTATTTGCACGCTGCGGAGGAGCTGCGGCAGCAGATGCACGCCTCAGCCGAGCTGGACGTCGTATCGCTCTTACGGTTACCCGGAGTGATCGGTGGCTTGGCGCCGCCATTGCCGGAAACCGACGAAGAGCAGGACCAACTGGGGCAGGCGCTCGATGCTTGCTTGCGCGAGGCTTTGACCAAGCTCGATGAAATGCGCCATGCGGAAGGCCGCCACTTGGCGGAAGAGCTGCGCACCCGCCTGGCGCGTATCGGCGAGCAGACCGAAAAAGTACGGAAACTTGCGATAACGCTGACGCCCGCGTTCGCGCGGCGGCTGCAATCGCGGCTCAAGGAATTGCTGGATGGCACCGGGATCGAGCCCGCCCGGCTTGCGCAAGAAGCCGCTCTGCTTGCGGAACGCAGCGATATCAGTGAAGAATTAGACCGCCTGCGGAGTCACCTGCAGCAATTTGCGAAGCTCCTGGACGGCGCGGGAGAGCTCGGCAAGAAATTGGATTTTCTTCTCCAGGAGATGCATCGCGAAGCGAACACCATGTTGTCTAAAACCCCCGGTGTGGAGACTGAGGCGCTGGCCATCACCGGACTCTCGTTGGAAATCAGAGCGGAAATCGAAAAACTGCGTGAACAGGTACAGAACATCGAATGAACACTGGGAACGAGAGCGCGCCGCTCGTGTTGATCGTGTCGGGTCCGTCGGGATCGGGAAAATCGACGCTGGTGCAGAGAATTCTGGAGTTGCCGGACACCATGCCTTCGGTGTCGTGTACTACCCGGCTGCGCCGCGCGACCGAGGCCAGTGGGAAATGCTATGCTTACGTCTCGGAAGCGGAATTCGACGCCATGGTGGCGCGCGGCGAGTTTCTGGAATACGCGCGGGTTTTCGGCAAGCATTCCTACGGCACGCCGAAGAAATGGCTGGAGGAAGCGCGTAGCAAGGGACTTGACCTCGTCCTAGAAATCGATGTGCAAGGCGCCGCGCAGGTGAAACAGAAGCTTCCGGAATCGGTGGCGATTTTTATTTTGCCGCCTTCTCGGGAAGAATTGGAGCGCCGGCTGCGCAGCCGCGGGCAGGATTCGGACGAGGAAATCTCGCGGCGGCTGGCCAAGGCTCGGGACGAGATTGCAGCTTTCGGCAAATACTACGATTATTGTGTGGTGAATGAAGATGTGGAACGCGCGGGACGCGAGGCGCAGGCGATTGTGACAGCGTTGCATTGTACCAGCGCACGGCGCCGCGCACGGGTAGAAAAACTTCTGGCATCGTTTGGAGGAAAAGACTGAAATGACTGTGCTGACAAAAGCTCCGGAGAGCCAGTTTGCGTATGTGGTGCTGGCGGCAAGGCGCGCGCGGCAAATAATGGCGGGGGCGCCATCGCTGATCGAGAATCCGAGAACGCTAAAAGCGACGCGCATCGCGTGCGAAGAGTTGGAACACAGCTTGCTCGAATACGATTTCGTCGAACCCGCGTCGATCGATGAAGACAAAGACGGCAACAAGCGCCGCAAGTAAGGCGCAAAAAATGTAGTGGCCGGTCTTCAGACCGGCCAGTCCAGCAGAGAAGTGATCGAATCCATGCGAATCACCCTTGGCGTAACCGGCGGAGTGGCGGCCTACAAGGCCGCGGAGCTGGTGCGCCGCCTGCAACAAGATGGATTAAACGTACAGGTGGTGATGACCCGCGGCGCACGCGAGTTTGTGACGCCACTGACATTCGCGGCGCTGAGCGGCCAGAAAGTGATCACGGATTTGTTCGCGGAGTCCGGCGGCGAAGCCAACCTGGAGAGCGCCATCGAACACATTGCCGTGGCGCAGCGAACCGACCTGCTGCTGGTGGCTCCCGCGACCGCGGATGTTCTCGCGAAATTCGCGCGCGGCATTGCCGATGATTTTCTAACCACCTTGTACCTGGCAAGCACGGCGCCCGTCGTGGTCGCTCCCGCCATGAACGTCAACATGTGGAACCACGCCGCAACGCAAGAGAACATCGAGATGCTCCGAGCCCGTGGTGTAAAGATTGTTGACCCCGATGAAGGTTATCTAGCCTGCGGGATGACCGGCGCCGGCCGCCTCGCCGGCCAAGAAGCAATTGTGACCGCCGTGCGCGAGGCACTGCACGCGCAGCGCGACCTAGAGGGCCAGACGGTGCTCGTAACCGCCGGGCCGACGTGCGAAGACCTGGATCCCGTGCGGTATTTAACAAATCGGTCGTCGGGAAAAATGGGCTACGCCGTCGCGGACGCGGCGGCACGGCGCGGCGCGCGCGTGATGTTGGTGAGCGGGCCGACGTCGCTGGATGCGCCGGCGGGTGTTGAGCGCATCGATGTACGCACCGCGGAACAAATGCATCGCGCCGTCGTGGACAGATTTTCGGGGTGCTCGATCGCGATATTGGCGGCCGCAGTCGCGGACTACCGCCCGGCTGAGACGCACGATCGGAAGATGAAGCGCGGCAAGGAGCCGCTGACTCTGTCGCTGGAGCCGACGCCGGATATCTTGGCGAGTGTGGCGAAGAACAAGGGCGAGCGGCTGGTCGTGGGCTTTGCGGCCGAGACGGACTACGTCGCCGAAAACGCACGGAAAAAGCTTACCGCGAAAAACGCGGACCTTATCGTGGCCAATGACGTGACCGCAGAAGGCGCCGGCTTCGATCACGACACAAATGTGGTGACCTTATTCGCGCGCGACGGTCGTGACCTGGCTCTGCCAAAGATGAACAAGAGCGAGGTGGCGCAGCGCATTCTGGACGAAGTCGTGCGGCTGCGCTCCGTGCTGCGGTCCGCGCAACGCTCTTCCGTCTGATTCCGCCATGCCCGAGCGCATTCCCGCAGTTCTTCAAGACAAGCTCTCCAAGCGGCTCAGCTACTACGAAGACATTGGAATCCGTCTGTTCTATCGCGACCGGGCGTCCGCGCTCGGTGCCGCGCTGCCTGCGGCAGGATCTGCTGCGAGCATGATTGTCGAAGAGGAAACCATATTGCCAAAGACTGCGCGCACCACAGTTCCTCCGAAGGCCGCATCGCCAGCGACCCCTGCAGCCTCAAAAATAGATGCATTGCCACCGCCGCCCAAGCCTTCTCTCTTCGAGGCGCTGAACAAAGTTGCCGATGATACGTTGCTCAAGATCCGCGACCACATCGGGGATTGCACGCGGTGCAAACTGCACGTCGCCCGCAACAAAATCGTCTTCGGCGACGGAAATCCCAAAGCCGAGCTCGTATTTGTGGGCGAAGGCCCGGGGCGCGACGAGGACGCGCAGGGTCTGCCCTTTGTCGGGCGCGCGGGCAAGCTGCTCACGCAGATGATCGAAGCCATGGGTTTGCAAAGGAAGGACGTCTACATCGCCAACGTGGTGAAGTGCCGGCCGCCGGAGAACCGCACTCCGGAAAGAGATGAAGTGAGTACCTGCTCGCCATTTTTGTTGCGGCAGCTCGACGTGATTGCGCCGAAGGTGATCGTTTGCCTCGGAAGCGTGGCGGCGCAGACGCTGCTGGAAACGAACCGGGGCATCTCTCATTTTCGCGGACAGTGGCTGGAGTTTCGCGGCACAAGATTGCTCGCGACGTATCACCCCGCTTATTTGTTGCGCAACCCGAATGCGAAGGGCGAAGTCTGGAAAGATCTGCAGAAAGTGATGGCCGTCCTCGGGCTAGAAGTAAAAAAAGGCAAGTCCTCCTAATCTCCCATGGGAATTCTGCTGGGCCTCCTGACGGCTCTCGCCTGGGGCAGCTCGGATTTCTTCGCGCGTTTTGCTACCCACCGCATTGGCGCTCTGCG
The DNA here is from genome assembly GCA_041478205.1 of Candidatus Acidiferrum sp. Taxonomy (GTDB): domain Bacteria; phylum Acidobacteriota; class Terriglobia; order Acidiferrales; family UBA7541; genus Acidiferrum. Next base: position 18,399 of record JBGOVR010000090.1, read on the forward strand.
CACCACGCTGTACATGCAACTCGCCGGATTGTTTCTGCTCACGATTTTCTTGCCGCATGTTGGCGGATGGGGTCACCTAACGGATGGTTCGGGATGGCGTCCGTGGGCGTGGGGCGCGCTGGCTGGCGTCGTTAACGGCGTCTCGACCCTTGCGCTGTACCGTTCCTTTGAAATTGGCAAAATGGCAGTGGTCGCGCCGCTATCCGCGAGCTATCCGGCGCTGACCGTGTTGTTGTCTTTGCTCACCGGCGAGCATCTGAATGCGACACGCGTCGTGGGAATCGCGCTCATCCTGGCCGGCGCATTGCTCGTGGTGCGCGGCGAAACGCCGCCGGACGAAGAAGACGGAGCATCGCGGCCGGCGCCTGGAAATAAGACAGGAAGCGGGATTGGCTGGGCCATTGTGTCGGGTGCCGGCTTTGGCACGCTGTTCTGGCTGCTCGGCACCTGGATCGTGCCGAGCGTGGGTTATGCAGCAACCGTTTGGATGATCCGGCTGACGTCTTCGCTCCTCACGGCCGCAGTCATTCTTTTGCTGCGGCAGCCCATCGCGCCGCCGCGCGAGGGCTCCGTGAACGGTTGGCTCACCGGGATGGGCGTGCTGGATACCGGCGCTTTCATCTTGAACAATCGCGGCATGCTTCTCGAGCAAGTCTCCGTAATGGGCGTTCTCGCTTCACTCTATGGAGCGTTCACGGTCATGCTGGCGGCGATTTTTCTCCGCGAGCATCTTTCGCGCTGGCAGTGGGCCGGGATCGTCCTGATCTTCGGCGGAATTTATTTGATCAGCCGGCAATGAGTCGGCAGCGAATTGGGTCGACACAAGCCCAGAATCGCTCGCCGGGCTGAAGCCCGGCGCCTACGTAGAATCCCCGTCACAGCAAGCTCAGCGGGTCCATGTCCACCAGGACGGCGGTCTGAGGAATTTCCTTCGCGTCGCAGTAGTCCACGGCCCCACTGAGAAGCTTGGTCAGCACCGATCGCTTGGGCGATTTCAGTAAGAATTGAAATCTGTGTTCCTTCTTGAGGCGTGCCAGGGGCGCGGTGGCGGGTCCCAGAATGCGCGCGCCTTTTCCGTCGTGCGGCGAGAAATATTCGGAAAGCTGGCGGGACCAGCGAATGGCCTTCTCCAGGCTGGTGTCCCGCACGATCACGTTGGCCAGCGACGTGAAGGGCGGATAGGCCATCAGCCGGCGGAAGTGCATCTCGCGCTCGAAGAAAGAAGCGTAATCCTGGCGCACGGCATCCTGAACCGCATAGTGCTCCGGATAAAAGGTTTGGATGAGGACACGGCCGGGTAATTCTCCGCGCCCGGCGCGGCCAGCAACCTGGGTGAGCAATTGAAAGGTGCGCTCCGCCGCGCGAAAATCCGGCAGGCTCAGCGAA
>JBGOVR010000107.1:0-16917 GCA_041478205.1 Candidatus Acidiferrum sp.
AAAATCGGAGCCGTCGCCGCCTTTAGGTTTGAGGGCGGCGACTGTCTGTGATGAGCGCACCAAACTCAACGTAAATTCGGGGGTCTCGACATTGAGGATGCCTTGGCTGAGCATGGCCCCTGGAATCGCCGCCGCTTTGCCGGTGTGACGCTGGGCGGCCCTTTGGCGTAACGCCAGCGCCAGGCCGAGCAGCAGCAAACACGCCGCAATCACATAGGTGAGCCGAAATCGACCTTTTCGCATGCGGTTGCCCCCTCATGGTCTCGCTGTGCTGAAAAAAGCCTCCGCAAACAGTTCGAGCCTCGCGTTTGCTTGGCCATCGGAGTGACGGCACAGAATATATAATATATAGCCGCTTCGAGAAAACGTTTTCTGCTACACAACGCGCAGATTCTAGCTATTCCCGGAAACGTCACAGAGCTGCGATACAAACAGCCCGGCGGTACTTCCGGCTGAGCGATCGTCGATGGACATGCGCATGACGAAGATATCGCGCAGCCAGCTTGTGAACTCCGCGATCTCACCGGTTCGGCTCTTTCACCGATGGATTCTCCCGCACGATCCGCATGTGACCGCGAGAGTCTTTAGCTCGTTCTTCGTCATTCAACTTGGCCAGCGCCGAGAGCATCGCTGTAGCCATCGCAGCTTTTCCTTGGCGTCGATACGCCATGGCCAGCTGGGAGTATGCGGCTTTGTCCTGGGGATCCAACGATCGTGCTTTTTCCAGCAGCTCGACGGCTTCATCCACGCGACCCTCTCGCAGTTTGAGTTTTCCAAGCTCCACATGCGAAGGAGCGAATGCCGGGCTCACCTTGACGGATTGCTCAAACGCGCCCTGGGCCTCCGCAAATTGCGGATCACCTGGGTTCACTCCTGATCGGATTAAGGCCTTGCCGAGAAGATACTGAAGAAGGGAATCACTGGGCTTTTCTTTCGTGCGCTGCCGCAACGTTCGAACCGCCTCTGGAAGGTTGCCGGTCTGCATGTAACTTACGCCTAGCCCGGCATAACTCAGGTTTTTCTCCGGAGCCAATTTGTTCGCGAGCTGAAAATCTTGGTCCGCAAGCTCGAACTGGCTTTGCATTGCGTGAAGGATGCCGCGTTGAAAGATCAGCCGGTCCGACTCAGGCCGGTAGTGGAGCCCCACGTTCAGGATTTCCAGGCCCAGATCGAAAGCGTTGTGATCGATGCATAGCGCCGCGAGATCTAGATAGTTGTCTTCCTCTTCCGGCGCAAGTAGCGTTGCTTCCCGCAGCGCGTCGATTGCCTCGTTGATTTGCTGGTTTCCCTCATAAGCTTCGCCAAGGAGATTGTCCAGTTCAGCCGTCTTAGGCCCGCGTTCCTTCAATCCGCGAAGGACCTCGATGGCTTGAGGATATTGTTTAGCCTCCACGTAGCAGTTCGCCAAATCGAAGCCCGCGTCGTAGGAATCAGGAAACGCCTGCCGCACCAGCTCGAAGTAGGGTATGGCTTCCCCATAAAGCCCGTGTTGCGCCAGTGCCAAGCCTACGCTGAACTGCGCCTTCGCACCCAAAGCTGCCTTCTCCAGCTTGCGCAAGATCGCGAGCGCCGCTTCCTCTTGCCCCGTCTCCAGGTAGCTCTGGGCCAGGTGGGTGGCTACGCTCGGCTGCTCAAGAAACTGCCCTGCCCGTGAAAGGTGGCTCGATGCGTTTGTGTAGTCCTCTCGACTGAAGGCAATCTCGCCCAGATAGGCGTGGATCACCGGGTCATTCGGGGCCAACTTCAAAGCTGCATTCAGATGCCGCTCAGCGGAGGCGACATCTTTGAGCGCCAGCTCGTTAATCGCTAAGTTGTTCAGGGCCGCATAGAACTTGGGTGCGGCCTTCAAGATTTGCCGATACTCGCGGTTGGCTCCCGCCAGATCGCCTTTGTTTGTGAGCGCAATGCCGAGAAGATTTCGAGCTTTGAGGTTGTCGGGACTCGCAGCAAGGATTTGCTTCAGCATGGTGATCCCCGAATCCCACTGGCCTTGCCGCACGAGTGCTTCCGCTTGGGCGTAGCCCGGCGCATCTTGCGCCGCGCAGGGCGACGCCATCGCGAGGAGCGCAGCGAGAGCGATCAACGGGATTTGTCGTCGTGTGGGCAGCATCGTTGACCGGCGGGGATGACCTCGGAGAATTCGACAACTCAGAATGTTAGCACTCTCTTGCGGGGTCACTTCTGAAGGCAGGCGACCCCAAAGAATTCCGCCCTTCCCGGTATTACCGGGAAGGGCGGAACGTGACTGTTTGATTTCAGGTTAGCCGCCCGAGTCTAGAACTCGATGCGGGCGCCGACTTCAAGCTGCCGCGGGTTGAAAGCTCCCGTAGCAAGGCCAAAAGTCGAATTGGTTGATTGTCCGGAAGTTCCCTTAGCGAGACCCGAGGTTGTAGTGAACGCCAAGTCTAACCTCTGGGGATCCAGGTTGGTGACACCATTCAGGTTGGTGCGGTTGAACAGGTTAAAGAACTCACCGCGAATCTGCAGCCTTGCTCCTTCCTTACCCACAAACCAGGGGATGTGGAAGTTCTTCGCAGTGCTGAAGTCCACGTTAGCGTATCCGGGACCGCGGAAGGAATTGCGCCCGGCAGCGCCTTCCCAAGGTCCCGAGCCGCAGCGCAGCAGTCCAGGGCCCAGGGGATTGTTCGGATCTCCGGTCGGGAGCTGCGTCACATCACAAGGCAGCGTGAACGAACTGGCAGCGATGCATCCCGTGTCTCTCCATGCGGAACGCCCACACGTCCGATCCTTCACGCCGGATGCAACATCGGGGAGGACGCAGCTTGAACCACCATCTGGGGAGTGTCCACAATCCACGACGCTATAGGGATAACCGCCCTGGAAGGATGCGGATCCCGACCACTGCCAGCCTCCGAGAGCACCTCGGACCAACCGGTTCTGGTTCGCTAATTTGGGAAGCTCCCAGATTCCGTGCACGGTAAACGCCCTCGGTATGTCGAAGCTGGCGGGTCCGCGCTGCGCGTTGATGTTGTAGGCGTCGAACACCGGGGACAACAGGCTATCCCGCCCAAGTCCCGGAGCATCCACGACGCTCGTTGTCTTACTCATCGTGTAGGCAGCCTGGAAAGAGAAGGATCTGCTAAATCGGTGCAGAACGGAAAAAGCTACAGCGTTGGAATGAGCCCATCCACTGTTGTCGCCGTACGAGATTCCGCCCAAGAAAAAAGGATTGAGCGGAATGCTGTTTCCGAAGACGGGATCAAAGCACCCTACACACCGATTGCGTTCCGTGCGCACGTATAGATGCACGCTCTGTGAACCATTGTAGTCGGCTTCCACAACCCAGTTCGGAGTCACGGCATACTGGGCGCCGATGAAACGGCTGATGGTGTAGGCCTGCTTCGTGGCCTGATCCACTCCGCCGATGCCAGACGAATTGTTTAACGCGCCGCCCCGTGCATTCAGGCCAACGGGCAGTTCGCTGGCAGGAGGAAGAGGGCAGTTAAACGGATTCTTGTCGAGCGCGCAGAGACCGTAGTTCGGCTGCGGCTGGCTAGGCCGGGATGCGTCCGCAGTGATGTTTCCGATGAGAGGCGGATTCGCGCGCGTGGCATCCGACCAGAAAATGTTCGGCGCGCGATTATAGAAAACTCCCAGGCCACCGCGGATGCTGAGCTTCCCCTGCTTCGTCGGATCCCAGGCGAAGCTCAGGCGTGGAGCGAAATAGACGATGCCATGGTTCGGTGTCAGGCTCTTGACAAGCCCAACGGATGCATTGGCAATCTTCTCTTGAAACGTGGAGCCCGAACCAAGAATCACGTTGGCGGTTCTCCCCGCGACTTCATTGGGGCTGGTATTGAAGTCCCAGCGCAAGCCGAAATTAACAGACAGATTCGGTTTTATCTTCCAGTCGTCTTGACCGAAAAATCCGAAGTTCGAGGTGCGATAACCAACGCTCTGCTGCGACAATGCTCCACTTCGGAGGTCATAGTTAATGGCCCCCTGGGTAGTCGGCTGATCGTTGGCGAAGTTAAAGATCGAAGGCAGGTTACCCGTCAGGGGATTGGGGGCGAACCCATACCCCGGACGCTGCGTTGGGCCGTCGAAAAGGTCGTTTTCCTGGTCACGGAAGATGTCCGCGCCGAACTTCATCGCGTGCCTGCCGTGATTCACAGAGAGCAGGTCCCGCCATTGGAAGTCGTTCTGAATGAACTCGGCCGGCGCGAAACCCCCGCCAAAACCGGCAAACCCTCCGCCGATGTTGATGGGAGGTACTTGACACAGGACGCAGGACCCCAATCCGGAAATTCGCGTGATCCCCATCGCCGCGTCATTTACGATCGTGGGGGAGAACGTGTGCGTCCAATCCAGGTTTCCGTAGTTCGTAATGCCAGCGAAGTTGTTCGGAGTATTAAATGCCGGCCGCGCATTAGGGCTCAACACGTCGGGGGTCTTTCTGTAGAAGTTGCCGTAGAAGCGGTCTTTGCTGAAGCTCACGTCGACCCGGCTATTCCACTGCAGGCCGTTGTCTCGATTTGCAACGCCTACGTTGGTCCTCTCGCGGATGGGCAGCGTGCAAGGCATCCCGGGCACAGGAGCACCGTTCTGCACGCAGAGGAATTGCCCGGTGTTAGGGTCCGTTCCTTCGATGTCATTTACCGTCTGTATATTGGTAATCGCACCTCCGGAGGCGGGGTACTTCGTTAGAAGCTGCGTGGAGAGGTTGTTGGGGAAATTCGTCTTCATGAAGGCCACGAAGTCGGGCGTCTCGATGTTGTTCGACAGCACCGTGGGGCTCGATGCGCGCTTCTGGTCCCAGCTAAAGAAGCCGAAGAGCTTGTTCTTCAGAATGGGTCCGCCAACGGACCCTCCAAACTCGTTCCGCCGGAAGACTGGTACATCTTTCGCAAAAGTATTGTGCGCGTAGAGTTTGTTGTCCTGGTGATACTCGAACAGCGAGCCATGAAATTGGTTCGTGCCGGTCTTGCTGATCGCTTGGATCACCAAGCCACCGCTGCGCCCATACTCAGCCGAGTAGTCGTTCACGGAAACATGTAATTCTTCAATCGAGTCCGGATTCGGAGTAAGGTTAAACACGCCTGGGTCCGGATTGCTCGTAGCCAGCGTGTTGTCCAGGTAGAAGGCGTTGCCGTCTCCTCTTTGCCCACCTCCGTTGACTTGTGGGTTGTTCACCAAGCTGAAGATGTCCGTGTCGTTGGCATTCCCTGACGCGTTGCCTATGCCGGTTACACCCGGGGTCTGGAGGATAAGATTTCCGAAGTTTCGACCGGCCAAAGGAAGTTGACTCAGCTCCCGTGCCGAGATGTCCGAGGCGATTTTGGCCTCCGACAACTGAATCGGCGCGGCTTCTCCGGTTACCGTTACGGTCTCGGTGATTTCTCCCGCTTTCAATGCCAGCGGCACGGTGCGGATTTCTTCCGCAAGCAGTTCGATGTTCTCCTGCGAGGTTGTGGCAAAGCCTTTCTTGGTGGCTGTCAACTTGTAGCGGCCCGGCGGCAAAGCAGGGAAACGAAACAAACCCCCTCCATTGCTCGGTGCCGTCGTGGATATGCCCGTGGCGGTGTTCGTGAGCACCACTTGAGCCTCAGGCACAACCGCTCCAGAAGGGTCGGTAACCGTGCCCTCGATCGAACTTCGGAACTGCGCCTTGGCAGGCATCGAGAGCGATATCGTCAGGGCCAGAAACAACGACAAATGTGCAAAGAAACGAAGACTCTTCATGATCACCCCTCACCGCGAGATAGATGCACTCGGTTGCACACTCTTGCACCGAACTGTGACCGCTTGCATTTCCGGAACAATGGAAAAGGCCCCACTGGGATTCCTCGACAGATCCCATACTGGATTCTTTTTATTGTATACATTCTGTTGGAAAACGTTTACTCTTGCCCTCCATATTCCATCGCCCTTCCTGGGCTGTCAAGCACTTTTTCGAATCGGAACGCTTCGAATCTATGAGGGAGTCCATCGGGCAAGAAACTTGTCAAGGGAGGGGTTTGACAGATAGCATCAGGACGGGGCCAGCGGCTCACAGCGTGGTTGTGACCAGCCTTTGCCACAACGCGACGCAATGTGTTGACGGGAGGATACCCGTTGGATGATCGGGCGGAGACGGATCGCGCACCGGAAACAGGTTCATCCGCGAAAGCGTGTACTTTGTCGGGTCTAACAACTAGGTTAGGCTCGGTTTTATCTGTCTCCAGCCTCCTCCTCCTTGGTGCTGTGGTGTGTGCTCAGCAGCCCAAGGCTAGAGAGCATTTGGCTTCGGTTGCCGTTCCTCCGCGAGTCCATTTTGTCGATATCGCCGGCCCTGCTGGCCTCGCCGCGAAGACCGAAGACGGGGGCGAGAAAGCGAAGAAATACATCGTCGAGACCACCGGCAGTGGTGCCGCCTTCATTGATTATGATAATGACGGTTGACCGGATGTTTTTCTCGTCAATGGAACAACCCTGGAGGGTTTTCCGCCGGGACAAGAGCCCACCAGTCATCTCTATCACAACAACCACGATGGGACCTTCACGGATGTGACCCGCAAGGCCGGCGTCGCCTTGACCGGATGGGGACAAGGAGTTTGCGCTGGCGACTACGACAATGATGGCTGGACCGATCTCTTCGTTACCTTTTGGGGGCACAGCCTGCTGCTGCATAACAACGGCGATGGCACGTTTACGGATGTCACAAAAAAGGCGGGTCTCTGGCGCAGTGATACGCACTGGGAAACAGGGTGCGCCTTCGTCGACTACGATCGCGACGGGCGTGTCGACCTTTTCATTTCTCAGTATGTGGACATCGACTTGGCCCGCACGCCCGTGCCCGGCAGCAGTAACGATTGTCAATGGAAGGGCATTGCGGTCATGTGCGGTCCGCGCGGGCTGAAGGGCACGCGAAGCGAGCTCTTTCACAACAACGGCGACGGTACCTTCACCGACGTGAGCGAAGAATCAGGAGTGACCAAGACCCCGGCATATTATTGCTTCACGGCCCTGACCGGGGATTTTGACAACGATGGCTGGCCGGACATCTACGTCGCATGCGATTCCACCCCAAGCATGCTGTTTCACAATAATCACGACGGCACGTTCACGGAATCCGCGGTAGCGATGGGCGTTGCGTACAATGGGGACGGCCACGAGCAAGCCGGCATGGGTGCGCACGCGGCGGACTACGATGGCGACGGCTGGCTGGATATTATCAAGACGAATTTTTCCGACGATAATTCGACTCTTTATCATAACAACCGGGACGGTACCTTCACTGATGTCACGGAGCAAGCTGGACTTGGCGCCAATACGCAATTCCTGGGTTGGGGAACGCTCTTCGTCGATATCGACAATGACGGCTGGCCCGATCTCTTAACTGTCAATGGCCACGTCTATCCAGAGGTAGAGGGAAAAGGTTTGAACGCGACTTTCAAAGAGAGAAAAGTGCTGTACTGGAATCAACGAAATGGCAGGTTCAAGGACATTTCCTTGGAGGCCGGGCCGGGGATTTCTGCGCGTTTCAATAGTCATGGCGTGGCTGCGGCGGACTTCGATAACGATGGCGCTATCGAGATCCTCGTAAACAACAGCCACGACCCGCCCACTCTGCTGAAGAACTTTGGCGACCACCAAAACTGGATCCTATTGAAATTGACGGGGACCAAGTCGAATCGAGACGCCATCGGTGCTCGCGTCACGCTTCGCGCCAACGGCCGGCAACAGATGCAGGAAGTGCGTAGTGGCGGCGGTTATATCTCCCAAAGCGATTTTCGCCTGCATTTTGGGCTTGGCACGGCCACTAAAGTAGACGTTTTGGAAATCCGATGGCCAAGCGGGCTGGTCGAAAAGATCGAGAACGTTCGCTCCAACCAGATCGTGGTCATCAGGGAAGGGGCCGGCGTTGTGAAGCGCTAGCGGCGAATGGATCAGCTCTTGCTGTCCGCCGGAGCGTGAACCTTTCGCGCGAGCCCTGTGGATTCACGAACGACCAGTTCTGGGTCGATGGATCCTGAAGATGTACAACGCCGAGAAGGAAGAAGTATGATGGGGCGCGGTGCGCGATATTCGCGTCTCCACTGCCCGTCCGGCCCGGTTGCCGGCGCGGCGCTTCCCGCATGAGCGCAAATCCACATCCCGCGACCACGCACGAGCCGGTTCCACAGCTCGACTTGGCGGCACAGTACGCCGCCATCGGCGCTGAAATCCGCGCAGCCGTCGAGCGCGTGCTGGCATCGCAGCAATTCGTCTTGGGGCGCGAAGGAGCCGCGCTGGAAGAGGAGATCGCCCGGCTTTGCCAAGTCGCCCACGGTATCGGCACCGGTTCCGGCACCGACGCGCTCATGCTTGCGCTGCGCGCCTGCGGCGTGGCCGCCGGCGACGAAGTGATCTTGCCGCCGTTTACGTTCGTCGCGACCGGCAGCGCCGTCAGCGCCCTCGGCGCAAAGCCCGTCTTCGCCGACATTCATCCCAACACCTACAACATCGATCCCGCCGAGCTGGAGCGGCGCGTAACGCCGCGGACCCGAGCGATCGTGGTCGTGCACCTCTATGGACTCGCGGCGGACATGGACCCCATCGTGGCGTTTGCGCGGGCACGCCATCTGCCGGTCATCGAGGACAACGCGCAAGCGATTGGAGCCGCTTACAAGGGCCGCCGCACGGGCTCGCTTGGCGATGCTGCGTGCCTCAGTTTTTATCCCACCAAGAATCTGGGAGCGTATGGCGATGCGGGCATGGTGGTGACGAATTCGGCGGAGCTCGATGCGCGAATCCGCATCCTACGCAACCACGGGCAAACGCAGAAATACGTCAGCAGCGAACCCGGGTGGAACGGTCGACTCGACGAACTGCAAGCCGCGATTCTTCGCGTAAAGCTGCGGCACTTGCCGGAGTGGCAGCGCGCGCGGCAAGCGCACGCGGCGGAGTACTCGCGCCAATTTTCTCAGATTCCCGGCTTGATGCCACCGATCGCGCCGGAAGGTTACGAACACGTCTATCACCAATACACCATTCGCGTGGAATATCGCGATGCGCTGCAGAAAGTTTTGACGGAGCGAAAAATTGGGAGCTCCGTCTACTATCCGGTGCCGCTGCACTTGCAGCCGCTGTACGCATCTCTTGGGTACAAGGCGGGTGATTTTCCGCATGCCGAGCGCGCGGCGCAAGAAGTGTTGTCGCTTCCGATGTATCCCGAACTGCGCGCGGAACAAATCGCTCGCGTCGTCGATGCAATTTCCGAATTTCTCCGCTGCTAATCATTTTCCCAGATAGAGAAGCGCCAGCAGGAAAACCCAAAGGCCGTCCATGAAGTGCCAGTAGTAGGAAGTGACTTCGGCGGCGGTGGTGCGGGAGAGTTTTGTTTTTTCAAAGGCGCGAAATGAAACATAGAGGAGGGCGCCTACGCCACCGAGAAGATGCAGGCCGTGGGCGGCGGTGAAGATGTAGAAGAAACTGCTCGCGGGATTCGTCGATACGTAGACACCTTGAGCGACGAGTTGGCGCCAGGCGATAAGCTGCCCGACAAGGAAGAGAAAACCAAGGCCGGTGGTGACTTGCCATAGGGTTCGGAAGCCGTTGAGATTGGCCGCGGCGAGGCGGCGACGCGCCCATTCCATGGTCGCGCTGCTGGCGAGCAGAGCGGCGGTATTGATCCAAAGAACCGCGGGCAGGTGCACGGGGACCCAGTCGCTGCTTGCTTTGCGGATGATGTAGGCGCTGGCCAGGGCCATGAAGAACATCAAGATGGAAACGATGGCCAGGGCAACTGCGGTGTAGTAACGGCGGGGGGAAGTCGGACCGGGGCGGCGGCGCTTGTCGCCATCGCCGCCGTCACCACCGGCGGGCGGGCGGTTTCCTCCGCCTCCACCGATGTCTTCGATGATCAGCTCGATGTCGTCAAGTACGCGTGTGCCCGGCATGATCTCTTCTTAGGCCTCAGGGGCCAACGCCCCGAAATTAGCGCCGTCGGGCGCCGCGGAGGTCGTGTCCTCCTGAAATCCGCCGACGGGCGGAAGATGTTGCGGAGCGAAATCTTCCGCGAGGCTTGGCGCGTTGAATTCGTAGGCTCCACGGTAGACCACGGGCTCGTATCCGGCGAAGTTCTCCAGCGGGGATGGGGACGGTAGCGACCATTCGAGCGTGGTGGCGCGCCAGGGATTTTCTTGGGTGGCCTTCTCACCGCACAGGAGGCTCCAGACGAAATTGAAAAGGAATACGGCCTGGGCAGCGATGGTGAGAAGCATCGCGATGGTGACGAAAGATCGAATGGAGGAACCGGCGGCAGCGACGGCGGCCAGCGGAGTTCCCGGGGAAACACGCGAGTGGGAAATCAGGCCCAGCCAATGCATGGGCATAAACACGCAATAGACGCCGGCGAAGGTGAGCCAGAAGTGGATTTTGCCAAGGCGTTCATTGAGGCGGCGGCCGAACATCTTGGGGAACCAGAAAAACAAAGCGCCCAGAATGGCAAACGTGGCGGCGACGCCCATCACCAGGTGAAAATGCCCGGTGATGAAATCATCGCTGACCGCGACTGCGGCGAGGTCTTGACGCGCGAGGAATAGTCCGGAGATGCCGCCCGCGAGAAAGAGCGAGATGAAGCCGATGGCGAAGAGCATGGCGGTGGTCAACTGAATCCTGCCATTCCAGAGAGTGCCGAACCAACTCATGAGCAGAATGGATGTGGGCAAACCCAGCGACGCCGCCAGCAGAGAGAAGACCAGGGGCGAGTACGGGTTCATGCCGCTGGCGAACATGTGCTGGCCCCAGACGCAGAAACCGAACAAGCCGACGGCGCACAGTGCCAGAACCACGGTGCGTTCTTTCCAAACGGGCTTGCGGGAAAACGTCGCGAGAAGGTGCGTGACGATGCCGAAGCACGGCAGCATGGCAACGTAGACTTCGGCTTGCGCAAAGAACCAGAACAAGCCCTGCCCGTTGTAGGAAGCAGCCAAGCCGGAGAGCGATGCCGGCAAAGCCGGCGACGAGAAAAACGCCGCACCGATGAGGCGGTCGGAGAGAATGCACGCGCAGGCGGCGAGCAGAATGCTGAAGATGAGCATGCTGAGGATAGCGTTGATGAACCAGGCCCAAACAGTGATGGGCAGGCGCGGAAGGGTCATGCCCTGGGCGCGTAAATCGATGGTCGTTACGCTGAAATTGAGCGCATTGACAAGAGAAGCGGCACAGAAGAGCGCGACGCTGGCGACCCACAGCGTGATGCTGGTATCGGCCCGCAGGAAAAACGCCGCGGTCATGCCGAACAGCGACGCGACGGTCGCCCAAAACGCGAGCAAATTGAGCGCGGGAAAAGCCATGTCTCGGGCGCCAATCTGGATGGGCAGAAAATAGTTGCCGAAGCCCGCTTGGGGCGCGGCAGTCAGAACCATGAACACCATCAGCGAGCCATGCAGCATGGTGAGCGCGGCGTAGCGCTCGGGGGTGTTTCCCAGGCCGGAGAGAAGCGGAAGCTGCACGCCGGGCCAGACGAGGTGGATGCGCATTACCAGCGACATGATCATGCCGAGAAAGACGCTGAAGAGCGCCAGCCAGAGATAGTTCAAGCCAATGGTCTTGTGATTGGTGCGCTGTGGAGTGAAGACGTGGCGCGCAAAAAAGCCGGGCTGTGGTGTTTCCGGTGCGCTCGCGCCGCTGTCGTAAGTGACCATGCCCGTCTTGGATAGCCCTCTAGCCGCCGAAGGCAGAACCGGGGCCCCGGGAGCAGCACTCAATACATTACATTTCCGCGGAAAATTCAAGGGTAGAGAGTGAATGGGCGGCAACTGAAGGCCGAATTTGTGGGTCTGGGGAGCGTGGGGTGGGTACACGTTTCCAGGAGGGGCGAGCGCAATCCGTCTTCTGGCGTGCCGGTAGAGAGAGCTGAGGTTGTAAGAGCACAGGCTGAAGCCTATGCCACCGGAGAGGATGCTAGTTAACACTTTACCCCCCTCCCCCCCCTTTTTTGTAAGTGCGGATTCTAAAGGACTTTAAGTCCTTTAGATTTGTAAGTGCGGATTGTAAAGGAGTTACGCGTGTCTTTTGCGTAAGTGCGGATTCTAAAGGGGTTAGGGGTTTCGACAGTTGGGAGTCGACCGTATGACTCCCAAGGTCGCATGAAGTAAAGAGGTAGTGAAGCAAAGAATGGACGGAGACGGCGTGCTTCGCGGGAGCTGATCCGAGTGAGAGACTTTGGGTGGAAGCTCGAGGGTACACGGGAGAGGATAGCACACTATTTATCGTATGTCAAATAATATATTTATAGTACTTCGGTAGTACTCGACTGAATTGGTTGGATGAGAGCTCGACTGCAACGAAAGTGAGCCGTTCCAATGACTTAGGAGAGTCGGAGTATCGGAAAAACCATCGAAGAGAGTTCGAACAAAGAGGAAAAATTGAAGAACCCAGGCGCAAAGTCGGCGTCTGGGGCACCCTGCCTTCAACCATAAACGAAGGTGTTATATTACAGTGATGACTTTACCCGGCTGGAATGACTTAGAGTCCGCGAAAAAAATCTCGTCAGCTGTTGCTGACATCACAGTCGGCTTCTGGGCCTTGATGGTCCTGTTTGAGTTATCTGCACTCATCTGGAAACGATATCAAAAGAGACTGGTTGCTATAGGTTTTATCGCAGTGGCGATTGCGGTGGCTGGCGAGGTCGTTGAGCGCAAGTATGGACACCGCGTAGAGGTGCTTGACGAAGAGCGGTACACCAAGACAGTTCAGGACCTCAACACAAAAATTAATGCCGCCAACATGGTCGCGCAAGCCGCTAAGAATGAAAATAGCGAGGCACAAAAAAAAGCAGCGAACGCCGAAAAGATTTCCGCAGCAGCTCAGACGGCCGCCGAGGAGGCTCAAGCACAGGCTGTTCAATTGCGAAAGCAGCAAGCGCCCCGTTCACTTACGAACGAACAACAACAAAGACTTATCTCATATTTGTCAAAGTGTCTGCCGGGCACGTTCGAAATCAATGCGTCAGTAAATGAAAACGATGCCAGGCCATACGCGGAACAAATTGCCTCGGTTTTTCGAAACAGCGGATGGAACGTTAAGATCCACGATTCGATGTTTTCTGGTTCTGCTATCTCCGGCATGTGGTTGACGTTTCACGACCCTCAGAGGGTGCCACGGGTAGCGGTAGACGTGAACAATGGGCTTGCTGCGGCGGGGATAAGCAGCAGGGTTGAGTATGACCCTACGTTCATAGACCCCATGAGGGTGACTCTCTCAATAGGCTTCAAGCCGAAAGCTATTGTCGGTAAGCCCTAGTCCGCCAAACCGCGTAAACTACCGTTATTCAAACCTTCTCATGGGCGCCTGCGTTCCGTCGGCTCGGTCCCTATTTTGCGCGCCACTCTTCCCACTTTTGCTTTAGCTGAGGGAGGATGGAGCGAAGGTTTTGCCGAGCGGCGTCGCGGCTTGTCATGGGATGCTGGAACGAAACGCCCCAGACGCCCGAGCGATGAGGTTCTAATGGGCAGACTTCCTTGAAGTAAGCTCGCTAAAAACTTCCCACACCAATCCGGCGCGGCTGCCGTCAGGAGCTATGACAAAGGCGTCTCCGGCATCGCACGGTCCAGCCTCGAAGTCCGTGATCGTTCCGAAAGTGAATCCTTCCACGACGACGTCGGGAAGCACTTGAAAGCCGTGGTAGACGGGCGCTCCTTCCGGTCTGGCAATGAAGGCGGGTTCGGTTGGGGAGGCGCTACGGG
The DNA here is from genome assembly GCA_041478205.1 of Candidatus Acidiferrum sp. GTDB lineage: Bacteria > Acidobacteriota > Terriglobia > Acidiferrales > UBA7541 > Acidiferrum. The sequence goes on from JBGOVR010000107.1 coordinate 13,674, forward strand.
CGTTGGGGCCGAGCGCTAGAGGATGGCCTTGGGAGGCGGGAGGTTCTTTCGTCTTTTCGTTCTCGTCCATCGGCCGAATGCTAGCACGGTGAGTGCGGCACGGAATCGGCAACCGAGAAAAAGGCAAGAATTTAACACAGAGGGCACCGAGTCCACGGAGTGGGGAAAAAAGATAGAGACACAGCCAGGATTCATCGCGCAACATTCGCCCGATGGCGCAGATTTGGCTGTGTCACAAGGTCTGGGGACATCAGAAGGTGGGGATGGAAAAGCCGCAGGGCTGCGAAGACTCCGCCCTGCGCTACAGGATGGTGGTGGCCGAGAGGCGGCGAGGGTTGTCCGTGATTGCGAGTGGATGCGGGGCGATGCGCGACTTATTTGGGTTGGTGGAAGACGTCTTTGGCCACGAGGAGGGCGGACATGGCGTTGGGCCAGCCGGAGTAGAAGGCGAGCTGGGTCATGAGCTCGACGAGCTCGTCTTGGGTGACGCCGTGGTCGAGGGCGCGCTGGAGATGGAAGGGGAGCTGCTGGGTGCGGTTGAGAGCGACGAGGGCGGCGACGGTGATGAGGCAGCGGTCGCGCTTGGCGAGGCCGGGGCGCTCCCAGATGTCGGCGAAGAGGAGCTGATCGGTGATGTCGGCGAGCTTGGGAGCGATGTCGCCGATCAGGTCGTGGGCGGTGAATTGGGGTGGTTGCGATGGCATGCGTTCCTCCAGGGTGGATGCGTTGACAGAGGGAACAGAATTTAACATAGAGAGCGCGGAGAGAAGAGCAGGACGTAACACAGAGTACGCGAAGGGCGGATACACGGAGTCCACAAAGGAGATGGATTTTGAAGGATGAAGACGCGACGGCCCGGGAGGGGTCCTTCGAGACTCAGGGTAAACGAGCCCCTCCCCTACAAAGGCGTGGCGAAGAGTGATTCGTGAAACGGGAATGTCAGGTGGACGGAATTGAGGCAGGCACGAGGCGTGCGCGAAGCCGGATCCGGGCCGAGGTGAGGATGAAGCGGTTCGCCGGGCTGAAGCCCGGCGGCTATGTATGCAGGCCTACGCTTGAACGGGGCGTAGCCATTTGACTTTCCAGACGATCAGGACGATGAGAACGAGGGTTACGACGCTGGAGAGGCCGTAGTGGGTTTCGGTGCCGCGGATGGCGATGGCGACGATGCGAGCCAGGTTTATTACCGCGAGAGCGGCGAGGGCCGAGAGGTAGAGCATGACCGGCTTCCATCCTTGCATGCGTTTCCAGTTCATCAGAAACACAGTGGCGAAGAGCATAGAGAAGATCTGGATGTTGTCCGAGCCGGAGCATGCGGCATTGACGGTGACGTCGGCGTCGCGGGTGATGACGTGATTGGCTTCAGCGCGGGAGCCGGGGACGAAGAACGCGGCAGCGCTGGCCCAGTGCGGGCCGAGCGTTGTCCAATGGATGCGAATGTAATTGGGCACGCCGACGATGAAAAGCGCGAGGAGCAGCGCGAGCGCGTAACCGCTGGTTTTCATCGAATGACGAGCTTCAGGAGCCCGATGACGAAGAAGCCGATCAGGAGGGTGAAGAGCGCCTGATGGCCGGAGAATTCGTCGCTTTCCAGGCCAACCACGGCCGCCGGGGGCGGCACGAAGTGGCCCGAGGAAGACGGAATGTAGATGGGGGGAACGAAAAAGAAGCGGTGGTGCGATGACGAAGGCATGGGCGCGGCGGCGGCCGCAAGCACGCCCGGTGCGGCATGAGATTCCGCGGTGACGGGCACGGCAGCGGCGGGATCGCTCATCACTTCCGTGGGGATTTCCAGAAGGCTTGGGGGAACGTCTTCGCTGGGCTGCATCGGAGTCCAGCTAATCAGATTGGCGCAGCGCGCGAGTACCGTCTTGCCGCAGAAAGTCAGGACATATTCGCCCTTGCGAACGAGCAGCTGCTTGCGGGCCCACTTGATTTGGTCGCCGCGACGGAAGGTGCTGAAGACCAGGACGTCTTCGGGGAGCGGCTTCATGGTGGCGTTGGTGTCGGCACAACTGCCGTAGAAGGAACGCAGGACGGGATCGGCCTGAACGCGCGCAAAGAAGTCATCCGCGGAGGTAAAGCCGCCGCGGAGAAGAGCGAAGTTGAGCGGCCGGAAGGAAACGGCAAGAGCTTTGGAGGCGGCGGGAGGCTCGGGTTTCGGAGCGGGATCGGAGTGCTGAGCCGCGACGGTGTCCTTCTTGCGAGCTTCGTGTTTCGCCGCGCCGCGATTGTTGACGGCGATGAGCAGGAGCACGATGGATATGAGGAGAACGAGTAGAATTAAATTTTTCTTCACTGGAGTTGTCCCTTCACCTTCGCTTACCGGTCTCGCTGGGTGGAGATTAGCAGTGGGAGCATTTCGCAGTCCATCCCCCATTGGTGCTGGACGTACTGGAGGGGAGTTTTGCGTTGAGGGCAACTTAAGTACCGCAAGTACTATGAGTTAGCCAGGATGCCGGGGCGGGGAAATGGGGTGATTTTGCGCGAGGATTGGTGCCGAGCGGAAGATAATTTTCTTGGATAGAATGGCTTTTCGAGGGCAACTATTGGAATTGCTTTTGAAAGGTGGCGAGCTGGCTTTTCAGATCGGCGAGTTCGCTGCGGAGGGCGGCGACTTCGTCTTCGAGACGAGTGAGGCGATCGAGGTCGGCAGAACTGACGGTCGTTTCGGGTGTGGAGGGTTCGGTGGAAAAAGGTTGGGACGGTTGGGATGCCGGTTCGCGGACGTCGCCGGAGAGGAGATGGGCGTAGCGGGCTTCTTTGGTGCCGGGCTGGCGAGGGAGGACGGCGACGAGCGGGGGCTCGCGCTTCATCAGCAGATTGAGGGCGGAGTGGACGGCGCCGAGGTCGTCGAACTGGTAGAGGCGCTCGCAGCGGGTGCGGAGCTCGCCGGGAGTTTGCGGGCCGCGGAGCAGGAGGACGCAGAGGAGGGCGATTTCGTGGCGATGGAAATTGAAGGCTTCTTGGAGGCGATGCTCGAACTTGGGGACGCGGGCGTCGGTGGCGGCGGAACGGGCGAGGCCGTGCTGGTCCAGGGAGTGGAGGGCGTGGCGGATGGCGTTCTCGTCGAGGTTGGTGACGGGGTCGCGATTGGATTTTTGGTTGCAGGCGTTGAGGATGGTGTTGAGGGAGAGAGGGTAGTAGTCCGGAGTGGTGATTTCTTTTTCGACGAGGGAGCCGAGGACACGGGCTTCGGTGGGGGTGAGGTGGATGTTCACGAAGATCGATGATACATGGGCGG
>JBGOVR010000213.1:0-6241 GCA_041478205.1 Candidatus Acidiferrum sp.
GCTTGAAAGCGAAGGCCTGTTGTCCGTTCTTTTGTTGCCGACACCGCGCGGCCTGGTGGTCGCGCAAAAGCGCGAAGGCCGCTCTTAGTATGGAGTGCGGCGGCTCGGCGCCGCCTTCGACCCTGTAAGCACCAGCAAGCCTGGTCGCCGACGCAGCGCCCTTGTGCACGGGGAAAAGCGGGACCCAGCTCCCGCACGCCAAATCCGCCGCTACTTCTCCTGTTTGTAGACTTTGCCTTCCTTCATAACAAAGCTCACATGTTCGAGCGTGCGTACATCAGAAAGCGGATCGCCACTCACCGCGATGACGTCCGCATACTTCCCAGGCTTCAGAGAGCCAAGAATCTCCGATTTTCCGAGTAAATCCGCGGCGCTGCTGGTAGCCGACTGAATCGCCTGCATCGGCGTCATACCGTATCTGACCATGAAAGCAAACTGCTTCACACTCACGTCGTACGGGCAAACGCCAGCGTCGGTGCCGAAGGACATCTTCAAGCCCGCGCGAACCGCCTTTGTGAAATTCTGGCGATGCGCTTCACCCAGCTTGCGGTCGTGCTCGAGAAAATCGGCAGGCCTCTTGCCGTTCTTGCCGTCTTCCTGGATGCACTCTTCGTCGTAAATATCCATATCGAGGTAGGTGGCGTGCTCCTTCGCGAGTGCGATCCCTTCGTCGTCGATGAGCGTGGCGTGTTCGACGGAAGCGACGCCGGCGCGAATGGCATTCTTGATTCCTTCGGGCGCGTGCGCATGAGCTTCCACGCGAAGACCAAAGTGTTTAGCCTCGTCGACGGCGGCCTGCAGCTCTTCGGGCGTGAATTCAACCGAGTTCGGATTGCTGCCGTGCGTCAGCACCGCGCCGGTGGACAGGACTTTGATGTGATCCACGCCGTCGTGCGCAAGCTGCCGCACTTTTTGGCGCACTTCCCACGGGCTGTTGGCTTCACCGTAGCGCAGATCCCACGGAAGCGTGATATCGGGAGCGAAGCCGGTCATCGCGCCGGCGCCGCCGGTGATGGTGATGTACGCTCCCGCAACGTACATGCGTGGGCCAGCGATGTAGCCGAGATTGATGGCGTCTCGCAGCGCGATGTCGTTCAGCGCACGATAGACCCCCACATCGCGCACGGTCGTGAAACCTGATTCCAGGAACACGCGAGCGTTCGGTACTGACTCAAGAACCACCTGTGAGGCCGTCCTTTTGAGCTGATAAACGGGGTCACTGTTGGCTTCCTGCGACCCGTCGGCCAGGTGCGTGTGGCAGTCGATGAGTCCGGGCAGAACAGTCATCTTGGAAAGATCGATTACCGTTGCACCGGGCGGAATCGCGAGCTTGTCGCCGAGCGATTCGATTTTGCCGTCGCGGATCAAGATCAATTGATTCGTCAAGACGTGGCCAGCGTCGACGTCGATCAACTTTCCGGCGCGGACGACAGTAACGGGGGAAGCTGGATGTGATTCTTGAGCGAGACCGCAGACGGCGGTCGAGAGCGCGAGCAACAGCGCACAGAAGTTTTGCTTGAGCATGGGTGCCCTTTCGCCGGTAGAGCTTACAACATTTGGCGAAGGACGTACTGCAGAATGCCGCCGTGGTGGTAGTACAAGACTTCTTCGGGAGTGTCGATGCGCGCGAGGGCCGAGAATTGTTTTTCTTTGCCGTCGTCCGACTTGGCGCGCACGGCGATCGCTTTGCCGGGGGCCAGCGAGGCAACGCCTTCGATCGAGAAGACCTCGTGACCTGTCAATGCGAGCGATTCGCGGTTTTCTCCCGGCTTGAACTGCAGAGGGAGAACGCCCATGCCGATCAGATTGCTGCGGTGGATGCGCTCATAGCTTTCCGCAATGACGGCGCGGACACCGAGCAAGCGGGTTCCTTTGGCGGCCCAATCGCGTGAAGAGCCCGAGCCATATTCCTTGCCGGCGATGACCACCAGCGGCACGCCTGCTTCGCGGTATTTCACGGCAGCGTCGTAAATGGTCATTTTTTCGTCGCCGGGGAGATAGTGCGTCCAGCCCCCTTCAGTGCCGGGAGCGAGCTGATTGCGGAGCCGAATATTCGCGAAGGTTCCGCGCACCATAACTTCGTGATTTCCGCGGCGCGCACCGTAAGAGTTGAATTCATGGGCCTTCACGCCGTTGGCGATCAGGTATTTGCCGGCCGGCGAATCCGCGGGGATCGAGCCTGCCGGAGAGATGTGATCCGTGGTTACGCTGTCGCCAAGAATGGCGAGGACGCGCGCGCTATGAATGTCGACCAGCGCCGGCGGCGTCTTGGGCATGTTTTCGAAATACGGCGGCAACTTGATGTAGGTCGATTTGGGGTCCCACTGGTAGAGGTCGCCGTCGGGAACTTTCATGGACTTCCAATGCGCGTCGCCTTCGTACACTTCACCGTATTGTTTCAGGTACATGCTAGTTGTGACCGATGCGCGCACGGTCGATTCGATTTCCTGCGGTGTCGGCCAAATATCGCGCAGGAACACGGGCTTGCCCGCTTTGTCCGTGCCGAGCGCTTCGGTGGTGAGGTCGATGTCCATGCGGCCGGCCAGAGCATACGCGACTACGAGTGGCGGCGAGGCCAGGTAATTCGCGCGGACGAGCGGATGAATGCGCCCCTCAAAATTGCGATTGCCGCTGAGCACGGCTACGGCGACGAGATTGTTGTCTTTGATCGCCGCGCCGATGGCTTCGGGAAGCGGTCCGCTGTTGCCGATGCAAGTGGTACAGCCGTAGCCGACCAGATTGAATTTCAGTTTGTCGAGATACACATTCAGTCCGGAAGCGGCGAGGTAGTCCGTGACCACCTTCGAGCCGGGAGCGAGACTCGTTTTTACCCACGGTTTGATTTGCAGGCCGCGCTCAACCGCTTTTTTCGCCAGCAGGCCAGCGCCGAGCATCAGCGAAGGATTCGAGGTGTTGGTACAGCTGGTGATGGCGGCGATGACTACAGCGCCGCTGGAAAAATCAAAAGAGTCGCCGTTGTTGCGAACTTGAACGTGTTTATCCGGCTGCCCCTCGACGACTTTCGTGAAGGAGGACTTCGCCTGGCGCAGCGGGACGCGATCTTGCGGGCGCTTCGGGCCGGCGACAGTGGGTTCCACGGTGGAGAGATCGAGTTCCAGCTTGTCGCTGAAGGCCGGTTCCGGTGTGCTGTCGGTGCGGAAAAGTATCTGCTCTTTGCAATAGGCTTCAACGAGCGCGATCTGTTCGTGGGAGCGGCCGGTGAAGCTGAGATAAGCGAGGGTCTCGGAGTCGACGGGAAAGAAGCCCATGGTCGCGCCATATTCGGGGGCCATGTTGGCGATGGTGGCGCGGTCGGGAACGCTCAAGGTGGAGAGGCCCGTGCCGTAGAACTCGACGAATTTGCCGACGACGCCCTTCTTGCGGAGCATTTCGGTGACGGTGAGAACAAGGTCTGTCGCCGTGGCGCCTTCGCTGAGCTTGCCGTGGAGGCGGAAACCCACCACTTCCGGAATGAGCATCGAAGACGGCTGGCCCAACATGGCGGCCTCGGCTTCGATGCCGCCGACGCCCCAGCCAAAGACGCCGAGTGCGTTGACCATGGTGGTGTGAGAATCAGTGCCCACAACGGAATCGGGATAGGCCTCAAACCTATTGCCTGAGGGCATGACGCACACAACGCGGGCAAGATATTCGAGGTTGACCTGGTGGCAGATACCCGTGTCCGGCGGCACGACTTTGAAATTCTGGAAGGCGGTCTGGCCCCAGCGTAAAAATGCGTAACGCTCGACGTTGCGCTGAAATTCCAGTTCGGCGTTTAAGCCGAAGGCACTGGCGCTGCCGAAGTTATCGACTTGCACGGAATGGTCGATGACCAGCTCGGCGGGGAACATCGGGTTGATGCGCTTGGGGTTGCCGCCCATGCGCTTCATGGCCTCGCGCATGGTGGCGAAATCGACGACCGCAGGCACGCCGGTGAAGTCTTGCAGCAGGACGCGCGCGGGCATGAAGGCGATTTCTTTTTGCGGGGTGCCGGGAGTCCAGCCGGCCAGCGTGCGAATGTCGGCGGCATGAACGAAGCGGTTGTCCTCGCAGCGCAGAAGATTTTCGAGCAAAATGCGGAGGGAAAAGGGCAGCTTGGCAAGATTGCTGATGCCCTGCTTTTCGAGAGGCTCGAGGCGGTGCACGTCAAAGGTTTGGGCGCCGACGTTGAGTTTGTCGCGCGTGCCGAAGGAATTGCCTGCGGAAATGGCCATTCTGACTGTCCTTTCGCTGGATGCAGCAGAAGCGGACTTCTATGATAACCGAAAACGGAATCGAGCGCCGGACAGCTATACTTGTAGGCTAATGAACATCGTCTTGATCTCGACTTACGAATTGGGGCGGCAGCCGTTTGGGCTGGTGTCGCCTGCGGCGTGGCTGCGCAAGCGCGGGCACGGCGTGACGTGTTTCGATCTGACGCGGCAGTCTCTTGATGAGTCGGCGATCCGCGACACGGGTCTGATTGCCATTTACCTGCCGATGCATACGGCTACCCGGCTTGCGGCGCAGCTTATTCCTTTGCTGCGGGAGCAAAATCCTGGAGCGCATATCTGTTGCTATGGCCTTTATGCGCCGATGAATGCGGAGTACTTGCGGACACTTGGGGTTGCGACCATTCTCGGCGGTGAATTCGAAAATGGCTTGGTTCACCTAGTGGATCGTCTTAGCGCTGCGGACGGTGACGTTTCCGGTACCCAACTCGAGCCTCTTGTGTCGCTCGAGCGGCTGGCGTTCGAAGTGCCTGACCGCTCGGGGATGCCGGCGCTGGAGAAATACGCGCACTTGGTGATTCCGGGCGATGGCTACCGTGTCGTCGGCTCCACGGAAGCCAGCCGCGGCTGCAAACATGTTTGCCGGCATTGCCCGATCGTGCCGGTGTACAAAGGTGTCTTTCGGATCGTGAGCCGCGAAGTTGTGCTCGAGGATATTCGCCGGCAGGTGGCGGCCGGCGCGCAGCATATTTCCTTTGGCGACCCGGACTTTTTCAATGGCATTCGCCACGCGATGGAACTTGTCGAGGCGTTTCACCGCGAGTTTCCGCGTGTCACCTACGATGTGACCATTAAGATCGAACATCTCCGCAAGTACCAAGAACATGTGCCGCGGCTCCGCGATACGGGTTGCTTGTTTGTGATCAGCGCCGTGGAATCCGTCGACGACAAGATTCTCGTGCTGCTCGACAAGGGACACACGCGCGAGGATTTTCTCCATGTCGCGCGAACCTTCCGTTCTCTCGGCATGACGCTGCATCCCACGTTCGTGCCGCTCACGCCGTGGACGACGATGGCGGGTTATCTGGATCTCCTGCGCGTTCTGGAGACGGAAGAGCTTGTTGAGAATGTCGCGCCAATCCAGCTGGGCATTCGGCTTCTTATTCCAGAAGGCTCACGGTTACTCGAATTGGACGAAGTGCGGCGCATGGTTGGTGCGTTCGATGCGAAGTCGCTGGTCTATCCCTGGAAGAATGTGGACCCGCGGCTGGACGAATTAAGTGAAACGGTCCAAGCGATTGCCGCGGAGAGCGATCGAAACAAAGAGACGCGGTCCGCGGCGTTCGAAAGGATTTGGAAGGTCGCTCATGAAATCGCAGGGATTGCCGCTCCAGACCTGCACGTGAGAAAAACATCCCGCGTACCGGTGCCGTTTCTGAGCGAGCCGTGGTATTGCTGTGCCGAACCGACGCACGATCAGTTGGTTTCGATCGGCAGTGTCGCCAAGAAAGTGAGCGAGCCGGTCGTTACGGCCGACGGGTTCGTCTAAAAGGACCGGCGGCGATTCTTTTCAGATTTTTTCAGATGGCTACACAACGCAAACGGCTTTTGCTTTTCGCGAGCAAGCTGGGATACCAGACGCGGAGTTTCGACGAGGCGGCTGCGAAACTTGGCGTCGATCTGCGTTTTGTCACGGACCGATGTCACCAGCTCGATGATCCGTGGGGCGATCGCGCGATTCCGGTGCATTTCGAATCGCCCGAGGGCGCCGCTTACGCGGTTTTGGAAGCACTTCGGGGCGGCGAGAGCGTGGATGGCATTGTCGCTCTTGGTGACAGACCTGCTGTTGCCGCGGCGTATGTCGGGCGAGGTCTTGGGCTGCAGCACAACCACCCGGCCGCGGTGGAGGCCTGCCGGAGCAAGCTACGCACGCGCGAGGTGTTTCGCGATGCGGGGCTGCGCGTGCCGTGGTTTCGAGCGGTGTCTTTGCAACCGTTGCCGGAGCCCGCCCTCCTCGGAATTTCCTATCC
>JBGOVR010000149.1:0-10460 GCA_041478205.1 Candidatus Acidiferrum sp.
CTGACTCTGACAGTGGCCACAACTGGGCCACAAAACTCGGTCTTTAGGCTGCATTTTCGGGGGTAAAGAGGAGACAAGGGCAACAGAATCAGCGGGACTTATGAGATTTACCGCAAATTCGATCCCCACCGCCCCTACCAAAAGTCCTGTTGAGTCTGTTGCCCTTGCCTCCCGAGAACCCCAGATTGGGGCCTAAAAGGCCCTAGTTTTGGCCCCAAGTTGGCCCCAAATTTCCGCACGGGTCTGTAACGGGATCTCATGCCGCTATTCAAAACTCGGTTGCGTGTGCTACGCGCGGAGCGGGAATGGTCCCAGGCAAAGCTCGCCACCCAGGTGGGCGTAACACGCCAGACGATCAACTCCATTGAAAAGGGCCGCTTTCACCCCAACCTTCGGCTGGCATTCAAGATTGCCCGCGTCTTTGAGAAGCGGATCGCGGACGTGTTTCTCTACGAGGACATTTGAGGAGTGGGTGCAACTAAAGAAGAACAAATGGCTCCCAATGCCTACCGCGTGCCTCTCGCAAGGCACATCCTCGACTTGCAGTTGGTGACGGCCTCAATGAGCGACTTCAACCCAGACGAATACCAGAAGCCAACGAATGAGATGAGAAATGACGCCATCGGCGAATGGCCACGATTCCTCGCTGGCAATGTGTCATCTATCTTGCCGAAGTCCTTGTCCTTATCGCAGCGGCGCTCGATGCATCCTGCCGGGTCTGTCACGCGCCTTCCACTGGCACCGAGACCGGAAAAGGGCTATAAACTGTTAAGGCCCCCAAGACATTTTGGATTGAGAGAACAAGCTTTTTGAGTTAGTTCCTCTTACAGCAGTTGATGGAAAGAATAAATCCTTAATCTTCAGTTGTCGGTTCACGGCAGGACCATCATGCGCAAGACCCTCGTTGTCCATAATCGCCATGCTTTGCGAACCTACCGAACCCGCGCCGCACTAAATGCGGAACAGGGACTTCAGATGTTCACGATCGAACAACTGGCCGCCCGTCTAGCTGGAGGATTTCTACGGCCGATCGATCCAGATGACCTCAATGCGGCAGTCGGGGCTGCGGTTGCAGCGCCGATGGGCGAGCTTGACACGATCAAGACGCTCCCCGGTTTCCAGCGCGCGGCTGCCGCATCTTTGAGCAAGGCATGGACGGCAGGCGTGAACCTCGCAGAGGAGTCTGAATCCGTCACCGACCCCACTGCAAAAGGGCGGCTTTCTTCCCTCGCTATCCTTGAGAGGGAGGTACTAGCTCGCCTGCCCAAGTACCAACTCAGGCCCCGCGATCTCATCACGGCGGCGTCGAAGCACGCCGGCCATGCGTCCGCGATTTTTGGCCGAATCGAAATTCATGGACGTACCGAGATGTCGCCGATTTGGCGACCCCTGTTGTCTGTGATGGTCCAAAGCACCCAGGTCGTCTGGATGGCCGAGGCAAGACGCGTGCCGGACTGGATTTCATCGACCGGAATCGCAGTGGAAAGGACTCCACCACAGCGTCCGACCGTCAGCGCATTCTCTTGCGCGAGCCCTCGACACGAGATATTGGAAGCTCTGCGTTGGGCACGTCGGCATCTTGTCCAGGGCGCATCGCCTCAGGAAATTGCGATCACGGCCGCCTCGCCCGAGGCCTGGGACGATCACATGCTTGCGTTGGCAAAGGCTGCTAATCTGCCGATTCATTTTGTCCATGCGCGTGGAGCGCTTACAACCGCCGAAGGTCAGCTTGCCGCCGCACTTGCCGAGGTATTGTTGCGCGGTTTCTCGCGCACGCGTGTTACCCGTCTCGTAGCGCTCCTACGCACTCAAAATCCACGCTTCGCGGCTCTCCCAAGCGACTGGTGGCGCTTGCTTCCGGAGGACGCGCCGTTACTTGACGCATCACGCTGGCTGCGCACCATCGCAGCGCTTGCGCCTGAGAGTTTCTCGGACGGTAAGGATCATCGACCCTTGCTCCGCGAAATTGTCGAGACAGTTAACAAGGGGCTCGACTCGGCGGGACCGATTGGCGAACTCCTGCTTTCATCGCAGGCGCTTTCCATCTGGCGGCAAGCGCTCGCTGAAGGTCCTCCAGCCGCCCTCGACGTGATACTCGCTGGCCTCCGAGTTGATGACCATCTGGAACCGGAGGCAGCGATACTTTGGGCACCGGCGTCGGCAATTGCCGCTGTCCCGCGGCCCTTCACATGGCTCGTTGGACTCACATCTCGGTCTTGGCCGCGGCGAGCCGGCGAAGACCCGTTACTACCGGACCACGTCATAACCGCTGCGCGCCTCGATCCATTGCCTGTGCATCAGGCTGATCGACGGGACTTCCGGACTATTTCGGATATGACGACCAATGAACTTGTCTGCTCGCGGGCACGACGCGACAGCGAGGGGCGCCTTAACGGTGTCTCGCCGCTGTACCCGCGCAACCTAACAGAGATCTATCTGGCGCAAAGCCGGGAACCAGAGCACGCCGCGAGCGCGACTGACCGGCTTCTTGCACGGGCGACGGAGTTCGCAGCACTACCGCTCGCTCGCGGAGCGCAGCTCACTTGGATTGACTGGCATCGCGCGGCAATCACACGTCACGACGGCTTGATCCGAGCAAATCATCCGCTTCTGCTTCGCGCGCTTGATCGACGCCAGTCGGCCTCGTCTCTGGTGAAGTTGCTCCGCGATCCGCTGGGGTATTTATGGACGTACGGCTTTGGTTGGTCGGAGCCCGAAGAGACCGACGAGCCGCTCACCCTGGATGCGCTGGCATTCGGCAATCTATTGCACGAGATCCTCGAAGATGTGGTGTCCCAACTCGAGATTGCTCGACCAGGCGGCTTCGCGAGGGCTTCGAGCGCAGCGATGGCTCGCGCGATCGAGGCGGCCAGCGACAGAGTATCTGCCCGTTGGGAGGAGGCACGGCCTGTGCCACCACCAGCTGTGTGGCAACGCAAACGCGCAGAGGCGGTTCAATTGGCCGGGACCGCTCTTTCGTACCGCGACGACCCGCTCTCCAACCAACTGAGTTGGGCGGAGATTCCTTTTGGCGGTGACCGCAGGGCTGATTCCCTTAGCGAAGAAGCCCGCAACGCGCTCCCCTGGGACCCCAGAATGCCTGTCAATATTCCGGGTACCGGGATTCGCATTGGCGGTTCGATCGATCGTCTTGATCTAGCTGGCGACCGAACCCGCGCACGGGTCACTGACTATAAATCAGGCAGACTCAGAGGTAGACCTCCGCAGCTCAAGGGAGGTGCGGAACTTCAGCGCTGTCTCTATGCCTACGCGGTCACGGTGCTCCTGGCGGAGCGACCGCAGGTCGAGGCGCAGCTACTTTACGCTCGGAAGGATGGTCAAGGTCTACAGTTAGAAAACCCGGAAGCTACTCTTGAAAAACTCACCCGTTATCTCGCGATCGCTGCCGCCTCATTTGCGAGCGGGAAAGCGCTTCCTGGCCCTGCTGCCGATGAGTCTTGGTATGATTTGGCGTTCGCGTTGCCGGGCGGTGCCAAGGAAATATATCTCGCCACGATGATGCCTCTCGTCGCGCAAGAACTCGCTGCGCTCGCGCCACTTTGGGGAGAGCCCTGAGATGGCTGACACACCCGCACCAGCTCGTCTTCCCGACGCTCCGGCGCGCCTCGCTGCGCTGACCGACTACGATCGCACTCTCCTCGTGGAGGCCGGCGCAGGCAGCGGCAAGACCGCTCTCATGGCGGGGCGCGTTTCGCTGCTCATCGGCACCGGAGTTCATCCCAAGGAAATCGTTGCGATAACCTTTACGGAAGCCGCGGCCTCGGAACTGCTTGAGCGCATCGAGCGATTCGTACAATTGCTCCTTGGAGGTGAGGTTCCGGTTGAGTTGCGCGAAGCTCTACCGCAGGGACTCACGACCGCGCAACATGAGAATCTTGAAAGCGGCGCGCGCGCACTTGACGAGATCACCTGCACGACGATTCACGGTTTCTGCCAGCAGTTGGTGAAGCCCTATCCCGTGGAGACGGGTCTCGATCCGGGAGCAGCGATTATCGATCCGGCTGCCGCTCAGATCGTCTATCAGGATCTGATGGAGGCTTGGCTCTCGGCCCGCTTCGGACGCGACCGAGGTGCTGAAGGATTAGGGCGCATTCCGCCCATTGCCGACGCAGGCGGTGAGGAGGATTTTTTCACCGAGCTACTCGTGAAGGCGCCGGATGAAACGCTTGAACTGATCAGCAAGACTGCTCAATTTCTCAAACTTCACCGCACGGCAGATGCGCCCGCCGCAACCGTCCGCCCATCGACGTTTACACGGCTTGCGGAGGTGATCAGCGAATTTGCAACCTGGTACAACGGCTGCGGGGTCGTGGAGCCGAGTACCGGCGACCTCATCGAAGACCTCGCGCGGGTGGCAACTCTGGCGCGAGCAGCAGCCTCCGGATCGCTCACCGGACGCCGCATCGCCGAACTCCTGTTTCACACACCTCCCATAGCGTGCAAGAAGGACGAAACCGCGTTCAAACAATGGGGCCGCAAAGGGAAGTGGAAAGAAGCGGCTAAGGGCGTAGGCCGTGGCGCCGCCCACGGAGACCAACTGAGCGCCACAGGCGAGAGCATTTATCTGGCTTGCGGTGCGGCCTACCAAGATTTCTGCGCCAATCTAGGCGCATTGGCGTTTCAGCGCTTCGTCGTCGAGTTCGATGCCCTGAAAAATCTCTATCGTGATTACAAGCGCAAAGCCGCATTGCTCGATTTCGACGACCTGCTCCATCACGCGCGCGACCTTCTCAAGTGCAACGAGCCTGTGCGTCAGGCTCTCGCGCGCCGCTTTCCGCGCATCTTGGTCGATGAGTTCCAGGATACCGACCCACTACAGGCCGAAATCATATGGCGACTTGCTGGCGATGGAGATGCGGGATTACCTTGGCTGGAACGCTCAATCCGCCCCGGAGCCCTCTTTCTCGTCGGCGATCCGAAACAGGCGATTTACCGCTTTCGTGGTGCCGACGTGGACACCTACATCGCCGCCAGGCAGGTTCTCGCAGCCCGCGATCCTGGCACGATCCTCGAAATCACAGCTAATTTTCGCTCGCAAGCGCCTATCCTGGATTTCCTCAATTCCCATTTCTCCAGCATGCTGGATCGATCTCAGGGGCAGCCGGGGTTTACGGCTTTGACTCCCGTGCGCGAGCGCGGCAGCGAGCCGAGCGTCGCCGCCTTTGAGATTGCGCTCGGTGACCAACAACGGAGCCCTAGGGGTGATTTAGTAGTTGATTTAGTTCGTCACCAGGAAGCAGGAATTGTCGCGGCTATCCTGCGGCGTCTCATCGGTGCCTACCCGGTTTGGGACAACGACTTGCACAGATTCCGTCCCGCGCGCGCGGGCGACATCGCGCTCCTCGCTCCGACCGGTACCAGCCTCTGGATTTACGAACGCGCACTCGAAGCGCGTGAGATTCCGATCGCGACTCAAGCGGGCAAAGGCTTCTTCCGTCGCCAGGAGGTCCAAGACCTGATAGCGGTAGCGAGAGCGATTGCCGACCGTCGCGACACGTTTGCGCTCGGTGCGTTATTGCGTGGGCCGCTGGTTGGACTTACAGAGGAAGAGATAGCCGATGAAATCGCCTCGCTGCAAAACGCGACTGGGACCACAGAACGACTTCACCTCTGGACAGATCCGAGCCGCATCAATAATCCGGTTCTAAAGCAAACCATGCTGGCCTTGCAAAATCTAGCCAGGAAAGCCCGCCGCACAACTCCTTACCAGCTCCTTGCCGAGGCGGTGGAGGAACTTCAAGTTCGACCAATTCTCACTGCGCGCCATTCCCGTGGAGCCGAGCGGACGCTCGCTAACGTCGAACTTGTATTGGAAATGGCACGGGCATATGCCGCGCGCGGCATCGCTGATTTTGCCCGCGCATTATGGGAGCGTTGGGCAGATGAGGACGCTCAGACTGAGGGACGCCCAGACGCTGAAGCGAACGCGGTGTCTCTCATCACGATCCACTCGGCCAAGGGGCTCGAATGGCCGATCGTCATCCCTATCAACTCAACGACTTCGCTCTGGTCAGACACTCATTTTCTTTACAGGCGTCTTGACGACACCGTGCACTTCAGGGTTTTTGATTTTCCGAGCCTTGATTATGACACCGTCGCTCAGACAGAGAAGGAAGCGCAGCGCCGCGAGCGCGTGCGGCTTTGGTACGTTGCGCTTACCCGTGCGCGCGATCTCCTCCTTCTGCCGCGGCAGACTGAACGAATCCCCGGCGACTGGCTCAGCCTTGTAACACTCGACATCAATGCGCTTCCTCTCATTGATCTGACAAACTTCAACGGGTCGCTGGCCCGCCCCGCCGAAAGCATTGTCAATGTCCAGGATCTCGCGACCTGGGAACGCGAAGCAGCGATCATCGCAGCTTCGGAGCGTCTAATCGTATGGCACCAACCAAGCCGACACGAGGGACCAGAGAATCCCGCAGAGACCACCGAGGAGATATTCGTGGGGCCAGAGGCCCCTCTGGAACGCTTCCCGAGGGAGAACGATGAAAGAAAAGCGATCCAGGGTGGGCGCGAGCGTGGGCTCATTTTGCATAAGCTATTAGAAGAGGTGCTCACGAAAGAGACAGACGAGGGTGTGGCCGCGCTCCAAGCACGAGCCGCCGAACTCCTCGCGCAACTGGGGCTGGCAGACGCCGAAGATGCCGCCACGGGTCTCTCAAGCAGGGAGATGGCGTCCACCGTCCATCGTGCGCTTCAGCTTCCGGATGTTGCCGCACTTCGCCCGCGCGTTCAGCCTGAGTTCCGGGTTTATGCGGGCGTCCAGTCCGGTCACAAAATGTCTCTCACTGCTGGTATCGCCGACGCGGTCGCTCCGGACGAGAGAGGACGCGTCGAAGTCGTCATCGACTGGAAGAGCGATGTCGATCCCACGCCGGGCCAGATCGAGATCTATCGTGGGCAAGTCCGTGACTACCTAGCGGCGACCGGAGCGCAGCTCGGGCTTGTCGTGTTTCTGACCTCTAACCAAGTGGAGCGTGTTGAACTGCGCGCTTGAAGTCCGAGGCAGTTTGAAAATGGGGGGATGGTTGCATAGTTGCCCTGGAACCAAATCAAGTTCGAGAGCCACGTACAATTCCGCCAGCACCGACGGCGTCAGGTCTCGAGAAGCTTCTTGCCATTTGCGATACTTGCAAAAATGGACTTTGAGAGGGTTTCAGCTTTCGGCGGCATGTTACAGATTACCTCGATACCAACTATCAGTGGGAGAGGCGACAGAGCCCGTCGTAATGGGATTTATCGAGTGTTTCCATGAGCGTCAGCAGCGCGTCGGCAGCGTCCTTGGTCTCCTCAATGGTCAGAGAGGAAAGTGTCACCAGGTCATCGAGGTTGTCGGCATGAGACTCGAGCTGGACAAGGCGGTCGAGCGCACGGATGCGGGCGGGGTCGAGGCCGTGTTCACTGGCGGCGATGGCGATGTTATCGACTTTGTTGCTAAGCCCTGCCGAGCCTGGCACCTTGAAGGCAAGGAAAATGTCCAGGAGCTTTCGAAGGGCGTTCGGCATTAGATAGAAATAGTCGGTGTGGGCATCGGCCGACTGCGCAAATTGCAGCACCAGGTGGAACAGATACTGATACTCGGACTCATACTCTCGGATTAGGGCCGGCATAGTCTTGATGGAAGACGCACGGGCGTCTGTATGAGCGTCCTGCACAGGATCGAGGAAGAGGAGTGTCGCCGTCCCCTTCTCAACCTTGTTTTTCAACCACTTCTTCACTTCGTTCATGAACTGAAGGTTGTGGGTGAGGATGATTAGCTGGCCTGCTCCACCCAGGGCGCGGCTGATGAGGCTGAAGGCGTAGTGGAGCGCCTTGGTGTCAAGGCTGGATATAGGATCGTCGACGATCACAATCAGATTTTTCAATTGTCGGCCCTCGGCTTCGAGCGTGGACAGGAAGTAGCACAGGGCGATGGCGGTCTTTTCACTTTCGCTGAGGGAGCCGGTTACGGGATTGCCGTTACGGCGAATCTCGTAGCCGTTCTCCAGCGTGGCTATTCGCAGCTCCTTGTGCCCAAGGTAGCTGTGAATTCTCCGGTTGATGATTTCGGCTGCCGGGCCATGCTGGCGCATGTCCTGCCTGATTTGTTCATCCTCCTGCGTCAGGGCGTGATGCCGTACTTCCACTGCGTCCAACGCGGACTTGGCTGAGGTGGCACCGGCTTCCAATGTGCGATAGTCGGTCTGACGGTCTGCTAGGAAATGCTCCTTTAGCTTCCTGCGGGCGGATTCCTGCGTCTGGCTGAATTGGTCGTGGGCAGAGTTGTGCGCTTCAATCACCGCATTAAGTTCGACGACATGCTTTGTCGCTGCGGCGTCCCACTGCGCGGCATCCGCTGCGGTGGGGAGGTCACGCGGATCAAAGCGGACGTTGGGCGCGGCGGCTTTCTTCTCTAAGAGGGGGAGAAGGACAGCGACAATTTCTGCACCAGTGGTGAGGAACGTCCGCAGATTGTTGGCGGCAGTGGTGAAGTTGGGCTGAAGGTCTTTGGATATGTCGTTGACGGACGGTAAGGCTGTGTTCATGGGGCTGAGACTGTTGCGGAATTGTTCGGCCCTCTGCTTGGCGGCGGCAATGCTGCGGGTTAGCTGTTCAAACCTGTCGTCAATGGCCTGCCTCACGGCGGCCATGCGTTCAGGCGTAAGCTGGTTGCCGCAGAAGAGGCACGAGGAAAGGGAGTGGTCGTGATGGTAATCTACGCCCTCCTTGACCCATTTGAGCATGGTTTCGTGGTGTCGGAGTTCCTGCAGGGCGACGGCGCCGAGGGTCGTGTCGAGTAGTTGCCGGATGTCACGGATCAACGTCGCCAAGTCGAATGACGGTGCATCGAGAAGGGCGCGCTTCGGCAAGGGCGCATCCTGATTGATGATAGCCCGGAGTTGTTGGCGCTGCGTATCGGTGAGCTTGAGGTTGTCGTCATAGGAAGGCTGACGGTAGTCGGCGGCGAGGTTGGTCGCGTCGTACCTACGGCCGAGGCCTAGCTGCTCAGCGATTAGTCGCGCGGCGTCGCGTTTGTGCTCCGTAAAAGCGTTTTCGTTGCGCGTGTGGTCCTTGGCAGCTTCCGTTCGCGTGGGGTCAAGTGCTGCGATATCGGCTTCCGTTTTCTTCAGCTTCTCGACTAGTTCCGCCTGGGCTTTGCCCAAGTAGAAGACAGGATTGGCGGTGCCGTCTTTCCAGCGGAGATTGTCTTCGATGAAATCTACGTTGAAGACGAGTAAGCGGCCTTTCAGCGCATCTAGGGCGCTGGTGGTCTTAATTACGGTGCCGTCGGTGAGTTCGACTTCAAATTGGCCGCCGCCGGGAAGCTCCGGGCGCAGAGCACCCGCTTCGAGGCTGGCGAAGACGCGAGACAGCGTTGTTTTGCCGGAGCGGTTAAAACCATATATGAGGTTCTGCTGTTGAAAGTCTGGCACGTCGTTCGTGGGCGCGTAATTGTGGAAGACCCCAAGTTCCTTGAGTGAGGAAATGCGGCGAATGATTGGTGGTGCAGGCATTGCTATAGTTCCTTATCAGTCTCCGAGGAAATACTTCCTTCGGAATCTTCGGTCGGCGCCCCAATCGAAATACCGTCTACGAGCATCGATGGCATCGGTTTCTTGGTCTTCACACCCAGATTGCGAATGCGGTCCCCAATAGAGAGAGCATTGCCCTTACCTGTCGAAAGTCGCTTCACCGCTTCGTTGTGAGCGCTCAACGCACCTGCGATCTTCTCGGCAACGCCATTTAGGTCGGTGAGACTGGCGCTAACCTTGTCGCACAGGTCACCGGCTAGGCGGGCGATGTCCTGCGCATTTTGACCTTGCAATTCATAGCGCCAAATCGAGGCGACCGTGCGCATCGTCATGAGCAGTGTCGGGGGACCAACAATCACGACGTGGCGGTCCCATGCATAGACGAAAAGCTCGGGCTCTCTGGTTAGTGCGGCGGCCAGCGCGCCTTCGATCGGGATAAACATTAGGACGCAGTCGTGCGCTTGTAGTTTTTCGTTCTCCTGGTAGCGTTTGTCGGCAAGGTCATCGATGTGTCCTTTGAATTCCCGCACAAACTGGTCAGCGAAGATGGTTCTTTCCGGTTCGTCGCTCGCTGCAATCAGTCGCTCATAGGATGCAAGAGGAACCTTTGAATCAATGATCATGGTCCGGTGCTCTGGAAGGTTTACGATGATGTCCGGCCTTTGAGCTCCACCGGATTCGCTCTTAAGGGCCAGTCCGCGTCCTTGCGAGATATATTCTCTGCCCTCGGTCAGGCCCGCTGCTTCGAGAATGCGCTCCAAGGCGAGTTCACCCCAGCGGCCAAGCAGTTGAGAATCACCCCTCAGCGCCTTTGCGAGTCCGTCCGCTTGGTTGCCAATCGTATGGCTAGTTTCGAGAATGAGCTTGATCTGCTCTTTAAGCGAAAGGACTTCGCGGTTTTCTGCCGTGTACGTGGTTTCGACCTTC
>JBGOVR010000183.1:0-8427 GCA_041478205.1 Candidatus Acidiferrum sp.
GCACGGCCTTGAACTTTGAATTGGCGACCCAGACGGCGTCGCCGGAAATAGCCAGCCAATCGGGACTGCCGCCAAGGTCGAAAGTGGCGGACGGCTGCAAGGCGGTCATCGGGACTTGCACTTCTTTCACACCGGGCCGCGGGACGGGCTGGTCTTGCGGGAAGGTTGGCGCGGCGTTTGCGAAAAGAGCGAGGAACAAACCTAGGGGGAGATTTTTCGCGCGCATCGTTTGGGTCGTTCGCTCGCTTTCCTAAAGTCGGGGTAGGCTTTGATCCACTCGCCGGAAACGTAGCTCATGCGCGGGTTAAATGCAAACACGTGGATTTCGGAGGATTCATAACAGGCCCCGTGAGCCTCGGGCATGGAGGTCTAGGGGATGCAGAGCTATTCTTCGAGCTCGATGACGTGGGCGTGGTAGTCGATGCGGATAGAGCGGAATTCGCGAAGGATGTCTTCGCCAAGCAAGCCGTCAAACGTGATCCCAAGGATTTTCTGTAGATCCTCCAAATTCATCACCGCGACGCGCTGCCCCACCCAGAGGCGGTTGGCAAGCGTGAGGTCCACAGGCAGGCGCACCGATTCCCCGGTCATGCCGGGGCCATTGAGGCTGCGCTGGACGTGGTGCAACTGAAATTCCAAATCGCCGTACTTCTTGACACTGATGATGGTGCGGTCGGCGCCGGTGTCCAGCAAGAAGGTGACCGGGCGGCCGTTCACACTGCCTTGCACAAGAATCATGGATTGCACGGTGCGGAAGGGGACCCGGACCACGCCGGAACGCGCGCGATTGGGAGCTGGCACGAGCAGCAAGGCCAGCAGGACAAGCGCTCGCCGGACGCGGCCAGAGCGTTGCGCCGGTGCCAGAGCGCCACACACCCTCGCCTGCCAAGGACGAGCTTCCGAGCTTGGCGGAAGGTTTGATCCGGATTGGGCAACGTGATGGTTCATGGCTCGAAAATAGCCTCACCGGCGAAAGGAATCTATCCGCAAAGGCTCGTCAAAACCGCCTGGACGATTCCGCAAGATCGCCGCAACGTCCAACATGGTTGATGGTATGATTCGCAGAGGGATGAATCAAATTGATTGATTTCATCTTTTAGATGAGAAGCGTTCATGCCTGTACAAAGGGGAAGAAACCGTGAACCTAGAGATACGACACTTGAGGCTGGTCGCGGCGATTGCCGAAACCGGAAGCGTCACGCGCGCCGGGAATTGCCTGCACCTGACGCAATCGGCGCTGAGCCATCAGCTGCGCGATGCCGAGGAGCAATTGGGCGTGCCGCTCTTCGAGCGCAAGAACCGCAAGATGACGCTGACGCCGGCGGGAGAACGGCTGCTGCAATCCGCGCGGACGGTGCTGGCGGAACTCGAAGGCGCGCAGAAAGAAATTCAAAAGCGCGGCGGCGCCGGGCAAGGGTTGATCCGGCTTTCCACGCAATGCTACACGGTGTACCACTGGCTGCCGGAGCGGCTGAAGCTTTTTCAGCGAAAGTTTCCGGCGGTGGAATTCCAGTTGGTGGTGGAGGCCACGGACGATCCGTTTGGGGCGCTGCTCTCGGGGAAACTGGACTTGGCGATTGCCTGCACGCCGATCCGGAATCGCAAGATTCGCTACACGCCGCTGTTCGAAGACGAGATGGTGGTGATCGTCGCGCCGGGGCATCGCCTGGCGGGCAAGAAGTGCGCGGAGCCCGAGGACTTTGCCGGGGAAAATGTCTTCATTTACCCGCCGAAGGAAGAAAGCACGCTCTTGAACGAGATTTTAGCGCCGGCGGGAGTGTGGCCGCGGCGAATCCAGGAAGTGACGCTGACGGAGGCGATCATCGAGATGGTGAAAGGCGGCTTGGGCGTGGCGGCGATGGCGCGGTGGGCGGTGGCGCCGCAACTCGCTTCGGGTGCGGTGATTGGGTTGCCGCTGACGGCGCGGGGATATCGTCGGACGTGGTCGGTGGCGCAATTGCGGGACCAACGTGCGCCGGCTTACCTGCAAGAGTTTATCCGGGTGTTGGCGGAACATCCGATTACCGCAGGTGTTTCGCGGCGGAAATTGGCCGGGAAGAAACGCGTGCAGCCGCGCCAAGCGGATTTGCAGCGCGTCGCGTCGCAAGCTTAGCTGAAGAGGGTTCGGCGCGCTAAAGCACGCCGGCTACGTAACGGAGGCGCACAGCGGCGACCAAGTAGATCGCGCGGGGACACGAACGACGGAGGGCGACACTAGGCGTGGGCGGCGGAGGCCTTGGCGGGAGGCGATTTGAGGAGGATGTCGAGGTCGTCGGGGTGAATGGCGCAGACCAGGGCGTCTTCGCGCTCGATGTGGCCGTTGCGGACCAGGGTGACGAGGGAATCTTCGAGACTAAAGGAGCCTTTCTTTTTGGTCATGGTGATTTCTTGATGGAGATGCTGGAGCGCGTTGCGGCGGATGTGGTGGCGGGCGCCATAGCCGACCATGAGAAGCTCCGCGGCGGGAATGCGGCCGCCGCCTTTTTTCGGCAGCAGGATTTGCGTGTGGACGGCGGCGAGGGCCATGGCGAGTTCTTGGCGGATAGAGTTTTGGGACTCGCCGGGAAATGCATCGGTGATGCGCGCGATGGTGGAGGCAACGTCAGTGGTGTGCAGGGTGGAGAGGACCAGGTGGCCGGTCTCGGCGGCGGCCACGGCGATGCGCATGGTTTCCGTGTCGCGCATTTCGCCGACGACGATGATGTCTGGCGCTTGGCGCAGAGCGGCGCGGAGCGCGGTGGGAAAATCGGGCGCGTCGGTGCCGATTTCGACTTGCTCGATGACGCTGCGCAGGTGGTGATGCTCGTACTCGATGGGGTCCTCGATGAGCACGATGTGGCGAGCTTCGCGGTGATTGATGTCGTTGATCAAGGCGGCGAGCGTGGTGGATTTGCCCGCGCCCGCGGGGCCGCCGATGAGCACCAGCCCGCGCGGCAAATGAGCGAGAGATTCCACCGAGGGTGGGAGATTGAGGTCGCGCAGAGCAGGCACCTTAGCGGGCAAGGCGCGGATGGCGGCGGCGGCGCGGCCCCGTTCGCGATGGAGGTTGATGCGAAAACGGCCGAGTCCCGGGATGCGATAGGAAGAATCCGCGATGAAGTTTTCGCGATAAATGCGCAACGCGTGATGCGTGAGAGCGGGGAGGACAGCGGCCTCGATATCCGGGCCGTCGAGATTGCCGGTCTCGATCCTGCGGACTTCGCCATCGACGCGCATGCAGGGAGGCGTGCCCTCGACGAGAAGCAGATCGCTGGCGGCGTAGGCGATGAGCGTTGCGAGCCAGCGGTCGAGGCGCTCGGTATCGGAGGTGTCCTGCGCCTCAAGGTTGTCGTTTAGCTCGCGAGCGATGCGGTTGAGTTTGGTGATTTCATCCATGGGAGGCACCCGCCCAGTGGGGTTCCGGGAACACTGATATTGAACCAGCGTGGGTGGTTAGTCCAGATGCGATGAGAATCGATGCAAGTTCCGCGGCGATCAGGTGGAACCAGTATTTGAGGCGGGAAAGAGGGCTTTGAATTCGGGATCGTCGTGAATGCTGGCCAGATCGGGATCTTGCCTGGGCCAATCGGTATTGGAATAGCCCGCTTCCCGCGCGCGGCGAATCGTGGCCAAGGCTTCGGCCTTGCGCCCAAGCACACCGTAGGCGCAGGCCGCGTTATAGAGAACGTTGGAGTCGTTGGGGCGCAGCGCCAGCGCCATTTCCAAATGGCGGACGGAATCCTCTGTTCTTCCGAGATTCGCGTAGTCGGCGGCGAGTAAGATACGCGCGCGCACATCTTCAGGAACCGTCTCCAGTTGGCGTTCCAGGATAAGCACTTCCATCTCCCGGAAGCGGCGAGCCTTATCGTTCTTTCCCAGGCGGTCCAGGGCATTTGTGTAGGGGATGTAAACGTTATAGTCGTCGCCGTTCGCTTCAATGGCGCGCTCGATTAAGTCCGCAGCTTCCTGGAAGCGGCCCGAAGCAAAATAAGCGCGCCCGAGAACGTTATACGCACCTTCGCAATCGGGCTTGCGTGCGATCGCCTGGAGCGCATAGCGGATGGCCTCTTCGTGTTTTTGCTGCGCGTAGAAGATACGGGCGCGACCCACTAGGGCTTCGGCGAGCTGCGGATCCAAATCGAGGGCACGCTGGCACGCGGCCTCTCCCCGCTCAATCCATTTGTGATCGCCGCCGTGGTATTCGGAATAAAGGCCGCAAGCATTGGCGACCCCCGCGTGAGCCAAAGCAAAGGAAGGATCTAGCTTCACGGCTTGCTCGAACATTTGCAGAGCGAAGTCGAGGCTCTCGCGGCGGGTGTAGCTGCGTCCACGGAGGAAATAGTCGTACGCCAGAGAATTTTCCGTGGGCTTGCTGGCGATTTTTCTTTCTTCTTGTGGGGAAAGATTAATGCGAAAAGCCTGGGCAATGCTGCGAGCAATTTCGTCCTGGACCTCGAAGACGCCGGCCATCTCGCGGTCGTAGCGCTGGGCCCACAGGGTATGGCCGCTGCGCGTCTCCACCAGTTGCGCGGTGATCCGCAAGCGATTGCCGGCGCGGCGCAGGCTGCCGCCGAGAACATAGGAAGCTTTTAGCTCCTGGCCGACTTGGGGAGCGGTGACGGACTTATCGCGATAGGCCAGCATGGCCGGGCGAGGGAAAACTTTCAGGTCCCGGATGTTGGCGAGCTCGGTGATGATGTCTTCCGTCATTCCATCACGGAAGTATTCGTCCTCTTTGGCACTGCTCAAATTTTCAAAGTACAGGACCGCGACGGATTTTTCTTCGTGCGCAGGAGCAGATTTCGAAGCGGCGGGTGTTCCCTTTGCAGCCGTCGCGCGGCCTCCGGAGTCGCGATCGCGTTTTAGGCGCTTGAGGTCCGATCGCATTTCCGCAGCGGATTGGTAGCGAAAATCGCGGTCTTTTTCGAGGGATTTATTGATGATGCTTTCCAGCGGAACGGGCACTTCGGGATTCAAACTGATGGGAGAACTTGGCGTTCCGTGCAAAATCCCGTCGAAGACTACCGCCGAGGTGTTGCCTTCGAAGGCCTGCTTACCAGTGGCCATCTCGTAAAGCACTACACCAAACGAAAACAGGTCGGCGCGCGCGTCCAACTCTTCGCCGCGAGCTTGTTCCGGGGACATGTAGGCGATGGTGCCCATGGCGGTTCCCGGGCTGGTCAAATTATCGTTAAGGACCGTCGTACCCCGAGCGGTGGCGGAAGCACCGGCGGTCTCGACGCCGGGATGGCGGGCGGCCGCCAGCTTGGCAAGTCCGAAATCGAGAACTTTGGCCTGCCCCGACTTGGTTACGAAAATGTTGGCCGGTTTGATGTCCCGATGGGTGATGCCCCGGGTGTGCGCGGCATGCAAGGCATCGGCGATCTGAATGCTTAATTCCAGGATGCGGTCGACCGGCAGAGATCTACCCGCGATCAGGTGCTTCAAGGTCTGTCCTTCCATCAATTCCATGACGATGAAAGGCTGTCCATCGAACTCCGCGATCTCGTGGATGGTGCAAATGTTCGGATGGTTGAGCGCGGCGGCGGCGCGTGCTTCGCGCAAGAAGCGCTCGAGTGTCTGCGGGTCCCTGGTGGAATCCGGCGGCAGGAACTTGAGAGCGACGCTGCGATCCAGCACGGTATCGCGTGCGGAATAGACAACGCCCATGCCGCCACCGCCTAGTTTGTCGATAACGCGGTAGTGGGAGACGGTTTGGCCGATCATGGGTGGGGTGCAGCCTATAGGTTAAGACGCGCAGTAAGGCAAGTCAACGCACGCCACGCAGCCAGCTCAACGGCGACGGCGGCGCTGGGTTGCGTCGAATCGCGTGTGCTATGCTCCGCGGATGCGCGCACTACGAATCGTTGGCCCGCTGGTGCTGTGTCTGATCTCAAGCGTTTCGCTGCTCAACGCCAAGGTCGTTCGCGTGGAGATCGCTTCGCGCAACGATGTTCTCAACGGTAAGGCGTTCGGCGATGCTGGGGCCTACGAGCGCATCACTGGGCGGGTGTACTTCTCCGTTGCGGTGGCCAATGCGCACAACCGCAGCATCGTCGATCTCGACAACGCGGTGAACCTTAAAGATGGCGAGGTCGAGTTTTCCTCGGACTTCATCGCCATCCGCCCGAAGGACCCGAAGAAAAGCAACGGTTCCCTGCTGCTGGAGGTGCCGAACCGCGGGCGGAGCCGGATTGTTGGGCTCGTCGACGGCGGCGATTGGAATCTTGCGAACGACGCTGGGGATGCGTGGCTGCTGCGCAACGGCTACACCGTCGCAGCCCTTGGTTGGCAGTGGGACGCAGCCGGTCAGGATGCGTTGAGCTTTTATGCGCCCATCGCGAAAGAGAACGGCAAGACCATCACCGGCCTGCTGCGCGGAGATCTGATGCCGTCGAAGGTGATGGAAGAAATTCCCCTCGGGCACCTGATTCTTGGCAGCATTGGAGGGACCGAATACGCGGTGGCGGCGCCGGACGACCCACGCAACGTACTCACCATCCGCGACTCGCGCAATGCGAAGCGCACGGCGATTCCCCGCTCCGAGTGGCAGTTCGCGCACCTGGTGGACGGCAAGCTTACGCCCAGCGACCGGCACATTCATCTGAATGGAGGCTTCCAGCCAGGAAAGATCTACGAATACGTCTACGTCGCGGCCGATCCGGTTATAGCCGGAGCCGGGTTCGCAGCAGTGAGGGACTTTGCCTCGTACGCGAAGCACGCTGCCGACGCCATCGCGCCCGCAACGCGCGTCTACGGTGAAGGCATCTCGCAGAACGGGCGCTTTCTGCGCGACTTCCTCTATCAGGGCTTCAACGCCGACGAGGACGGAAAAATCGCGCTCGATGGAGTTCTTGCGCATGTTGCAGGAGCGGGCCGCGGCAGCTTCAACTACCGTTTCGCTCAGCCTTCGCGAGACGCGCAACCAACTTCGTCGGTCTTCTTCCCCACCGACGTATTTCCCTTTACCGATCAGCCCGAGACGGACCCCGCCACGGGAGACAAAGGAGGACTGCTCGACCGCGCCGTGGCCGGCAAAGTGGTGCCCCTAATCTTTCTTTCCAACACCTCGTACGAGTATTGGGGGCGCGCCGCATCGTTGATTCACGTTACCGCTGACGGGAAACGTGATGCGCCGGTCTCGCCCAACGTGCGCATCTACCACTTCACCGGACTGCAGCACTTTTCGGTGCCCTTTCTGCCCGCCAAGGGCGAAGGTGATCTGCTCGGGCAAAAACCGCAATCGCCGCTTCCGGTCAAGTACTTCTGGCGCGCCATGATCGCCAACATGGACGCTTGGGTTCGCAGCAACACTGCACCGCCGGACAGCAACTATCCGAAGATCGCCGATGGAACGCTCGTGCCATTGCGGGAATACGCGTTTCCGGCGATTCCGAACGTGAACAAACCCTACGAAGCGAATGAAGCCTCTCGTCTCGACTTCGGGCCGAGCTGGCGCGACGGAATTCTGAGCATCCAACCGCCAAAGATCGGCGCGCCTTTCCCAGTGCTGGTTCCGCAAGTCGATGCCGATGGAAACGAGCGCGACGGCGTGCGCCTGCCGGAGATAACGGTTCCCCTTGCAACGTACGCCGCTTGGAACCTGCGCGATCCCTCAATTGGCGCGCCTGAGCAGCGCGTGTCCTTCGAGGCGTCCTATCTGCCATTCCCAAAAACGGCAGCCGAACGCCAGAAGACAAGTGATCCGCGCAAGTCCATTGCGGAGCGCTACGCCGGCCGCGAAGACTACCTCAGCCGCTATGGCCGCGCAGTGGATGAACTGGTGAAGCAGCGCTGGATTCTGGAAGAAGACCGCGCCGCGTTGCTGCATCGCGGCGAGCAGGAATGGGACGAAACAACAAAGTAAGAATCAGGGGTTAGGCGCGACGGAGAACGAGAAGAGAAATTTCCGGAGGAACGCCGAGACGGACCGGCGCGCCGACCGTGCCAAGGCCGCGATTGACGTAGAGCTTGGCGGTTCGATGCCCGGAGGAGCTCGATGCCGCAAGAGCCAGCTCCGGAACTCCCGCTTGAAGCGGGCGCTGGTAGAGGCCGGCGATGTAGTCGGTGATGAAGCGCGCGGGGCTCAGCCGATGGTCCAGGATTTCAACCTGGATTTGGCCGCCATGGGTATGGCCGGCGAGCGACAGCTCGATGCCGAGCTCGGCGGCGCGATTGAATGTGTTCGGGTTGTGCGAAAGCAGAATGTTCGGCATGTCGCGGCGGACGAGCGGCTCGAGATACGGCAGCATTTGCTGCTTGTGGCCGCTGGACGTGCGCTCGCGCTGGTAATCCACGCCGATTAAGTTGAACTTCGCGCCGCGAAACGCGAGTTGCGCGTTTTCGTGACGAAGCAGCTTCATGCCGGCCTGAGCGAAGAGCTGCTCGGCGAGATCTTCGGCTTTGGCGTAAATTTCGTGATTGCCATTGCAGCCCCAAACACCAAGC
>JBGOVR010000114.1:0-15567 GCA_041478205.1 Candidatus Acidiferrum sp.
AACCGTCGGATTCCGCTGGCTGGTGCAATACACGCCGTGCTGCCCGACCAAGACCAGGGCATTGGTCAAGCGATCCAGGGACACCGCCAGGCGGCCCCGCTCGCGGCCGAACATTTGTTCGTAATGCTCCAATTCGTCCTTGTGTTCGTCAAAAGCAGACATCAATTCAGGTCCTCAGGAATGGCGCCGCGCAAACATGGGCCGCAGACGGTTGCACATCGGGCACACCCGACACGCACGTAACTTTACCTCACGCGGCACGCATAACATAATTTGCATTGGCCACCGGAGCGTGTTTCACGCCGTTGGTCCAAGCGAACCACGCAGCGCGCTGGCGAGCACAGTCCCGACGGGCTTGGGAAGGGATTGCGCTGGAGTAATCAGAAAATGCGACGTTCCGACCTGGTGCAACACAAAGAGAAGGAAAAAGGCGCGACCACGCGCACCACACAAATTGTGTTCGGTGAGCGGCAGCACTTGCTGCGCGTGCTCGATTCGCTGGAGGGCACGGAACTGCCGATTGCCCGAATGCAGCAGGAACGCCGGACTCTGGAAGAGCTGATCCACGCGCGTACGCGGGATCTGAACCAGATCAACACGGCGTGGGACGAAAAGATCGGGTTGGTACTTAGCGCAGACGCCAAGCCGGAAATGCTGGAGAAGCTGGTGAAGCAGGCTCCCCCAGAAGATTTTTATTTGCTGCGTCTCATCAGCGAGCACCCGCGAGCCAACGCAAAGACGCTGAACAAGCTAGCCAAGCATCCGTACGGAGCGATCCGCGAAAATGTCGCCCGGCATCCCAACGCCGATCCGACCACTTTGACCTGGCTAAGCAGAGATCGCAGCCAGCCGTTGTGGTACCTCGTGGCGTTTAATCCCAACACACCGACGCCGTTGCAACGGCGACTGCGTGACCGCCTGAAGCGTCTGGGCGAGAGCCAAGTCTCGAGATAGTCCCCGCAGTTTTTCGCATTCGCCGGAATTCCCAGTATTTGCAGCAATCAGGATAGTCCCGGGGCAATCTCCAGACCGGCCTTGCGCAGACCGTCGATCAGATGCTCGACGAGTTCCGGATCCCACCACTTCCCGAGCTCCTCGCGTGCAACCACCGCGAAGTCCGGTCTCAGGGCAAGCAGCTCCCGCACGGCGCTGCACGCCGCCTCTCGTTCGCCGAGCTGCCCATAGGCCGTTGCGAAAGCGAGGTTCGTGCGCCAGAAGCCGGGCATGTTGATCTTAAGGGCGAAGTCCAGCGCACCGTGGTAGTCGCACTTGCGGTAAGCGTCGAAGAAGGACGGAAACCAATACCATCCGGGATGATGAGGGTTGAGCTGCCTAGCCTGCGCCACCAGCGCGCAGCCGCGCTCCCAGTCGCCGGCATAGGCGATCAGGAAACCCATATAGGCGGCAGTGAATCCGTCCATGGGGTTGAGTGCGATGGC
Source organism: Candidatus Acidiferrum sp. (assembly GCA_041478205.1). GTDB lineage: Bacteria > Acidobacteriota > Terriglobia > Acidiferrales > UBA7541 > Acidiferrum. Next base: position 1,440 of record JBGOVR010000114.1, read on the forward strand.
GCGTTCCGCGGAGTTCCGGAAGGCCTGGAACTCCCGCCGGAAGAATTGGGCCGAGGCCAGAGCATGATAGGCGAGGTGATTCGACGGCGCGGCCTCGACGGCGCGCCGCGCAGCCGAGAGAGCACGTCCGAGGGGATCAGGCCTGGCGTTGAACCCATGGGTGTACTCTTCCCTGACTAGCATCGAAAGCATGGCCCAGCCATCGGCGTAACCCGGCGCTTGCTGGACGGCGCGTTCCAAGCCGGTCCTCGCTGCAGCGTGCTCTTCAGCGGAGAGGCGCGGGAAGTGCGCGAAGCTGCGGAGCACTGCCTCGTATGGGGTTAGTCGTTCGGAATCCCGGTTGCGAAGAGCTTCACTCATGGTGTGCGGCAGAACGCCGTAGGTGTCAGCGACAGTGGAGACGATCCTGGGGACGACCTCATCTTGCAGTGCGAAGATCTCTTCGGGCCGAAAAGTACGATCGTAATTCTCGGCCCAGAGATGGGCACCGGACCTCGCGTCGACGAGCTGTACCGCGATGCGCAGCGTGGACCCCGCCTGGTGAAGGCTCCCTTTCATCACATAGCGCGCGCCGAGTTCCTTGCCGACGGCGCGGACGTCGACGGCCTCGTGGGCGTATCGCAACGTGGAACTGCGCGAGATGACTCGGAGATAGGAGAAACGGGACAGACCCGTCACGATGTCCTCGCTCAACCCCTCAGCAAGGGCCGTGAGCTCTGCGTTGGCACCGCTGTACTCGAACGGCAGCACGGCGACCCAGAACCCCTCCTCGGCGCGGGCAGCGCCCGAGTCGGCCACCATCGCGGTGGTCACGCCGTGCAGTCCGTCGCGGAGGTCCCGCGCCGACGGAAAACGGTCCGCGGCGTTCTTCTCCAGACACCGCTGGATCACACGCTCCAGACCCTCTGGCAGTTCGGCCCGCAGCTCGCTGAGCGGCCGCGGTGTGTCGCGCAGGATCGCGGAGGCCAGCTCTACCGAGGACTGCCCTTGGAAGGGCCGCTGGCCCGTCGTCATCTCGTACAACATCGTGCCCAACGAGAAGATGTCCGTTCGATGGTCGATCGCGCGGCCGGTGATTTGTTCGGGCGACATGTAAGCCGGCGTCCCCATGACGACGCCCATTTCAGTGAATCCGGCCGACGTCAGCGTGGTGTCGCTGGAGTTGGCCGTGTGGGTTTCCTTCGCGAGGCCGAAGTCCAGCACCTTGACGCGACCGTCGTCGGTCACCATCACGTTGGCGGGCTTCAGATCGCGATGGATGATGCCCTTCTCGTGGGCGGCGGCCAGCGCCTCGGCGATCGCGGTGGCGATTTCCAGGACTCGATCGACGGGGAGACCGTCTTTGGGAATGAGCCGATTGAGCGACCGGCCCTCGACCAGCTCCATCGTGAGGAAGTGGACGCCATCGACTTCCTCAACCGAGTGGAGCGTAACGATGTGCGGGTGATTGAGGGCGGCGACGGAACGCGCTTCGCGCCGGAAGCGCGCGAGACGCTCGGGATCGCGCGCCATGTCCGGCGGCAGAACCTTTAGCGCCACCGCGCGCCCGAGCTTGATGTCGGCGGCGCGATAGACCTCGCCCATGCCGCCCGCGCCGATCGCGGCGGTGATCTTATAGTGGGCGAGTAGGCGGCCGATCAGATCGAGCCTTCTGTGAGCCGGGCACTTGTCAGACTGCGGCTCTGTCTCCGGACGAACACTTGGTCGATTCTACACCCCGGCGCGAGAACGGAAAGGCGGAGTTGAAGAAGATAATCTCGTCAATTGAAATGAGGAATTTCGTACAGAAGGCCCGATGTGAGGTCGGGCCTTCCGGTTTTCTTGGGTAAGTCGGGACGGCTACCTTGTGGCGGCTTTGGCTTTGCCGAGCTCCGGGACGACGCCGAGCTGCTGCATAAGGCCCAGAGCGTCCCAGTTGACCCAGCCCTCCGCCATTTTGCCGTTCGCGAAGCGGGCGATGCTTACCCCGGAGATGTTGATCTGCTTCCCCGTTGGCGCAATCCCGCTGAGATCGCCTTTATGGGTACCCCGGCAAGACCAACGGGCCATCACGGTTTCGCCTTCGGCTATGATGTCCTCGATCGTCAAGCGAAGGTCGGGGAAGGCAGCGCGGTAGAGAGTCGCTCTCTTCTTCTCACTCTCGGGGCCTCGCCCAACATCGGGCGTCGAGGCGTCATGGTGAGCGTAGTTGGGGGTAAAGAGCTCGTCTGTCACCGGCAGATTGCCCTTGTTCCAAACTTCTTCGAACAAACGACGGACCACATTTTTGTTTCCTTCAGACATGGTAGTTCTCCTTTTTGCGAAATTCGATATTCCGACTCGCACGAAGCGAGTCCGACTTGAATGATGCGGCCTGGAACCGCTGGCGTTTTGGGTGTGTAGACCTGTACGTCGAACAGGAGGTTGCCCCGCGCGCGAGAATAAAAAGGGAATCGAGGACGTACTGCCCTCGAAGTGCTCGATGCGGAACTTGGCCGCTAAAGAAACTACGTTTGGACTAGGAAGCGGGTGTCTCGCCTCAAACGGCAAGACCTCGACATGATCCTCTTCTCCCAGAGTGTGGGTGTCAAGGAGAATCGAGTAATTTATTTGTGCAAAAGAGCGGCCAAACACGCGCATGACTAGCCCTAATTTTTGCGATGGTCACATCAACCATGGCGGCGCGGTCGCAGCAAATACGAAGCGAATAGCGTAACCCCCGCCACCCTTCGTTCGTATTCTCTTAGAGATGCTTCCAGCGTCTTCGGCAAGTCAACACTTCACGTTTCGCAGGATTTGATAAGGTAACTGGAGCAAACTTCTCTAACGCCATGCTCGCTGTCAGCGACAATCTTGCCGAGTGCTTCAGCGCCCTGCGCGGGCATAAGCTGCGCGCTTCGCTTACCATGCTGGGGCTGACGATGGGTGTGGCCACACTCATAACGGTGATGACCATCGTGCAAGGCGCTAACCTTTACGTGGAGCAGAAGATCGCCAACCTGGGCACCAACGTGTTCCAGATCGCGCGCACGCCGTTCGCGGTGACGGACTTCAACATCATCATCAAAGCGCTGAAGTACAAGAAAATTGAACTCGAGGACATGGAGGCCATTGCCGAAGGATGCAGCGCTTGCGGAGAAGTTGGGGCCAGCGCCAGCACCAGCGTTCGGGCACGATCCGGCGACAAAGAGCTGCAGGACGTAAGCCTCTACGGCCAAACGGCAAACATGGCGGATGTTGATTCGCGAACGGTCGAACTCGGCCGCTATTTCACTCCCTCAGAAGCGGAACACAAGGCCAACATTTGCTTGATCGGCGATACGCTGGTGCGGGAGCTGTTTCTCGGCATGGACCCGCTGGGGAGGTCCATTCGTGTCGGCAACGATGAATTCATGGTGGTAGGAGTGATGGAAAAGATCGGCAGCGTCCTCGGGCAGGACCAAGACAACTTCGTCATGATCCCACTCCCCGTTTTCCTTCGTATTCAGGGGATTCATTCCAGCATCACCATCAACGTCAAGACAAGCACGCAGAACTTTGAAAAGGCGCAGGACCAGGCCCATCTGATTTTGCGCTCGCGGCGCCATCTCGCAGGCAATATGGACGATGATTTCTTCATCGGCACCAAGGAAAGTTACATGGCCCTGTGGCGCAGCATCAGCTCGGCATTTTTCGCGGTGTTCATTATGGTGAGCGCCATCTCGGTGGTCATCGGCGGCATCGTGATCATGAACGTCATGCTGGTGAGCGTAACCCTTCGGCGCAGGGAGATTGGCGTGCGGCGCGCCGTGGGCGCGACCCAGCGCGACATCCTGCGGCAGTTCATGGTGGAAAGCGTCATACAGTGCATTGCCGGGGGCCTCGCCGGCATCACGCTGGGATTCCTGGTGGCGCTGGCCCTGCGCACGTTTACGCCGTTCCCGGCGTCGGTACAGACCTGGGTGGCGGTGTTGGGAGTGTTCCTGAGTTCCGCGGTTGGACTATTCTTCGGAATTTATCCGGCATTGCGTGCGTCACGACTGGATCCGGTGGTGGCCTTGAGGTCCGACTGATGGCAATTATGACGCTCGCGCAAGCCCGGGAGAATTTTTTCGCCGCCATGGAGACGCTGCGCTCGTCCAAGGTGCGCTCGGCCTTGACCGTGCTTGGCATCGTCATCGGGGTGTCCTCGGTGATTTCCATGGCGGCCATCATTCAAGGCCTGAACAAGTTCGTGCAGGACAGAGTGGAATCCCTGGGCTCGCGCACTTATTTTCTTACACGATTTCCCCCGGGAACGGACCCGTCGCGCATGCCGGAACGCATCCGCACGCGCCGATATCTTGAATACACCTATGCCGACTTCGTCCGCCAAGCCGCTCCTGACGTGCAGAACGTGACCACCGTGGGCACGCGCGGCTTTTTCTTTGGGGATAGCAATCTGATTACCAGCGGGGACCATAGCGTGGAGAAAGTGATCGTGCGCGGCGCCGAGCCGGAATACACGGAGGCGATTCCGTTGTTTGCGATCGCGCAAGGCCGCTTCATCAGCGCCTTCGACCAGGAACACGCGCGTTCCGTGGTGGTGCTGGGCGCGGCCATTAGCGAATCGCTCTTCCCGAGTACGGACGCCGTTGGCAAGACGGTGCGCATCAACGGCGGCGCGTACGAGGTCATCGGCGTTTTCGAGCACGACCAAGGCTTGTTCGTCGGTCCAGGAGTGGATATCTTCGCCATCATCCCGCTAAGCAACTTCAAGAAAAACTACCCGGAGGCCAAAGAACTGATCATGCTCTTCACGGTCCCCAAGAATGTGAACGTCGAGCTGGCGCAGGGCGAAGTCGTTCAGGCGATGCGCCGTTTGCGCCGCGTCCCGCCGGAGAAGGACAACGATTTCGAGCTGAGCTCGCCGGACTTTCTGAGCAATCTGTGGAATCAGCTCACCGGCGCGCTGGTGATCCTTACGACGGTGATCAGCTCGATAGGTTTGCTGGTCGGCGGCATCGGGGTGATGAACATCATGCTCATCTCCGTAACCGAGCGCACGCAGGAAATTGGCGTGCGCAAGGCCATCGGCGCGCGCCGCGCGGACATCCGTTTGCAGTTCCTGCTGGAAGCCGTGGTGCTCACCGTAGTCGGTGGCACAATCGGCATTTTGATCGGGTCCGGCGTGTCCACATTGGTGCGCACGCTCGTGCCGTCGATTCCCGCAACGCTGTCTTATCTGTGGGTGTCGATAGGTTTCGCGATCTCCGTCGGCGTGGGCTTGTTCTTCGGCTATTATCCGGCAAGCGTGGCGGCCAACCTCGATCCCATCGATTGCCTGCGGTACGAGTAAAGATGCTGACTCTGCAACAAGCGGCGTGGGCGCTTAGGTAGTGGGTCAGTTTCCGAATTGCCGACAATCCTCCCGGAATGTGCTGGGTGTGAACTGCAATTACATCCGTAGCCCGTTATACCGCCCGACGAGGAAACCTCACTTGGCACGCTGTATGTTCAGCCAACCTCGGACTGTGAAGTTGGGCCTCAGAGGAATGATTTTAGCGGGATGCTCTGAACGCATACCGTGATACAAACAGGTTTGGGCATATATGTCACGGGAGTTCAATGTTCCCCCGTGAAGCGTTGGAAGGATCCCGATGAATTTCTCGGTGCCGGTATTTCTGCTTCTAGTAAGTCTCTGTTCGATGGCCGCTCAGTCAAAGCCTCCAACTCTAGTGGCGGGTCTGGGCCAACATCATCACGCGATCTCCACGAAGAGCCCCGAGGCGCAGCGCTTCTTCGATCAGGGACTTACGCTCGTATTCGCTTTCAACCACGAAGACGCTGTACGCGCATTCCAGCGAGCGGCAGAGCTGGATCCGCACGCGGCGATGCCCTTTTGGGGTGTCGCGTTGGCATCGGGTCCATGCATCAATCTGGACGTAGATCCGCCGCACGAGAAGGTTGCGTATGAAGCCGTTCAGAAGGCGATGTCGCTCGCCCCGGGCGGGACGGAAAGCGAGCGCGTCTACATTCATGCGTTGGCCAAGCGTTACTCCGCTGACCCCAAGGTCAACTTGAGGAAACTTGACGCCGAGTATGCCCACGCGATGCGAGAGTTATCGCAGCGCTACCCAGACGACCTCGATGCCGCCACGCTCTATGCGGAGAGCCTCATGGATCTACGCCCCTGGAAGTTTTGGGGCCTTGACGGCCATCCAGCCGAAGATACCGACGAGATCGTTGCTGTGCTGGAATCGGTGCTGCGACGCGATCCAGATCATATTGGCGCGAACCACTATTACATTCACGCTGTGGAGGCCTCGGCTCACCCCGAGCGAGCTCTTGCCAGCGCCCGGCGTTTGGAAACGCTCGCGCCTGCGGCGGGCCATCTGGTTCATATGCCCGCACACACCTACATGCGGGTCGGCGACTACCCGGCTGCCGCGCGCAGCAATGCGCTGGGGGCTGAGATAGACCGTGTCTATCTGCGGGACAGCGGGACAACGGGCAGTATGTACGACATTCTGTACTACGCCCACAACCTCCACTTCCTTGCTGCCGCCTCTAGCATGGCAGGCAGCTTTACTGACGCGAAGCGTGCAGCCGATGAATTGGTTGCACACGTGGGCGGCATGGTTGCCGGTATGCCAATAGCTGAGGTTTACATACCCACACCAATATTCGTGCTGGTGCGGTTTCATCGTTGGGATGAAGTCTTGAAGCTGCCCCCACCAAACCCAAACCTGGCAATGACCACCGCATTCTGGCATTTCGCTCGCGGATCGGCCGCGGCCGCAAAGGGCCAGATTGAGATGGCAGAAACTGAGCGTAGAACCCTGGAAGCAGCGCGAAGAGAGACGCCTGCAGACCTGGAGTTTAGTATGTTTTCCAACAAAGCGCAGGCCTTCCTGGACCTGGCTGCAAACATACTAGACGCTCAAATCGCCACAGCGCACGCCAACCGCGAGCGCGCGATTGAGTACTGGGAGAATGCGGTTCGAATCCAGGACCGGCTTTATTACGGCGAGCCACCTGAATGGTTTTATCCGGTACGGGAGTCACTCGGCGGCGCGCTGTTGCTAAACGGCCACGCAGATCAGGCTGAAGCAGTGTTCCGCGCCGATCTGGAACAATATCCCAGAAATCCTCGGTCGCTGTTTGGGCTCTTGAAGAGTTTGGAGGCCCAGAAGAAGACCTCCGACGCGGAATGGGTTCGGCGAGAATTTGAGGCCGCCTGGAAAAACGCGGACGTAACGCTCGAACTCGGAGATCTGTAAGTCTAAGAATTCCTGATCTTCAAATGGCCGGAAATCACTTTGCGAGGATAGGCGGCATCTAGAATTGACCTCATCTGTAAACAGATCATCAGCGCCTCTCGGCATCGGTCCCGAGAGACGCGGCACACGGAAACTGACCAATTACAAGCGTTGAACACACGGCGGGAAATGCGGCGCTTCGCGCGGCTGCCGGAGGACGTAGAACTAGTGGACGGTGACGCTGGCGGTGGCCGTGGTGTTGCCGAAGGCGTTGATGGTGTAGAGCGTGTAGGTGGTGGATTGGGTTGGTGTGACCGAGACACCTGATCCGCGGACGGCGCCGATCTGCGGGGAGATGACGACCAAAGATGCGCCCGTCACTTGCCAGGAGAGCGTGACTGCGGTGCCGGAAGCAACCGAGTTCGAACTAGCGGTGAACGAGGTGATTTGCGGCGCGGCTCCACTGGGTACATTGCTCTGCGTGTAGAGCGGGGTCATCTGGAGGACTTCGAAATTTTGGGCTTGCACCTGCGAAAGGGCGTGAAGGTCGTTGTTGTCCCAACGGTCGTCCGGGGCGCCGCTGATGTACATCGATGAGCCGTTATCGGCCATGATCATTCCGTATTTTTTGAATGCGTTCAGAATGACTTGATTGGCCGCGGAAAATCCCGAGACACTGAAGTTGGCTTTCAGGCGCAGGCGCATGCCCATCGGGGCTGCTAGAGCGTTGCTGGAGTTTGCGGCCCAATGCGATGCGGGCGGGATGAACGCGGCTCGACTATTTTGCAGAGTAAAGCGAATGGCGTGCGGAATTTTTCCGGCGGCGACTTCGTCGTAGCGAACCAGGCCGGGGAAGATGGGCAAACCGGCGGCGTCGGCGGAAGTCCAAGTGTAGGGACGCTGTTCGTTGGAGAGAAGGTCCCAGATGGCGGCGGAACCGGCGTTCCAGGAATTTGTTTGGGGAAAGGAACTGTAAAGCTCGTAGAGGAAGCAGTTAGAGTTGTCGAGGACGAGAACGTGGCGATCGCCGTTGCCGGGATTGGGATAGCCTTCGATGGGGTCGTTGACGGCGATGGGCATGGGGCCGGGATCGCTTTCCGTGCCGGACTGGGTGAAGTTGATGTCGAGCAGCGATTGGCCGGTGCCGACGACCGAGTAGGGAATGCCGATGGTCGAGCCTTGAAATTGTCCGGCGCCGAAGTCGGCGTGGAGGCCGATGCTGGAGCCGATGAAATTGATGATGGCGGTGGAGTTGGTGTCGAGCGGCGCGGAAGAAATATCCTGGTTCCACGGACTATTGGAGGAGAAGGGCACGAAGGCGTTCAAGCTGGCGCCTTGGCCGAGAGACATTTGGCTGCAGCCGGAGGCTTGCTGGGAGCCGTTCACCTGAAGATCGACGACGTTGGAGGTGCTGCTGCCGGGGGCGGGGTTGAGAACGCTGATTGCGAAATTGCCTGCGGACGAGACGCTGCCCGTTGCGGTGAGCTGCGTGGCGGAAACAAATGTTGTGGCGAGCGGCGTGGCTCCGAGGAGGACCTGAGCGCCCGTCACGAATTTGCTGCCGGTGACGGCCAGGGTGAAATTTCCGGTGCCAATGCTGGCTGGGTTTATGCCCGTCAGTAGAGGAGTGGGGTTCATGAGCGTGACGGCGCTGGAAGCGGTCGCGGAAGCGGAGGCCGAACTGGTGGCGCTGACGGTGACGGTGTTGGGATTCGGGAGGGAGGCCGGAGCGGTGTAGTTGCCGCTCGCGGAGATGGTGCCGAGGGCGGCCGAGCCGCCGCTGGTGCCGTTGACGGCCCAGGTGACGCTTGAGTTCGAGGTGCCTGAAACGGTGGCGGTGAACTGGAAGGAATCTCCCGCGGGAATATTGGCGGAGGAAGGCGAAACCGATACGGAAATAGAACCGGGAGTTGTGGGAGCCGGGGAGTTGTTGGACGGATTGGACACGGTGGCCGAGCAGCCCGCCAGCAGCAAGACCGCGGAAAGCCAGATTGCTTTGGGTAACGAACGCATCACTTGAGGACACACCTCGGAACTGTCAACAACTGAGACTATTCTGGAACGGTCGCACGGGCGCCGCTACTGGACGAAAGGGAAGAAGAAGGGCAAGGTCCCAGGCGGATGGAAATAGTAGAATGCCGGGACGGTAAATCCTTTATCAAGAGACACATCTAGTGCGATCCGAGACGACGGAACAAGGAAGCCCGGCCGCGGCTAGTTTGCGGCTCTTGCGTGACAAAACGTGGCTCGTGCTCGGTTGGTCGGTGCTGGCGGTCGTACCTTGTCTCTGGCACCGGCACATTGAAGCCGGGGACCTCGGCAGCCATGTGTATAACGCGTGGCTATCGCAATTGATCGCGCACGGGCAAGCACCTGGGCTGTATCTCGCACGACAGTGGACCAACGTCCTCTTTGATATTTCGCTTTTTCGAGTAGCGAACGTATTCGGCTTTGCGGCGGCCGAGAAAATCGTCGTTTCTGGCTGCGTGCTGATCTTCTTCTGGGGCGTGTTTGCTTTCGTGAGTGCCGTGACCGGCCGCGCGCCGTGGTTCCTGGCACCAGGCATCGCCATGCTGGCTTACGGCTATTCCTTCAACATGGGTTTCATGAATTACTACGTATCGATCGGCCTGGCGTGTTTTTGCCTGGCGCTGGTGTGGCGAGGATGGGCAGGGAATTGGCTTCCGGCATTGGTGATTGCTCCCCTCGTGATTCTTGCGCATCCGCTGGGCTTTGCCTGGCTTGCGGGCACGATCGCCTATTGTTCGATTCGGCGGGTGGTGCCCGGTTGGTGGAAAGTGCTTCTGCCGCTGGGGGCGGCTTCCGTCTTCGTTGCGCTTAGGTGGTATCTGCACAAGCGGGCGTACATGGGGGTGGATTGGGGCGACATTCCGTTCTATCTGTCGAATGGCGCGGACCAGTTGGCACTGTATGGCCAGCGTTACGTGACGCTCGCTGGTGTGGCGGTGGTCTTCGGGATCGCTTGCTTCGTTGTTGCGCTGGCCCAGCGAAAGGGCAGCTTTTCCTGGAGATCGCTGGTATTGCCTGGCGAGCTGTATCTGATCACGTTCTGCGCAACGACGCTGCTGCCGGAGAACCTGCGGGTTTCGATGTACGCCGCTTGGATCGGACTGCTCGTATCCCGCCTCACCGTGATCTCGGCGATTCTAGGATTGTGTGTGCTGGGTGGTTTGAAGCCTCGGGTGTGGCATTTGGCGGGATTCGCGGCACTTGCGGCGGTGTTTTTCTCATTCTTATATCAGGACACGGCGACGTTGAACCGGTTGGAGTCGAATGCAGAGGGCGTTCTCTCGGCTTTGCCTTATGGGACGCGGGTGATTCCCACCATCTTTGCGGACGCGGACTGGCGGGTCGAGTTTATTGCGCATGTCGCAGATCGGGCGTGCATCGGCCGATGCTTTACTTACTCGAACTACGAGCCATCTTCCGGGCAGTTTCGAGTGCGGGCGAAGAAGGGAAGTCCGATCGCGACGGATTCGTCCGATGATTCCGAGGATATGCAGGGTGGATCGTATGAGATTCAAGAGAGCGATCCGCCGCTGAAGCAACTGTATCAGTGCGACCGGAGCGATTGGACGAAGCTGTGCATGCGGGACCTCGCTGAGGGCGACAATACGGGGCAGGTGGGATTGCGGCCGCCCCGGTAGCTGTTCCGGTGCAAAAACACAGAAATTTAGGACCCTGGGGCTAGCGGAGCCGGGCTACGGCTGGGCCAGGCTTGTGTCGCAAAAGCGGCGCCCCTTCGAGGCTCAGGATAAACGCCGCCGCACTCCATAAAAGACAAATTGGCTCTTGCACCAGGCCAATAGCGTGTAGAATTGGCTCAAGGTGAGAGACAATGCTTCCTCTACATCTCCAGCCCGAAAGCCACGTTCCCCTTTATGTGCAGTTGCGAGATCAGCTGCGCGCGTTAGTCCACGCAGGTGACCTGCGCCCGGGCGATCGAATTCCGGCAAGCCGCGAGCTGGCTACCATGCTGGGCGTACACCGGACGACGGTGGCGAACGCCTACGCGGAACTCGAGTCCGAAGGGCTTATTCAAGGTCACGTTGGCAGGGGAACGTTTATTCAGGGGAACGGCAACGGGCTGAAGATTACGCCGCCGGCGCCGCCGGTTTTGAACGGCGGAAATGGGATTCGGTGGGAGCTGCTGTTTGCGGACGAGCGCGGCGATGAAGTTTTGAGCCGGCTGACGGCCAGCGCTCCGGAAGATGCGCTGTCGTTTGTGATGGCGCGGCCCGCGCAGGAGTTTTTTCCCATCGACGAGTTGCAGACCTGCGTCAACGCGGTGCTGCGGCGAGAGGCGACGGATGTTTTGAACCTGGGGCCTTCGGATGGGTACGCGCCCCTGAAAGAGGCGCTGCTCGACATGCTGCGGCGTGAGGGGATTGCCGCAAAGGATGAAAACCTGCTGATCACCGATGGCTGCCAGCAGTCGCTCGACCTGATCAGCAAAGCGTTTGTGCGACAGGGCGACTCGGTGATTCTGGAGAATCCCACGTATCCGGGGGCGGTGGCGATTTTTAGCGGGTCGCGGGCGCGCTGCCTGGCGGTGCCGGTGCGGACCCATGCGGAGCCGGGCACGTCGCTGGGGATCGATGTGGAAGCATTGGAAGCGACGCTGGCGGCGAATCGCGTGAAGTTGATCGTGTTAACGCCTGATTTTCAGAACCCGACTGGCGCTTCGATGCCGCTGGCCTCTCGACGCAAGGTGCTGGAGCTTGCTGGACGTCACCAGGTTCCCGTGGTGGAGGACCATATTTATGCGCGGCTGCACGCACGGGAAGAGCGCGTACCGTCGCTGAAGCAACTGGACCGCTCAAACCTCGTCATTCACATCGATAGTTTCGCGAAAGTGGCGTTTCCGGGCCTGCGCGTGGGATGGATCGTGGCTCCGGCGGCGGCGATCGAGCGGCTGCGCATCGTGAAGCAGACCACCGATCTGCACACCGATCAATTGGCGCAGGCGGTGCTGGCGGAGTTTTTGCGGCGTGGGTTATTCACCAAACACGTTGCGAAAATGCGCAAGGTTTACGCTTCGCGGCTTTTGGCGCTGGATGAGGCGTTGCGCAAGCACATGCCGGAAGATACGCGGTGGACGCGGCCAGAAGGCGGGATGTGCCTGTGGCTGGAGTTGCCTCCGGGGTTCGATGCCAACGAGTTGCTGATTCACGCGAAGGAGCGGGGCGTGCTGTTTGCTCCGGGGCGGTATTTCTACGTGCAGGGGCCGCTGCCGAACACTTTGCGGCTGGCTTTCGCGAGTCTGGACGAGAAGCAAATTGCGCGCGGCGTGGCGACGCTCGCGGAACTGCTGCGCGTGGAAATGCGCAAGCGGCAGCGGGGCGTGCGGCGGGCGGAACGTAGCCGGGTGGCGCTGGTTTAAAGCATGGAAGCAACTAGATAAGGAAATAACGACGCAAATAGAGGCTGGGGGCAATTTGGGCGACACGATCAGGCTAGAGCCGAAGCCGACGAACAGATGTTTTGGCTGCGGCGGTGCGAATGATGGCGGCATGAAATTGACGTTCGAGCAGGACAATACGAATCGCAAGATTGTGGGGCGGTTCGTTTTGGGCGAGCGGTATCAGGGCGGCGGAGGAATGGCGCACGGCGGGATTATCGCGACGCTGCTGGATGAGGCCATGGGCAAGGTCTGCCGCTTTCGGGAGGCGCGGGCGGTGACGGCGGAATTGACGGTGGAGTATTTGAAGCCGATCGATGTGGAGAAGGAGATCGTGGTCGAAGCATTTGAGCGGGAGCAGAAGGGAAGAAACTTGTTTCACGTGGGTGAGATCCGAAATGCCGTGGGAGAGGTTTTGGCGAGAGGCAGAGGCAGGTTCGTGATCCTTGGGCACGGCGAAAAGGGCCATGCGGAGAAGAAAAGTTTGGCGGTTTAGAGAAACATCGAATAGTTGAAGAAGAGGAGAAGCGAGATGGATGCGAAGAAGGCAAATGGCAGCGGAAACAACAGCGCAAACGAGTGGCGCGTGAAGGTTGGTTTGGCGGAGATGCTCAAAGGCGGGGTCATCATGGATGTGACCAACGCCGAGCAGGCAAAGATCGCGGAGAACGCCGGGGCTTGCGCGGTGATGGCCTTGGAGCGGGTGCCGTCGGACATTCGCAAAGAGGGTGGCGTGGCGCGCATGGCGTCCATCAAAGTGATTCGCGAGATCATGGCCACGGTTACGATTCCGGTGATGGCCAAGGTGCGCATCGGACACTTTGCCGAGGCGGAGGTGCTGCAGGCGCTGGAGGTTGATTTTATCGATGAGAGCGAGGTTCTGACGCCGGCCGATGAAGAGAATCACATCTGGAAGCACGATTACCGGGTGCCGTTTGTGTGTGGCGCGCGCAATCTTGGAGAAGCGCTGCGACGCATTGCGGAAGGCGCGGCCATGATTCGCACCAAGGGCGAGGCGGGCTCTGGGAACGTGGTCGAGGCTGTGCGGCACATGCGCACCATCGTGAGCCAGATGAAAAAGCTGACGACCATGCGCGACGACGAATTGATGCGTGAGGCGAAGGAGCTGGGAGCGCCGCTGGACTTGATTCGTCAGGTGGCGAAGGCGGGGAAGCTGCCGGTGCCGAATTTTTCCGCGGGGGGAATTGCGACGCCGGCGGACGCGGCCCTGGTGCGGAAGCTTGGCGCGGAAGCAGTTTTCGTGGGATCGGGGATATTTAAGTCCAGCGATCCGGAGGCGCGCGCGAAGGCCATGGTGAAAGCGACGACGCATTTTGAAGATGCGAAGGCGGTGCTCGATGCCAGCGAAGAGTTGGGCGAAGCCATGCCGGGGATCGATGTGCGGCAGTTGGAACCGAAGGACATGTTGTCGACGCGTGGTTGGTAGCTTAGGTTTGGGTTTGTAGCTAACTGGGGCGCAGCATTCCCTTGTGTACGCTCGGGATAA
>JBGOVR010000010.1:0-55423 GCA_041478205.1 Candidatus Acidiferrum sp.
CAACCACTCCGACCACAACGGCCGCTACGGCTACATGGCCAACAACAACAATTCCCGCAACGCCCCCGGCGCCATCACATTCAACGATTGCACCACCGACCAAAGCGGCAGCGACGGCGCCAACGCCCGCTTCTACGCCGCCAACGGCGCGAGCCTCACGTTCAACAATCTGACCGTCATCAACCCGCACCACAATGGTCCCGATCCGTCTTACGGTGACAGCGCCGCGGTGGGCATTATCCGCGGTGGAGGCGCAAGCGTCCCCGAAGGCAACGTCCACTATCGCAACGTCAACGTCAGCGTCACCAACGGCAACGTCGACTACTATTTCGACTTCAACGATGGCTCGAACGTCGGCGTCAGCAACGTCACATTCCTTCCCGGAACGTTGAGTGGCGCCACCAAGGCTCCACCCAACGGCCACCTGCAAGGACAAACCATGAATTCCGTCGGCCAATAAGTCGGGGGCCGCCGGCCCAAGGGGGAAGCGCGCTCCTCACCGCGCTTTCCCCGCACGTTTTTGTGGAATCCCATCTCGTAGGGGCACGACACGTCGTGCCCGCTCTTATGTATTCTCCAAGCACGTCATTCCGAGCGGCGCGGGCCGATTCTTTTTCCCCCTTCGCTCCTGCGAAGGGTCGGCCCGCGCAGAGAGGAATCTCTCTGCGCTTCGCTCTCTCTGCCTCGGCTCGCTACTGCCGCGCCTCGCCCTGCTTCTTCCACTCCGCGCGAAACGCCTGCTCCCTCTCCGCCACATAACTCCCTCCGGATCCACAAACGGGTTCGCTCCGCCTTCTTTCACCCGCGCGAACTTTTCCTCCATCCGGTAATAACTCCCGTGCGCCCCCAGGAACACGTCGCACGGCAGCAACTTCAACACGCGAAACATCTCCTCGTAGTCTTGCGCAATCTGCGGATACGCCGCGTTGTTCACCAGCTTGTAGCCGGGATTCACGTTGGGGCTGCCCACGATCACCACGTCGAGGCTCTTCCCGCCGCCCTCTCCCGCGCCAACGGGCACCTTCATCGTCCACGTCGTGCAGCCCCGCGTGTGCCCCGGAGTCTTGTGTGCCACCAGCACCACGCCGCCAAGCTTCACTTCCTCCCCGTCATGCAGCACGCGATCTATTTTTGCCGGCTTGTAGAAGGTGTCCGGCGAATTGCCGTATTGAAAATCAGTCTTCCCGCCGGATTCGATCGCCGGCACATCGGCATCCATCACCATGTACTTCGCCCCCGTCAACTCCTTCACCCGCGCGCTTCCCGCGCAATGATCCCAATGCGCGTGGCTGATCAGCAGGATCTTGACGTCGCCGAACCGGAACCCCAGCTTCTCCACGCTCTCCCGGATCAGCGGCACAGAACTCTCCAGGCTGCTGTTGATCAGGATGTGCCCCTGCGGCGTGGTGATCAGGTACGACGCCAGCCCTTTGCTCCCCACGTAGTACACGTTGCCCACCACGCGGTGCGCCGGAAACGCCTCGGTCCAGTCCGCGCTAACCTGCGCGAACACCCCGCCACCCATCCCCCCACCTGTCATTCCGAACGAACGTGAGGAATCTGCTGGCGTGCATACCATCATCGACAGGCAAATCAGGAAAAGACTCGAAACGCATTTGCTTCTAAGCATAAATGCGAGCCTACCACACGCATTAGCGAACCTTGGTGTCGACGCCCTCATTCATGAGCGTCCAATGCGCCCCGGCATCCGCCGAGAATTTGGTATTCCACGCAACCACGCCGGGCTTCGAGAAATCGTTAATCGTTCTTATGAGGATTTTCTTCCCGTCTTTTTCCATCTCGCTGTTGTAGGTCCAGATGTCTCCCTCAATGGTCAGCGGAACGCTGCGCGGCGGGCCCGTCTGGTCCACGCTATAGAATTTATAAGAGTTGTCCGCGGAGTCGTAGGTGTAGACCGAAAGATCGTTGCTCTTTCCCGCCGGGCCGTTAAAGAGGTGATCGCAAATCATGTATCCGCTATACGCGGACCATCCACACGTCATCGTGATGGTGATACTCCCCGCGTGGCTGTACGCCGTGTCATACAGCTTGCCTTGCGTGGTCCAGCGGCCACTCCATGCATCGAGTTTTTTCAGCCCGGGTTTCCGCGCCTGGGGTGTTTGTTGCGACGGACGAGATGCCCGCGACCCTACAGTTACAGCACTCATCGAACCTAGGATCAAAGCAATCACCATGGGTAACCGATTTGAACGCATGAGTCACCTCGCACTGAATGACGCGATTCCCGGCCAAACGTAAGCACCGTGGGTGGCCGACCTCTCGGTTCGGGGGGGTCTTCAATTTTCTTGTGAAGAAACTCCGGCACGAAGGCGACCCGCGAGCCTTCGATTCCGCGCCTCTAGGCAGCGCTGGCTTGCCCGGAACCTCGAAAGCGCATCCAACTAGTTCCGCGCTCAACCTGCTGAGAGGCGTTGCCGTTCGACTTTGGGTAAAACCGGGCGGGACGCACATTCTTCGCGTGCTAGAATCTCCGGCCATGGTGACAGTCGAAGAAGCGATCGTCGCTCTGAGCAAGCTACTTGATGAGGCACAAGCTTTTTCGAGCCACTATCGCTCTCCGATGTTCTCTGAACAACTTGAACTTTGGTCCAAGCGTGCCGAAGCGAAACTGAGACAGTGGGGACTTCTCGAAGAAGCTGGGCGATTCGGAAGCGCCCGAGAGGACGGAAATTTTCATGATCGGCAGGATTTTTGTACGGCCAGCTGCAAGCGCGGGAGAGGGTCCTTGCGGCTCTAAAGGACGATCTCGCTAAACACCCGGACTTCTACACAGAAGAGCCGAAGCCTCCGCCCGAACCGCCCCGAACTCCGCCCAAGCTACCCGCAAAGCGCGACAAAGTATTTTTAGGCCACGGCCGAAGTCTGCTTTGGACCAAGGTCGAGCGTTGGCTGGAGAAGGATAAGGGCGTTTCCGTTGAAGCTTGGGAGACTGTGTCTCACAGCGGAGAGCAGATAATCCAGGTATTGGAGCGTCTCTTGGATTCTTCCACGTTTGCGGTGCTGGTCGTCACCGGTGAGGACGCTACTGCAACGGGCACTCTCCGCGCGAGACAGAACGTAATCCACGAGGTGGGACTATTCCAGGGGAAACTCGGGTTTAAGAAGGTCGCGCTATTAGAGCAAGACGGGACAGAGAGTTTCTCAAATATCGATGGACTTCAAACTATCCGCTTTCCCGACCAAAGAATTGAAGCGGCCTTTCCCGAGCTTGAGAGGATGATGAGGCGCGAAGGACTAATTCCATAGGCTTGTTTATGCGCGTATCGGCCGGGTGCTGCATGCCTGTGGTTTTCTAGCGTCCGGGTTTTGACTTTGACTTTGCTTAGCGCCCGGCCTGCGTCTATTGGCGTCCCTGACGCGACGTCTCCAGATCACCCTGCCAGTCGACCTTTCCACGGCGCCTCAAACGATTGCCCAATTGGCAAAACCCTCTTCCACTCAAATGCAAACGACCCCGAAAACGGCCACTCCTCCGCACGCCGAACTAACCCAGCCCGGACGGGGTTCATGAAAATATACCCGGCGGCCGCATCCATGGACTCTCCGCTACGCAACACATGATCGTAATATCCCTGCTGCCACAAATCGAATACGCCCATTTTGCGGCCTGCCGCGGCCGCCAAACTCTTGAACGCCTGCACCACCGGAGACACCTGCGCCGAATCGCTTTCGCCGGCGAGAATGAGGTGCAAATGATCGGGCATGAAGCAGTAGGCATAAACATTGAAAAAATGATCCGAACACGTTTTCCGCAAAACCTCCAACAGCGCGTTCACGAGCACGGTATCTTGAAATACCCTCTTGCGTTCGCGGGTGCAAAGCGTCAAGAAATAAGCCTTTCGCCCGCGGTAAGAGTCAGCCGCAAGGTGATTCCGCTTTCTTTGAAATGTATACATTAGAATTAATTATACGACGACTTAACAACGGATGGCGAGCTGAACTCGCCTCTACAAAGGAGAGATGGCCGCGAGGCTTCCGAAAGGTTTTTGTAGCGGCGAGTTCAGCTCGCCATCTTCTCTTCGTTTTTGTCCCGAGCTTCTGGCGACCAAGTGACCGTCTTCTTGGTCATCAGCCGGGTCTACTTGGAGGGAAGGCCAAATTCGCGGAGAACGTCTTCGTGCGAGATGCCTTGGCCGCGGTCGAGTGAGGCCCGCGCCCGGTCCAGCGCGGCCGTTTCCTCGGTGGAAATACGCTCTTGTTCCACAGGGGTCGCAGCCAAAGAGCGCGACACGGGGTCCAGGAGCATGAACTGCAAGAGGGGCACGACAGCGGACACCTGGGCCGGATCGAGCCTTATCGATTAGCTCGTGCGCGTGTTGCTTCTCGCTGCCGGAATCATGTGCCATCCCAGAATCCTCCGAACGGCAGGCTTTGCGGCGTGTAGCTGTCCCAAGTGGTTAGTATATACCAAACCGGTAGGCCGCCGGGTGGTTCGCACCCATCGCCAACTGCCTCCATGCCTTTTTTCTAGTTTCTGATTTCTAGTTTCCCGTTTTGGCGCAGATACCATCACTTAATAGTTGTTGACTTAGTACACATTCCGTGCTATCATAAGCCATGAATCGGCAATCCCAGCCGGCCCGGCCACCCCTCGACCGTGTCGCAAATTACCCTGGACTGCCGCTAAGTCCTTTAGAGCTCACTCTTACGAGAAACGCCCCAGAATGTCCCCATTCTTCAGGCATAACCCCTTTAGAATCAATTCGCCATTTTGCTAAGTCCTTTAGAGCTCACTCTTACGGGGAATACGTTTTTTGCCCCGATCATCGAGCTGTAACCCATTTAGAATCAATCTTAAATTTGCTAAGTCCTTTAGATCGCACTCTTACGAAAAATGCGCCGCTAAGTCCTTTAGAACTCACTCTTACAAAATCATTGGACTTAAAGTCCCATCGAATCACACTCTTACAGAAAAGGGTGGGGAGGGGGTGTGGTAGCAACTTTCCCCATCGCCGGCTTGCTGGCGCCCGCGCCCAACGTTCCGGCGTCCAGACTCGCCACTCGTCACTCACCACTCGCTACTTCTCCCGTTCTGGAACCTTCCCCAACGCCAAGTTTGTTTTCCTCCGATGGTCGGATAGAATCATCGTTTTGTTTTGAGCCTGAGAAAGATCACCCGCGCCCGATGACCGAAATTCGACTCCACAACACCTTGAGCGGCCAGACCGAGCCATTCGTTCCGCAGAAACCCGGCGAAGTGGGCATGTACACCTGCGGGCCGACGGTCTACGACTACGCGCACATCGGCAACTACCGCACCTTCGTGTTTCATGATGTGCTGCGGCGGTTTCTGAAGCTGCGCGGCTTCAAGCTCACCCACGTCATGAACCTCACCGACGTGGACGACCGCTTCATTGCCAAGGCCGCGGCGGCGGGCGTGAGCATCCGCGAGTACACCCAGAAATACGCGGAGGCATTCTTCGCCGACTGCAAGACGCTGAGTATCGAAGCCCCGGAGCACTGGGTTCGCGCTACCGACACCATCGACGATATGGTCAAGCTGATTCAGCGGCTCCAGGAAAAGACCTACACCTATTCCAGCGACGGCTCGATCTACTACCGCATCGCGAAGTTTCCGGACTACGGCAAACTGTCGAAGATCGACCTAAGCGGAATTCAAGCGGGCGCGCGCGTTGATAACGACCGCTACGAAAAAGAGAGCGCGCGGGATTTCGCGTTGTGGAAGGCACCGAAGCCCGGCGAGCACTTCTGGGAGACGCCCATCGGGCCGGGCCGCCCCGGCTGGCATATTGAGTGTTCCGCGATGGCCATGAAGTATCTTGGCGAGACCCTGGACATTCACAGCGGCGGCGTCGACCTGGCGTTTCCGCACCATGAAAACGAAATCGCGCAGAGCGAAGCCGCGACCGGGAAGCCGTTCGCGCGCTACTGGCTGCATGCCGAGCACTTGTTGGTCGAAGGCGAGAAGATGTCCAAGTCGCTCGGCAACTTCTTCACGCTGCGGGACCTTTTCGCCAAAGGCTACAAACCATCCGCGCTGCGCTTCGCCCTAGCCAGCGTTCCGTATCGCCGCCAACTGAATTTCACATTTGACGGATTGCAGCAAGCGGCCAGCGCCGTCGAGCGTTTGCGAAATTTCTCGGACCGCTTGGCCCAAGGGAAATTCCCGGCAGGCCAGCAGCCCGGCATGACGGCTCGCATCGCCCAGGCCGCGCAGGAGTTCGACGAGGGCCTTTCCGACGATCTCAACACCGCGCGCGCTCTGGCCGCTGCGTACGATTTGGTGCGAGAGGTCAACATCGCCATGGACAAGGGCGAATTCCGGCAAGGCGATGTGATCGCCGCGCGCGAATTTTTGGCGACCTTCGACCGCGTCTTCGCCGTGCTCGAAGACAATGACGCGGAAAAACTCCGCGCACTCGGCTACGCCGGAGACGCCGCTGCACCCGGCGACGTGGAGATTGAAAAATTGGTTGAGGAACGCCAAGCCGCGCGCAAGCGGCGCGATTTTGCCTCCTCCGACCGCATCCGCCAAGAACTCGCCGATCGTGGTATACTGATTGAAGATAGCCGCGACGGAAGCGTCCGCTGGAAACGCAAATGAAACTGACCAATATCTATCGTCTTCCCCGGAACTTCTCCCCCGCTGAAGTTCGCCCCAACCTTTACGGCGTAGACTAGCTTTCTCCCTCCTGGCAGGGCGCCCCACGCCATACGTGTCCGCGCAAAAAACCTGCTTTGCTGTCGCACCTCCACATCAACCGCTAACTGATTGTTACCAAAGGAGATAGAAATGATTTCTGCTGCCGAAACGAGACTCCCCAAACTGCTGATGCAACTTCCAGGACCCAACGCCAAGCGCGTGCTGGAACAAGACGCCAAGTTCATGTCGCCGTCGTTTACGCGCGATTATCCGCTGGTCGCCAAGCGCGGCCGCGGTTCGATCGTCGAGGACGTCGACGGAAATGCGTTCCTAGATTTTGCGGCGGGCATTGCCGTGTGTTCGACCGGACATTGCCATCCGAAAGTTGTCGAGGCGATACAGAAGCAAGCGGCCGAGCTGATCCACATGTCCGGCACGGACTTCTACTACGAGAGTCTGCCGCAGCTCGCCGAGAAATTAGCCGCCACGGTTCCGGGCGCAGAAGCCAAGAAAGTGTTTTTCACCAACTCCGGCGCCGAAGCCATCGAAGGCGCGATCAAGCTGGCACGTTACGCGACCAAACGCGATAAGTTTATCGCGTTTTACGGCTGCTTCCACGGGCGGACCATGGGCGCGCTGTCGTTGACGGCGTCCAAATCAACGCAGCGCAAAGGGTTCGGCGCGTTGCTGAGCGGAGTGGAACATATTCCGTATCCGTACGCCTACCGTTGCGCGCACGGACACGGACCGGAAACCTGCGGCGCGGAAATCCTCGAAATGCTCGAGGGACAAATCTTCAAGGGATTGTTCGATCCGGAAGAGGTCGCGGGAATCATCATCGAGCCGATCCAGGGCGAAGGGGGCTACGTTCCCGCGCCGAAATTCTTTTTGCAGGAATTGCAGCGCATTTGCAAGCAGCACGGGATCATGTTCATCGTGGACGAAGTGCAGAGCGGAATGGGGCGCACGGGCAAGTGGTGGGCCTCCGACCACGCAGGTATCGAGCCGGACATTTTGTGCAGCGCGAAAGGCATTGCCAGCGGGATGCCGTTGGGCGCGTTCGTGGCCCGCGCCAGCGTCATGAACTGGAAACCGGGTTCGCACGGCACGACGTTTGGCGGGAATCCGGTGTGCGTGGCCGCGGCACTAGCGACCATGAACCTCATCGAAACCGAGTACAAAGAAAACGCTCGCCGCATGGGCGACTATCTCTTCAGCCGCTTGGCGGACTGGACGAAGAAGTTCAAGATCGTCGGAGACGTGCGCGGACGCGGACTGATGATCGGAATCGAAATCGTGCGGGATCAGCGCACGAAGGAAAAGGCTACGGACCTGCGCAATGCGATCGTCGAGGCGGCTTTCCGGAAAGGCTTGCTGGTGTTGGGCGCGGGCGCCAATTCGGTACGCCTCTCGCCGCCGCTGCTGATTGACGAGGAGCAGGCGGACTTTGCGGTGCGGACGCTGGAAGAATGCCTGCGGGACGTCGAGAAGAGTGTCTAATGCAGAGGGAAAGTTAAAAAGTGAAAAGGTAAAAGAGTAAAAAAGTAGAGCGATACTGAGTCCCGACAAAGTGCATCCCGTGGCGGCCGTAGAAGAAAGATGGCAGCCACGGGATTTTTGTTTATACTGCGCCGAAGACAGCGCTTTCCCGTGGTGCAGCGATGGCAATCTTGTCGCGTCTGGCGTTTCAGGTGGTGCATTGGGCGGCGCGTCGAGGAC
The DNA here is from genome assembly GCA_041478205.1 of Candidatus Acidiferrum sp. GTDB lineage: Bacteria > Acidobacteriota > Terriglobia > Acidiferrales > UBA7541 > Acidiferrum. The sequence goes on from JBGOVR010000010.1 coordinate 8,345, forward strand.
TGCGCGAGGATGGCGAAGATTCGGCCGCGGACAAAAAGCACGAAGCGCGAAGGACGGGCGTGCGCGGAGAGACTTATGCTTACTGGTATTTGCGGCGGCTTGGCTATGTGTTTGTGGCGCGCAACTATGTGCCACGAGGAGCGAAAGGGGAGATCGATCTGATTGGCTACGACGGGACGACGCTTGCGTTTGTCGAGGTGCGCACTCGCACCGTGAGGGAGGAATTTAGCGCGTTGCCGGAGTTGAGTATCACGACGGACAAACAGCGCGTGGTGGTCCGAACGGCGCAGCGATTTCTTGCGGAACGCCGCGTGGGCGACTGCCCGTGCCGGTTCGACGTGCTGGCGATCGATAACCGTCCGGGGGTGCCGCCCGAGGTGCGGCTGCACAAAGACGCCTTCAGTCCACAGATGTAACACCATTCTAGCGGAACGGGTTCACAGCGGCACCAGACGCGGTACAATTAATCCCACCAGGTGCTTTATGATGTTCTGGTCCCCGAGCACATTCGAGGAGGCTCGCTTTGCCGGAGTTGCGAAAAGATCCGATCACAGGCCGATGGGTGATTATTTCCACGGAGCGTGGAAAGCGGCCGATGGAATTTCTCCGCGAGAGCGTAGGTACGAACGACTCGAAGAATTGTCCGTTCTGCGCGGGCGCGGAAGCGAAGACGCCGCCGGAGATTTTGGTGTATGGGCGAAACGGAGGCGGCGCGAACACGCCGGGGTGGAACATTCGAGTGGTGCCGAACAGGTTTCCCGCGCTGGGCATCGAGGGCGAGCTGGATCGCCAAGGCGAAGGCTTGTTCGACAAGATGAACGGGGTCGGCGCGCACGAGGTGATTATCGAGACACCGGAACACGCGGCGACGCTGGCAAGTCTGCCGGAGCGAGCGGTGGAAGACGTTCTGTGGGCGTATCGGGACCGCATGCTGGACCTGAAGAACGACAAAAGATTCCGGTACGTGCTGATCTTCAAGAATCACGGGGAGGCCGCAGGCGCCTCGATCGAGCACCCGCACTCGCAATTGATCGCGCTGCCCATCGTGCCGCGGCGGGTGCGCGAGGAAGTGGATAGTTGCTGGCACTACTACGATGAAAAAGAGCGGTGCATCTTTTGCGACATCATCCGGCAGGAGCGGGACACTGGCGAGCGAGTGATCGGCGAGAACGAACATTTCATCACGGTCGCGCCGTACGCGTCGAGGTTTCCATTTGAGATGTGGTTGCTGCCGAAAGTGCATGGGTCGTCGTTCGAGAACAATCAAAGCTCGATGTACGCGAGCGTCGCGCGGCTGCTGAAAGATATGCTGATGCGGCTGGACGTAGTGCTGGACCGGCCGGCGTACAACTTCATGATCCACACGTCGCCGATCGGAGAAGAGATCAACGATCACTATCACTGGCACATCGAGATCATCCCGAAACTGACGAAGGTCGCGGGATTTGAATGGGGCACGGGCTTTTACATTAATCCGACGCCGCCGGAAGAAGCGGCCAGGTTTTTGCGCGAGGCGAGAATCGCGGTTCCGGCTCCGGCGGAGAAAAAGTAGCTTGCGATCGTGCAAATTTCGTCGGGTGTCGCCCTGACACTCGTGCGGTAATTCGCTATACTAGAGTGTTTGGCGCGGTACCCAAGTGGCCCAAGGGAGAGGTCTGCAAAACCTCCATTCGTGGGTTCGAATCCCACCCGCGCCTCCAAACTTCCAGTTCGGGCGATTTTGCGTTAACCCCGCGCCCTCTTTCCTGTGAAAAATGAAGTCTTGTGGAACTTCACCCACTTTAGAGAGTGTGAGTTTTGCCAGTTGTCTGGGATTGCGAGAACCCTGCCAATGATTCGCCAATAGGGTTATCAACCGAGACTATTCTTCTCCAGTGATTTAGCTCTTTCGATTCGATTGATCACGAATCTGTTATAGATATAACATGAAAACGAAATGACCATATCTAATCGGAAGTGTGATATCCCTTGGCTACTGCTGACTTTCACCCTGCCCACAAAGCGGGCCAGCCAGCGGGTTAAAGTCTGGCGAAAGCTGCAACGCTATGGTGCCGTGCCTCTGGGCAACTCCGGCTACTTACTTCCGAACAATGCAACAAATCAGGAACGGTTTGAATGGTTGGCGACAGCAATCCGCAAATATACCGGCGAGGCCTCCGTCGTGAAGGTTCAATCGATTGATAATCTATCCTCGCCTCAGCTGATAGCTCGCTTTGCCGAGGCACGTACCCGCGAGTACCAGGAGTTGATTCGGGAGTTTCAGAAACTCTCTTCTGTCCCGTCCCATAAGCGTGCGTCCGGCCGTCTGAGCCGCCTTAGAGCCCGTTTCCGAGAAATTGTGGAGATCGATTTCTTCAGCAGCCCTCTTCAAAAGCGAGTGGAAGAGCTCCTAACGCGCGCGGGCACGTCTCCGACACCCGAAGGGAAACCCGGCAAAATCAATCCAAAGGACTACGCCAGCAGAGTGTGGGTCACGCGGCCACGGCCTGGTATCGACCGGTCAGCTTCGGCCTGGTTGATTCGACGAATCATCGACAAGAAGGCCCGGTTCACTTTTGCGCCAGAAGAGGATGTTCCCCCAAACGCGGTGCCCTTTGACATGTTTCACGGGGGTTTCGGTCACCGCGGCGAGGACTGCACCTTCGAGACATTGCAAAAAACATTTCGAATCCGTGAAGAGAAGGTGAGCGTGATCGGACAAATGATTCACGACGCGGATCTCCTTGACGAGAAGTTCGGCCGTAAAGAGGGTTTTGGAGTTGACGAAGTCCTAAACGGTTGGGCGAAGCAGGGAATCCCGGATGGCGAACTTCTCGAACGCGGGATTCAACTTATCGAGGCGCTGTATAGCTCGATTTCGGGGAAGCAATTTGTTTCTGGTTATTGAGTTCTTTTCAGGAGGAGTGTCATGAATTCTATTCGACGCTTGTTGATTCTGACTTCGATTCTAGTGCTTCCAATTGGTGTTTCAACTCAGGGCCTCGATGCCGCGAAAATCGATCAAGCGCTAGGCAGGTCAGGTCAAAAGACGGGTGATGTGTATAAGGTTGGATTTCCCAGAACCGACCTACATGTTTCCGTGCACGGATTGGCGATTAAGCCGGGACTGGCACTCGGTTCGTGGGCGGCGTTTACTGGGACGGACGACAATGCGATGGTCATGGGCGATTTGGTCCTGCTGGAGGACGAACTGAACCCGGTAATGGAAAAGCTGCGTTCGGCAGGTTTTGAGATTTCGGCGGTGCATAACCATCTCATCGAGGAAACGCCGCAGGTGGTGTACATGCACTACATGGGACACGGCGCGGCGCCGCAACTTGCGGCTTCCTTACGTGCGGCTCTGGCGGTTTCCAAAACGCCACTCGATAAACCCGCCGCTGCCGTCGAGGAAGCGACTCCGCCCGCCTGGGTGAAGACGGTGGAGGATAGTGTCGGACGAAAGGGAATCTTGAAAGGCGGAGTGCTGTCGTACGGGGTGCCACGCTTAGACCCTATTACCCTTGGTGGGATGACCATCGCGCCAGCAGCTGGTGTGGCCGAGGCCATAAATTTTCAGGCGGCAGACTCAGGTAGCGTAGCTACGACGGGCGACTTTGTGCTTACCGCAGAAGAGGTGAATCCGGTGATATCCAAACTGCAGGCACGCCATATCTTGGTGACGGCACTGCATAGCCACATGCTCACAGAACAACCTAGGTTATTTTTCATGCACTTCTGGGGTGTTGACAGTCCGGAATCGGTAGGTACGGGAATCGCGGCTGCATTGAAACATGTTTCGACCAAGTAGTAGTGGACGTCTTCGGGGGAAAATCATGCGAAAAGATCTTCTTGTGTTCGCGGTGTGCCTTGGTTTGGGGCTCGTTCCACAAATGAATTCTCGAACGAGCGGTCAAACACTGAAGAAGGTGGCTGAGTTCGACCTGCCGGGGCCTGGAGGTAAACGTTTCGATTATCTGACCATTGACACCGACGACCATTATCTATTATCGGAGCATCTGGCTGCAGGGCAGATGTACGTCATCGATCTGCGCACGAATAAAGTCGTGGCGACAGTTCTGGACACACCTGGTGCCGAGGGCGTTGAGTACGTCCCTGAATTGAAGAAGGCATACACGTCGAACGCTGGCGACAACACCATCGGCGTGGTGGACCTTCGCCAGATGAAAGTAATCAAGAAAATTCCCACCGAAGCCAAGCCGGACGGTAGCGCCTATGCTGCACCGTTCCACAAGCTCTACGTTTCTGATGAACGAGGCAAAGCGGAAGCGATCGTGGATGTACGCACAGACAATATCGTTAAGACGCTCCACTTCGACAGTGAAACCGGGATGCCGCAGTACGACCCCGTCGCCCAAAAGGTGTACGTCAACCTTCAGGACAAGAATGTTTTCGCGGTCATCGATCCGTCTACAGATGAAGTCGTAGGGCGCTATCCGGTGGGGCGCTGTGAAGGAAATCATGGAATGACGCTCGACCCGGAGCATCATCGCGCCTTCCTCTCCTGCGAAGGCAACAACCTCATGACCGTCTTCAACCTCGACACTCACCAGCCCATCGCATTCTTTCCTATGGCGGGCGGTCCCGACGTCATCAAGTTCGACCCTGGATTGCAGCGTATCTACGTGGCCTGTTCGAGCGGAGCGATCTCGGTATTCCAGATGGACGACCCCGACCACTACCGCAAGCTGGAGGACTTTCCAGTTCAGAAGAAAGTGCACAGCTTGACAGTGGACCCTGACACTCACCGTGTCTACGCCCCGGAGCAGGAGGCGGACGGCAAAGCAGTCGCCCGAATGGTTATTTACGACGCTAGCGTGAAACCATGAACTGGTCCAACCGTTGACATGAATCAAGTGGCCCAGCCCAACCGGTCGCAATTTCCTGCGCTCTGCTCATTCTTCCGCACCCGGGTGACTGCGGGAGTGCACCATTGCCTTCTATTGGCGCTGGCTTTGGTGTGTCTAGATACGGGCTTGCTTTGGGGAAAAGCCTTTCCTGACCCAAGTCCCCCTTCTCCGCAGGAAGGGGCCCGTATGGCCGAAGCAGTCCGGGTGGACCGTGCGCCACGATTGGATGGCACACTCAACGATCCACTTTGGCAATCGGCCAAACCCATCACCGATTTTCGACAGCGAGAGCCACACGAAGATGAGCCAGCTACCGAAAAGACGGAAGTGCGAATCGTTTACACGCGGCATGCCGTGTACTTCGGAATTCGTTGCTATGACTCTGAGTCCTCACGGATCATTGCCACGGAACTGCGTCGCGACGTAAGCCAAGAATTAGACGACCACTTCGACATTCTGATCGATTCGAACCATGACCGGCGTGACGCTTACGTATTCCAGGTCAATCCCTTCGGGACGCAAAGTGACGGCCTAATTGTCGAAGAGCAAAACGGCTCGCAAGGAGTCGATTTCGATTCGGGCTGGGACGGCGTGTGGACTTCGGAAGCCCGAATCACGCAAGACGGCTGGATCGCCACGATAGAGATCCCCTTCACGACCCTAAATTTTACGAAGTCGCAGGATGTCATTTGGGGATTGAATTTCAAGCGATTCATTCGCAGAAAGAACGAAGAAGATCTTTGGGCTGCGTACCGGCGAACATACGGAATTACGAAAGTCTCTGAAGCTGGACAACTCGCCGGTATAACAGACATCGGGAGTGGAAGGCTCTTCGTCGTGAAGCCATATGGGCTGGCTCAATACGACAAGCAGACGGGACAGAACCCAGCATTTCCTCTTACGGGCGGGCTGGATGTGAAATATGGGATTCGCTCAAACTTGCTCTTGAATCTTACGGGAAATACGGATTTTTCTGCCACGGATGTGGATCAAGAGCACTTCAATCTGACTCCTTTTCCAATCTTCATTCCGGAGAAACGCCAGTTCTTCCTCGAAAACGCGGGAATCTTCGACTTCGATATGGGTCACCATGACCAGTTGTTCTTCACTCGACAGATCGGGATCGATTCGGTGACGGGGAATCAGGTGCCCATCAATGGCGGAGCGAAGCTGACGGGCAATTTGGGTCGCTTGCAATTTGGGGTCATGGATGTGGACACTCGGTCGAGTGGTCCGAATCCCTATGCAAATTATGCAGTCGTCCGGTTAAAGGAGTCCTTGTGGGGTGGTTCGTATGTCGGGGTGATGGGCATCGATAGGCGCTCCGACAACGTGCGAGACACGTTCAATCAGACCGGCGGAGTCGATACGCGCCTCATCTTCTTCAAGGACTGGTTCGTGGATGCGCATATGGCCGGAACGCAATCACCTGGGCGCCTTAGCGGGAATAGCGATGTCGGCGCTTCCCTGTCTTATCGCTCGAACTGGGTAGAGGGGATATTCGAACGTAGAAAGATCGGACCACACTTCAATCCGGAAGTTGGATTCATCGAACGGACGGATTCCAATGAGACCTATGGAGATCTGACTTTCAAAGTGAGACCCGAGATCAGGGGTGTCCGGGAGATGCAGTTTGAGAGTTTCCTTCTCCATGCGCCCGACACCCAGGGTGTGGTGCAAACTCAGGAGTGGCAGGGAACATTTCGAGCCGACTTCCATAACGGGGCGTACACCGACGATGACCTCGCTGACGTGTTTACCCAGCGAATCACAATTCCTCTTCACATCTACAAAAACGTGTTCATTCCTAACGGGCTATATCACTTTGCGCGTCATCAGCTCACGTATGGGTCAGGGAAAGAGCGCCGGTTTACGTACAACTTTTTTGAAAGATTTGGTGGGTACTACGGAGGGACCCTGAATGAATTTCGTGTGCGGGCCAATTATCGGCCAACCGCGAAGTTCTCGATTTCCGCTTCCGAGACCTGGGATCGATTTCGATTGCCGTTGCCCAATGGTAATTTCTCGGTAATGCTGGCAAGCTTGCAAGGAAACTACTCATTTACTCGCTTTTTGACCTTCACGAGTCTAGTTCAACTGGACACGTCGAACACACGGGCAATCAGCGCCAATCTTCGCTTGAGGTATAACTACCGTCCTGACAGCGATCTCTACATCATCTACAACGTCGGAACGCAATTCGCCAGCATTGCACCAGCGAACCCCCCGCAGGTCCGGGAGACCCGCTTCGCGGTGAAATGGACCTATTCTTTCGCTCCATGATTCCTGAGCTACGAGACCTGAATAGATTGGCGAGCAGGAGTTTGTTAACAAGTGAGCGTCTGAAGGGGAGACAATCGGACAAAAACCTCCATTCGTGGGTTCGAATCCCACCCGCGCCTCCACATTTCAAGCGCTTACGAGCCGCTTACGGCCAAAGCTTCATTTCTGCTAACAAACCTGCTAACAGAATTCGCCGCTTTGGCCTTCCGCAACACCCGGCGCAAGCGCCGCGACACCGCATTTGCGGCATCCGCATCCGCCTGCTGCGAGAGATGCACGTAGTGCTTCATGGTTGTTTCGGCGCGAGAATGACCCAATCGTCCCTGTGCCACCTTGATCGGAACACCCTCGTCATGCAGGACGGTTGAATGCCAGTGACGCAGCAAGCGCCAGGTTACCCGTGTGATGCCGAGTTTCTCGGCGGTCGGGCGCAGGATCTGTTCGAGCAAGTTGTCTGCCCGAAACGGCCCCGTCCCACGCGTGTTCAGAAAGACCCAGCCGCCTTCCTTGGCCTGCGGGCTCAGCCCGTTGAATTGTTCACTTTTCTGGCTGCAAGCGTGCGCCCTTCTGGCCCGTCTTCCGCGATCACCTGCCTTACGGTGATGTATATGTGTATCTCGTCTTAGGAGTGGAGCGCACGTCGTCACAAACCCTTGTGATTTGTGTCACAGCTTCCAGATTCCCCTCTTGAGAGACTCCGGTCGGGAGAAACACCGGAGCCGTGAGAATACTTATCGCCATCGATTCTTCAAGAGCATCCCAATGCGTCCTTGATGAAGCGGCCGCTCGCCCGTGGCCCGCGAACACCCTCTTTTCCATCGTCAATGTCGTGGATCTCTATCATTTCGCGAGCCTTCCGGCGATTGTGGACGATGCTCGCCGGGAGGCTACAGCGCTGCTCCAGGAGGCAGCCGACAAGCTTTCTCGCGCTGGGCTCAAGGTAAACACCGAAGTGCTTCTGGGCTTCCCTCGAAATGAAATTGCAGAGTACGCGAAGAAGTGGGAAGCAGATCTCGTGATGGTCGGATCGCATGGGCAAGGAGCCATCGCACGCTTTCTACTCGGCAGTGTGGCGCAAGGCGTTCTTCGCAGAGCGCCGTGCTCTGTTGAGATCGTGCGACCAAGCGCTTCGGGTTCGCCCGCTTCTTCACATGCCATGAAAATCTTACTCGCAACCGACGGATCGGATTTCTCCAGCGCGGCGGCAAAGTCAATCGCGGATCGCCAGTGGCCTACCGGAAGTCAAATCAGGATTCTCAGCATCGCAGAACTCCCCGTCTTTGAGAATCCGATGGCTGCGTCTTCACTGAGCGCGATCTACCCGGCCACTCTAATGGAAGAGTTGATGGAGAGCGCCAGGAAATGTGCAGATGACGCTGTAGAGAATGCGCGGAAGATTCTGCTGGCCGGAAACTTGAAAGTTCTGGACAACAGACCCGCTCTCGTAGGCGACCCTCGCGTACTCCTATTGGATCTGGCGAAGGAATGGGGAGCTGAACTGATCGTACTGGGTTCTCATGGCCGCCGTGGAATTGACCGCCTACTGATGGGCAGCGTCTCTGAAAGCGTAGCGATTCACGCGCACTGCTCGGTCGAGGTCATTCGCGCCTAGTCGGAAAAGAACACGTTCGACCGCATTTCCTTGCGCAGCAAGCTGGAGAAGCTGGAGAAGCTGGAGAAGCTGGAGAAGCTGGAGAAGCTTATGACACGTTCCTCAATCATCGTGGACGGAAACGAAGCGGTCGCAGACGTTGCCTACCGCCTGAACGAAGTCATCGCTATCTATCCCATCACCCCGTCTTCCCCCATGGGCGAATGGTCGGACCAGTGGCAACACGAAGGCCGCAAGAATATTTGGGGTGCTATCCCTACGGTCATTGAGATGCAATCCGAAGGAGGCGCAGCCGGAGCGCTCCACGGGGCCCTCCAGGCTGGCGCATTGAGTACGACCTTTACGGCTTCCCAGGGCCTGCTGCTCATGATTCCCAACATGTACAAGATTGCCGGCGAACTGACACCTGCGGTGATTCACGTGGCGGCGCGAACTGTGGCCGCACACGCGCTTTCGATCTTTGGGGATCACAGCGACGTCATGGCCGCCCGAGCCACGGGCTTCGCTTTGCTCTGCTCCAACTCCGTGCAAGAAGCGAGTGATCTTGCTCTCATCGCGCAGGCTGCCGCGCTGGAGTCTCGCCTTCCTTTCCTTCATTTTTTTGACGGGTTTCGGACCTCACATGAACTCAACCAGATTACTCCGTTGAGCGACGATGATCTTCGCGCGCTCATCGACGAGACGCTGGTCCGCGAACACCGCCAGCGCGGTTTGACCCCCGACCGTCCTGCTCTACGTGGTACGGCACAGAACCCGGATGTCTTTTTTCAGTCGCGCGAAGCGAGTAACCCTTTCTATCGGGCCTGCCCGACCATCGTGCAGGACGTCATGAACCGGTTCGCAGATCGCTTTGGGAGGAGTTACAAGCTATTTGACTACGTTGGCGCACCGGATGCGGATCGCATCATCATCATCATGGGCTCTGGCGCGGGCGCCGCAGAAGAGACGATCGAACGCCTGCAAGGCCGTGGGGAAAAGGTCGGTCTGCTGAAGGTTCGCCTGTTCCGACCTTTTGCGGTGAACGCCTTCCTGTCCGCGATTCCGAGTACTGTTTCGGGTATCGCCGTGCTGGACCGTACCAAGGAGCCCGGCAGCATCGGCGAACCCCTTTATCTTGACGTCGTAACGGCCCTCCACGAGTCCGGTTCGCTTTCGCAGTCCCTGCCGCGCATCATTGGCGGCCGGTATGGCCTTTCTTCCAAGGAATTTACGCCGGCAATGGCCAAGAGTGTCTTCGATGAACTAAAGAAGTCTGCTCCGAAAAATCATTTCACAGTGGGAATCCGTGATGATGTCACGCACACAAGTCTGGAATATGATCCTACGTTCTCTACAGAGGATCCGGACACCATCCGCGCCATGTTTTACGGTCTGGGCTCGGACGGAACGGTCGGTGCAAACAAGAATTCGATCAAAATCATCGGAAAGCGCGCGAACACGTATGCCCAGGGCTACTTCGTTTACGATTCCAAGAAGGCGGGCTCTGTCACAGTTTCGCACCTCCGGTTTGGTCCCCGCCCAATCCGCTCTTCTTATCTGATCAGTAAGGCCAACTTTGTCGCTTGCCACCAATTCCAATTCCTCGAACGGATGGACGTGCTGAAGACGGCAGACACCGGCGCGACGTTTCTGCTGAACGCCCCCTTCCCATCTGCGGAGGTGTGGAACCATCTGCCAAAGCCCGTGCAAGAAGACGTTCTCAGAAAGAAACTCAACTTCTACGTCATCGATGCCTATAAGGTCGCGCGCGAAACCGGCATGGGCAACCGCATGAACACCATCATGCAGACCTGCTTCTTTGCGATCAGCGGTGTTCTGCCTCGTGAAGAAGCAATCAAGGCCATCAAGGACGCGATCCGTGACACCTACGGAAAGCGCGGAGAGGCCGTGGTGGCGAAGAACTTTGCCGCGGTCGATCAAACTCTGGATCAGCTTCACCGTGTGTCCGTTCCCGAGCACGCGTCCAGCAGCTTGCCGATCTTGCCTCCGGTCTCACACCAGGCACCCGAGTTTGTCCGCAACGTGCTGGGGGCGATGATTGCCGGACAGGGCGACTCCCTTCCCGTGAGTGCCATGCCCATCGACGGAACGTTTCTCACCGGCACCTCAAGGTGGGAGAAACGCAATATCGCCCAGGAAATTCCTGTGTGGGATGAGGAGCTGTGCATCCAGTGCGGAAAATGCGTCCTCGTGTGTCCGCACGCCGTCATCCGCGCGAAAGTGTACGATTCTTCGCGACTCACGGACGCTCCCCCGGCGTTCAAATCCACGAAACCGCGCTGGCGCGAGTTCGAAACCCTGCGCTACACACTCCAGGTCTCCCCCGAAGATTGCACCGGTTGCCGGCTGTGCGTCGAGGTCTGCCCAGTGAAGAGCAAGAGCGAAGCGAAACACAAAGCCATCAACATGACGCCCCAAGAGCCGCTGCGCAAACAGGAGAGCGCCAATTGGGATTTCTTCGCCGCCCTGCCCGACTTCGACCGCGAAGGCCTGACGCACACGCACGTCAAAGACGTGCAACTCCTCGAACCGCTCTTCGAGTTCTCCGGAGCTTGCGCGGGCTGTGGCGAAACGCCGTACCTCAAATTGCTGACGCAATTGTTTGGAGACCGTCTGCTCATTGCCAACGCCACCGGCTGCTCCTCCATTTACGGCGGCAACTTGCCCACGACCCCGTACACCACCAACCGGCAAGGGCGAGGCCCGGCATGGTCTAACTCCTTGTTTGAAGACAACGCGGAATTCGGACTCGGCATGCGGTTGGCCGCCAACAAGCAAACCGACTACGCGCGAATTCTCCTCGCGCGGCTGGCCTCTCTACTCGGAGATACGCTCGTTCAAGGTTTGCTGACGGCCGATCAATCGAACGAAGCAGGCATCGCCACACAACGCGAACGCGTCGCCGCGCTAAAGAAAAAGCTGGCCTCACTAGACTCGCCGGACGCGCAGGACTTGCTCGTCGTCGCGGACGCGCATGTTCGCAAGAGCGTTTGGCTGGTTGGCGGTGATGGTTGGGCCTACGACATCGGTGCGGGCGGGCTCGACCACGTTCTGGGCTCCGGCGCCAATGTGAACGTCCTCGTGCTCGACACGGAGGTTTATTCGAACACCGGCGGTCAAGCATCCAAGGCTACACCCCGAGCGGCCGTCGCGAAATACGCCACCGGAGGCAAGCGCACCGTCAAGAAAGACCTGGCCCTGGAGGCCATCAGCTACGGCTCGGTGTATGTGGCGCGGGTCGCGATGGGTGGCAATGACACGCAGACGGTGAAGGCCTTCCTCGAAGCGGAGGCCTACGACGGGCCTTCGCTCATCATCGCGTACAGCCACTGCATCGCTCACGGATACGACATGGCTTTCGGAATGGAACAGCAGAAAGCCGCCGTGCTGTCCGGCTACTGGCCTTTGATGCGCTACGACCCTGTTCTGCGCCTGCAAGGGAAGAACCCATTTCAGCTCGATTGCCGACCGCCCACCATACCGTTGCAGAAATATGCCTACCAGGAGGCGCGGTATTCCACTCTGGCGCGCAGCAATCCGGAAGTGGCGCGCGACCTGCTAACACTCGCGCAAGCTGACGTCGACCGGCAATGGAAGGTCTATTCCAACCTTGCGGAGACAACGGAAACGCCAAACCTTGTACAGCCCGAACCTGTTGCTGCTGCCAGAGGAACCTCACAAGAGGGAGAAACAAAATGATCGATCTTACGACGACCTACATGGGTCTCCCACTGCGTTCGCCCATCGTCGCATCGGCCTCTCCGCTGTGCGATTCGCTCGAAAACATCCGGCGTTTCGAGGAAAACGGCGTCGGCGCGGTCGTGTTGCCCTCTCTATTTGAAGAACAGCTCGAGTTGGAAAGCCACGCTGTGCACGCTGACCTTTCTCGCGGTGCGGAGAGTTTCCCGGAGTCGCTTAACTATTTTCCGGACTTGCATAACTATAATCTGGGACCCGATGCCTACCTCGAACTGATCCTCAAGGCCAAGCAGGGCGTCTCCATTCCGGTGATCGCCAGCCTGAACGGCGTCTCATTGGGCGGATGGACTCGCTATGCCAAGCTGATCGAACAGGCCGGAGCCGCAGCGCTCGAGCTGAACATCTACGATATCGTCGCGGACACTCATCACAAGGGGTCGCAAGTGGAGAAAGACTATTGCGACTTGGTAAAGGAAGTCAAAGAAAGCGTCCACATCCCGGTGGCCATAAAGATTTCTCCCTTTTTTACCGCTATGGCCAACGTGGCCAAGCAACTGGATGACGCTGGTGCCGATGGACTGGTACTCTTCAATCGCTTTTACCAGCCGGACATCGACATCGATGCCTTAGAAATCGTCCCAAGCCTCACGTTAAGTCAATCGCCGGAATTGCTTTTGCGGCTCCATTGGGTGGCGATCCTGTACGGCAACGTTTGCGCGAATCTCGCCGTCACCGGTGGCGTCCACACCGGCCGCGATGTCCTCAAAGCCATGATGGCCGGTGCACATGTCGCCATGATGACTTCGGCGTTCTTCCAAAACGGCATCCGGCATGCCAATGTGGTCGTGCACGAGATGACCCGATGGATGGAGGAGCACGAATACGAGTCGGTCCGGCAGATGCGAGGCAGCCTGAGCCGGCGCTCAGTACCCAATCCATCTGCCTTCGATCGCGCCAACTATCTGCGAGTTCTTAGCTCTTACACCCTAAACCCCAGGCGTTCCGCGACCACTGGGGCTTCTGGCACTACAAAGACGGAATGATCTATAGTCTGCTTTGCATTTTGTTCTCGACCGCCTCCCAGATACGGCGAGCACCGGATCGCAGACCGGCGCGTCGTGCGGCTCATTGAGAAGTGGCTGAACGCAGGCGGGCTGGAGGATGGGAAACGGATTCGCGTGGGAGGAAGGAACGCCCCAGGGCGGAAGTGCCTCGCCTTTGCTGGCCAACGTCTATCTTCACTGCGCGTTCTCTAGCTCGGAAGCGGCAGTTATTCTCATTTGGCGAGTATCTGGGGCCAGCTGAAATCGACGCAAGTCGGGTGCCTTCTTCTTGCCCGCCACCTGGCCTAGGGGAGTGGCTGTAATTTCGTCTCGGATCAGCCCGATCAGATCGCGGTGCTTTCCACGGGCCACGTCGTCTACAGCTGCCGCGCCGAATCGAGGTACAGGGTCGGTGTCCTTTGCCACTTCAGCCCTGCCGGCTCGCTCGTCGCAAGTAGATGAACCAATACACCAAACCGACCATCACCGAGCCCCCAAGAGTATTCCCCAAGGTGACGCCAACCAGGTTTCGCCAGAGGCCGGTCCACGTTAAAGCCCCATACGCCGCGGCCGAGTCGTGAATCAGGTTCCAGAATTCCGGCCGCGCGTGAGCCTTGATCAAAAGACCGGCCGGGATGAAATACATATTGGCCACGCTGTGCTCGAACCCTACGGCAACGAACGCCGTAATAGGGAAAATGATGGAGATAATCTTGTCCGTTGTTGTCCGCGCGCTGTAGCTCAGCCACACCGCCAGGCAGACCAGCGCATTGCAAAGTATCCCCAGCGTCACACTCTCCATCAGCCCGAGATTGCATTTGTTTTGCGCGATGACAAGCGCGTTCTTGCCTACCGCCCCGCCCCCAAACGAGTACTGCTTGGATAAAAAGACGAGCCCGGCGGTCGCCGTCGCGCCCATAAAGTTTCCGGCATAAACAACCATCCAGCTTCGCAGCAGGCGTGCCGTGGTCACCTTCCCGTTGGCCCACGCCATTACGATCAGGTTGTTCCCGGTAAAAAGCTCGGCGCCCGCCACGACCACCAAGATGAGTCCCAGGCAGAACGCCAATCCCCCCAGTAGCCGGTTCACACCATACGGGAGCGGCGACGCCGTTACCGTTGTGGCAAAGAGCGCGCCCAATCCAATGAACGCTCCTGCAAGAACTCCGAGCGCCAACATGGTCCAAAAATCAAGGCCCGCCTTCTTGACGCCGATGCTTTCCGCGCGTTCCGCCATTTCCGGCGGAAGCCACGCATCCACGCGAAAGTGCTCGTCCATAGCGGTCTCACTGCTCATGGCCACCTATAGTACTGCGGACATGCCGTTGGCGCACAAAAAGGCATGTGTACATCCGTTCTGAATATCCTCGCGCAATAGACCGAATGAAACTTGCCATTCAAGCAGCAACTAACGCTGGCTTCCTCGGTGCATCTTCCCGGGAATGGGCAGCTACGTATGCGGCGAAGAAACGGCCATGCTGAACGCCATCGAAGGTCTTCGAGGTGAAGTTCGGCTTCGTCCACCGTATCCGGTTGTCGAAGGCTTATTCGGAAAGCCCACCGATAGCCCTTTCCACCTCGGGCCGTTCGCGGAACTATCTTTTCCCGGTCGATCTGCGCGATGTAGTTCAGATCCAGATCAACGGACAGGCGGGTTAGGTTGAGATAGAAAAGATTGAGCGCAGTTCCGCCTTTGAGAACGAGTCTCCCGCTCAGGAAAGGGTGCTTGTGGATTTCGGCGAGCAGTTCCCTGAGACGAAGAAGCTTCTCCAGGTTGGAGGCTTCAAAACGAGTGGTCTCGGCAATCGCACGGATGTTCGCGGCGTCGAATTTCATGTGTGTATCGCGAGATCGGCCGAAGGCGCCAATGTCTCGGGCACCATGAGTTTCCACGTAGGCACCCAACGATTGCCGGGCCTTTTGCGCTCGAGATAGGCGACCCCAGCCGGAAGCTTGCGCAGAAAGCAGTCGCGCGGAGCTCCGCGGAAGAACAACTTTTCGGCATGGCGGTCCAATAGAAATCCCAGTCGGGCGTAGAGCCAGGGCATGCGGAGAAGTTTGAGGTATTCGAGGGCGGCAGCAAAGTCAAAAGAGGGAAACATGGCAAGGGAGCGGTCGAGCTCTTCGCCTCCACCGCTGTAGTCGAGGAACATCAGGCAGTCGACTACGGATCGTTCACGGCTGGTGACGCGGACGTGACCGGAGACGGATTGCACCAAGAAGTCCAGCCGGCGCGCGCGAACAAGGGCATGGGGCGGAGCGACGCGGCGATAGGTTATGTTGTCGAAGACGACGTCTTTGCGCGCGTGCGCAGAAAAGTAGTAAACGGTCTGGAAGACTTGGTTGGCGACGCCATGGAGTTCGAGCGCGGAATGGCATGTGACGACGGCGTCTTCGCGCAGCGTTGTGGGCACGGCGTAGCGGTTGATAGGAACGGCAGTGAAAGCTCCGGTGTAGACGCCTTTCGCCAACGGGCGGACCCGGCCTTGGTGTTTCAGACGGTGGAGCATGTTGAGCAGGGAGCGACCGTGGCCGTAACGCTCGCGAAGCTCTTTGAGCGTGAACAAAGGAGTGGACTGGGCAAATTGTGTAAGCGTTACGGCGGGCTTCATGGGATTCTCATATGAACTGAATGAAACACACTACTGGTGTATCTTTATCTATTCATATGAGAATGAGTCAATATGACATTCTCATTTACAACGATATAATACGACTTTTAGTGTGTGTTTGTAACGATTAATGAGAATGACCCTAAGCATCCACTACGGAGTTCCGGGGTTGCCCTACGTTTATATAGAGCTCTTGGAGCCTGGCAATCACCGGACGGGATCACTCTTGTGGGCGCACGTCGGGTTTGGTCAATTCATATCTACCGTTGGATTGCGCGAGGGTGATCCGCATCACGGATTCCTGGCCATCTCAGGTTTATTTTTGTGGGTGTGATGCCAGCGGAGTGCAAATGACGACTGAGATGGAAGAGCGAGAAGCGGCGCTCAGAGGAACTCAGGCACGCCGTCTCCCAATGGTTTGATCGGAAATGAGTATGCGGAGGATTGGAAGCATCGGCTCGTTGAGCAACCTTTGGCGGAAAGAGTCAAAGGGAAAAAGCGGAAAACGTTGTGCCGAGCTTGACCGGACCAAGAATCCACGGCGTGAGAATGCGGGCTTTGACGAGTTGAAGGAGCCTCGGTTAGTTTTTCCGGGAAGCGCTCGCGAAGAGAAATCCGCGGACACATCTGGTGGTGAGCAAAAGACTCCGGGTGTGACTGGCCCGGAGGGGACCAGGCGGCTTTGCATCATTTGCGGTAAGCCTTCGGACGAGATGATCTGCGGCGCGTGCGCAGACAAAGTCGGCGCCGATGCGGTCGAGAAGAAGAGATGGGAAGAGACAGGTAAACCATGAGCGTCTTTCGGCACAGTTAATAGGGCCGTGCGCGTGATTCGAATCACCACAGGATGTGGTGATGGTCACAGCGCCCGAAGACTCCGCCAAGTAAACAGGATTCGCAGAGGGAGCAAAATGAACACAACGAAAATTGCCCAGCGGATTCAGTTAAAGAACATTCTCTACGCGACTGATTTCTCACGGGCTGCTGACATGGCATTTCCGTATGCGGCGGAGTTCGCCCGGCGATTCGGGGCAAAGTTCTATGCGGTCCATGCAAGGACACCGGAGAACTACGTTCTAGCGGCTCCGGAAGCGTGGTCAACTGCGAATGCAGAATACGAGAAGCAGGAAAACGCGCTAAAGGAAGTCCTTCGAAGCGACTTGCCGGACATCGAGACCGAGGTCCTGACGGCTGAAGGCGGCGTTTGGCCGATCTTGAAGTCGGTGATCGATGAGAAAAAGATCGATCTGTTGGTCTTGGGTACGCGCGGCCGGACGGGCATCGGAAAGTTCTTCCTGGGTTCCGTCGCGGAGGAGATCGTGCGCCAGGCTCCCTGCCTGGTTCTGACAGTGGGTCCGCATTCGCCTTCCGAGCCACCCTGCGAAGGGAGGTTCCGGGAGATCCTGTATGCTACCGATTTCAGCGAGGAGTCGCTGGCGGCGGCTCCGTATGCGATTTCCCTGGCGCAAGAGCATCAAGCTCGCTTGACGCTCTTGCACGTCATCGAGAAATCTGGTGCGGGCGACTGGATGCGCCCGGACGAACTCGAAGCCAGCGCGGTGCAGCACATGCAGAACCTTGTTCCGGAGAACACCGAGCTGTGGTGCGCGCCTCGGTATACCGCGAGGGAAGGCAAGCCAGCCGAAACAATCCTAGCAGTATCGAAAAACCGCAAAAGCGACTTGATCGTGCTGGGTGTGAGGAAGCCCGAGGGTATTCCGGGAGGAGCCACCCATTTTCCCACAGCCGTGGCGCACAAAGTGATTGCCCACGCCGTTTGCCCGGTTCTGACAGTTCGAGCGTGAGTTTCGTGGTCGTTTCTCGCCCCGCTTGTTTGTTTGCTGAACTTGTGCGCACCTTCGGCCGCGGGCTCCCTGCCATCGTACTTACCCTGGAATCTGAAGCTTCGCTGGCGTTCTGATTCTCCTATCGCTTCCGGGCCTTCACTCGATCGTTCGGTGTTGCCACTCAGAAGTGATTTGCGAGTGCAGGTTTCTTGTGACCTTGCTCACCTAAGACTGTGACCCGGTTCACTGAGCACAGGTCCTCGAGAGCTCAAAATAAAAGCAAAGGAAATGAGATGCAAGTCAGGGAACTCATGACCGAGGAAATCGTCTGCTGCACACCCTGGGACACGGCGCGAGCAGTTGCGACTCTGATGAGGAAACACGGAGTTGGAGCCATCCCTGTGGTTTCAGAGCTATCCGACCCCTTGCTGGAGGGAATCGTAACCGATCGCGATCTCTGCTGCGATGTCGTAGCGTATGCGAAGAATGCCGATGCCGTGAACATCGCGGAATTGATGACGCCGGTTCCAGTCACCTGCGGGCCGGAATACACGCTAGAAGAGTGCGAAGAGCTGATGCAGGAGAACCAAGTTCGCAGAATCCCCGTTGTGGACAAGCGTGGGCGGTGCGTCGGCATGGTTTCTCAAGCCGACATTGCGCTTCGTGCTCCCGCACTGCAAGTCGCAAGAATGATGAAGGAGATTTCCAAATCTCCGAAACCAAGCCAGAACTTGCACTTCGATAAAGATTTCTTCTATTGCGGACAGCTGCACGAGCAAGACGAAATCTTGTTGCTGAATCGGCGGCGAGAACTACGCCAGGAAGTTGAGGCAGTCCGATGATCTTCAGAAATCGACAAGAGGCGGGCCAGAGGCTGGCATCGCACCTCGGGAAATATGCGAACCGGGAGGATGTGATTGTGCTCGGAGTTCCCCGGGGTGGCGTTCCGATTGCTTTCGAGGTGGCCACGGCGCTCCATCTGCCGCTCGACATCTTTGTGCTGCGGAAGCTGGGCGTGCCAGGGCACGAAGAGTTGGCATTTGGAGCGATTGGAAGCGGTGGCGTTCGCGTTCTAGACAGAGAGATCGTTGAATCCGTGGGGCTATCCGATTTGATGATCGAGCGGGTGACTCGCGCCGAGAGGGCCGAGCTTGCCCGTCGGGAGCAAACCTATCGGGGCGGGCGGCCGCCGTTGGATGTGCGCGGGAAGACCGTGATTCTTGTGGATGATGGCATTGCCACCGGGTCGAGCTTGAGAGCGGGCGTGCGCGCCTTGCGGCAAATGCAGCCGGCCGCGATCGTAATCGCTGCTCCGGTCGCGCCTCGGTCGACGGTAAATCGTCTGAGACGCGAAGTGGACGAGGTAGTTTGTGCTGAAATCCCCGAGAGGTTTCACGGGGTAGGACAATTCTACGACGATTTCTCGCAAGTATCGGACGAAGAGGTCAATGAACTACTGAAGAGTGCTTCACGGCAGCATGATAAGCCGCAATACCACGATGTGGGGAGCAGCGTGCGTCGGTGACTCTGGGTAAGTGTGGAGACGGGGCCGAGAGGGACGGCTTGGCCACCTTTGCGGTCCGAAAGTCGAGGTGCAGGAATGCTCGCCAAACACGAACACGACCTAGTAAGCGCCATTCGGCGGTCGGCGCACCCCCTTACGGGAGCAACCACGGACTTTGATCCCTTACTGAAAGCCATTGGCGACTCGCGTTTCGTTCTGATCGGAGAAGCGACGCATGGGACTCACGAGTTCTATCGTCTGCGCGCGCAGATAACCAAGCGCCTGATCGCGGAGAAAGAGTTCAACGCCGTGGCTGTCGAAGCCGACTGGCCGGACGCGTACCGCATCAACCAATTCGTGCGATTTGAGAGTGATGACGAGGACGCGATCGATGCGCTATCCGGCTTCCGGCGATTTCCCGCGTGGATGTGGCGCAACGCGGACGTCCTTGATTTCGTCGGCTGGCTACGCAACTACAACGAGCACCGGCACGCGAACCGGGCTGGTTTTTATGGATTGGACCTGTATAGCTTGCACGCCTCGATTCGCGCGGTGTTGGATTTCTTGGACAAAATCGATCCCGAGGCTGCCCACCGCGCACGCTATCGGTATGCCTGCTTTGACAATTTTGGCGAGGACACCCAGGCATACGGGTATGCCACCAGTTTTGGCCTGAACAAGAGCTGCGAGGATGAAGTCATCAGCCAGTGGATGGAAATGCGCCGGCGCGCCGCGGATTTGGCCAGGCGCGATGGCCGAGTGGCCCGGGACGCATTTTTCTTCGCGGAGCAAAATGCTCGCTTGGTGAAAAACGCCGAGGAGTACTACCGCTCGATGTTTCACGAACGGGTCTCCTCCTGGAATCTACGTGACACCAATATGGCGGAGACGTTGGATGCGCTTGTGCACCATCTCGGAGCCAAGGCGAAGGTTGTCGTCTGGGCGCACAACTCTCATCTCGGCGACGCCCGCGCCACGGAGATGGGACAACGAGGTGAACTGAATTTAGGCCAACTGGTGCGTCAACGGTACGGCAAGGAAGCGACGCTCGTTGGATTCACGACGCATACGGGCACGGTGACCGCGGCATCTGGGTGGGACAGTCCCGCCGAACGCAAGCATATCCGCCCCGCGCTGCCTGGGAGTTACGAGGCACTCTTCCACCAGACCGGTATTCCGAACTTCCTCCTGCGGCTGGGTAAGAGGGAAGAAGCCACGTCGGCCCTGCGGGAGCCGCGCCTGGAGCGGGCCATCGGGGTCATCTATTTGCCGCGATCGGAGCGGGCGAGCCACTACTTCCATGCGCAACTACCGGATCAATTCGATGTCGTTCTGCACTACGACGAAACTCGGGCGGTGGAGCCGTTGGAGCGGACGGCGGAGTGGGAAACCGGCGAGGTTCCCGAGACGTATCCTTCCATGCTGTAGAAACTCTGGCAGCGCGCCTGTGTTCTCTGGTCGTCGAGGATGAGTGCTCCGTCATTGACAACTGGCTATTCGGCAGGATGAGAACGGAGGAACTCAATATGCGCACTTTGCTGGCACGGATTTGCGTCCTGGGGATTGCCGCCGCGATTGGTGCCGCACAACAGGGAGAGAAGCAAGCGCGACGCCGCTTCGATCCTCCGTCTGTGGTTACTGCGACCGAGGCCGTCTACCCGCTACAGAGCGTCGTGTCGGGTACGGTTGTGTTCGAGGTCTCGCTCGACGATGCCGCCAAGATCACCGACATTCGTGTCGTGCGGGGGATCCCTTCACTGACGGAACCCGCCGAGCGCTCTGTGCGACAGTGGACGTTTCAAGCGGCGAAGCTCGATGGAAAGCCGGTTTCCTCGAAGATCGTTGTGGCCTTCTCGTTCGTTCCGCCTAATGTGGGTCCTCGCGTCTGATAAAGGAACTGCGAGAAGTGTGCCGCCATGTTTCATCAATCACGTTCTTACTTGGCACGATCGCTCCTGGTGGGACTTGCCTGGGGCGGGGCAATCAGCGCACAGGAACAACGCATCGGCGTTCAGGAGCCACCCGTACTTGAGGTTCACAAGCGGGAGATTCCCAAAATTGTCGCCGCACCATGTGTGGAACCGCCTCCGCTCGTGAACCTGAAGGATTACAATGGTCCGTTGAGGAAGGCGGTGGGAGTTTTCGCACGGGCGCTGGAACGCAAGTCGGTGCATCCGCCCCACTACAAGCCGGGCGTGGTGTTATGTTCCCTCGAGTTGAAAGATAAGTTCGTTCTGTTTGTACAGGACTCTTTGGACCCGGTAACGTTTCTGAGTTCTGGCTTCTGGGCGGGTATGGATCAAGCCTCGGACAAAGACCCGACGTTCGGGCAAGGTGCCGCGGGCTACGGGAAGCGCTTCGCAGCGAACTTGGCCGATCAGGCGTCGCCCAAATTCTTCAAGGATTTTGCATATCCTTCGATCTTTTCCGAAGACCCGCGCTACTACCGGCTAGCACATGGCAGCATAAGAAAGCGATTTCTTCATGCGGCAGGACACGTGTTTGTGGCTCACCGCGTCGATGGCACGCACATGCCGAACTATTCGGAGTGGCTGGGAACGGTGAGCGCCGTTACGCTGAGTAGTGCATATCATCCGGGCAACGAACGCGGTATGGGGCCCGCAGGGACGCGTGTCGGATACTCGCTCATTCAAGATATGGGTTTTGACGTGCTCCGTGAGTTCTGGCCGGAGATTTCTCGCAAATTGAAACTCCCGTTCCGGGGCGACCACGAAGCGCGGACGCCAGAATCAGCTCGCGCTGGTGCGCCCTGGAATTAGAGCGGTAAATTCGCGGCAGTCAGTCAGCGGTCCGCAGAGGTCAAATGCCGCATCGACATTCACAGAAGCAACGTAGTATCGGCCAAGAAGTCGATCCAGCATCTATTGGCAAGCCGGCGCCTGCTGGCGGATCAAACGCTTTTCCCATTCGACGGTCCAGAAAATGACGGCAGCGACGGCGACACTTAGAGCCAGATCAGGAACCGGCAGAGCGATCGTCCCAAAGACACTCTGGAGAAAAGGCACATACACCAATCCAAGTTGAAGCATGGCGGTAAGAATCACGGAAGCTAGCAACGGTTTGTTCGACAGCAATCCGATGCGAAACAAGGAGAGGCGCTCGGACCGGATGGCCATGACATGAGCCATCTGCGATAGGGTGAGCGTTGTGAACACCATCGTCTGCCATTTGGGATCGTGTGCTCGCCAGTACCAAGCGCCGATAGCGGCCGAGAGAAGACCCATTAGCAAGCCGACCCAAATTACGTGGCGCCCCAGGCCGCGGGCGAAGATGCTCTCATCCGGTGGACGGGGAGGGCGACGCATGATATCTGGTTCGGGAGGCTCTAGGCCCAGGGCCAACGCGGGAAGGCCGTCGGTCACTAAATTCATCCAGAGAATCTGAAGCGGAAGCAAGGCCAGGGGCATTCCCAAGAGCGGAGTGACAAGCATTACCCAGATTTCGCCGGAATTCGTCGCCAGGATGTATCTGACGAATTTGCGGATGTTGTCATAGATCACGCGCCCTTCTTCGATCGCAGCAACGATTGTGGCGAAATTGTCATCCAGCAGGACCATGTCCGCAGCCTCCTTGGCCACGTCGGTTCCGGTCAGGCCCATCGCAATACCGATGTCCGCTTTCCTTAGCGCTGGCGCATCGTTCACGCCATCGCCCGTCATGGCGACGATGTGACCGTTCTGCTGCAAACTTTCAATGATATTGAGCTTATGCTCGGGCGAGACCCTCGCATACACGGTCGCTGTTTCGGCCAGCCGTCTTAGTTCATCCTTCGAAAGGCGATCGAGTTGCGTCCCGCTGAGAACTGGTCCATCGCCAGCCATGCCGATTTCGGCAGCGATGCGCTGAGCGGTGATGGGGTGATCACCCGTAATCATCGCCGGGCGAATTCCAGCTGTTTTGCAGGTCATGACGGCGGATGCCACTTCCACCCTAGGTGGGTCCATGATGCCGATCATTCCTATGAACGTGAGGTTTCGTTCGACAGTCTCCTCTTCGCCGGGGGGTGGGATTGAGTGGCAACGGCGAAATGCCACACCCAGCACGCGCATACCCTGCGAGGCAAGGTGGTCGTTCGCGGCAAGTAGACGACTACGCCAGACTTGATCCAGTTCTTCACGTTGTTCGTTGACCCAGACAGTGCCACACACCTCGAGCAGAGATTCGACGGCTCCCTTCATAAACGCGACATAGGGCGCGCCCGCTCCCTGCAATGCCATTCGAACTTCGTGGGAGAGCAGAGACGAGTGGTCCGGAATTGCGTGGACGGTGGTCATCCGCTTCCGCTGTGGTGAAAACGGAACTTCAGCGACGCGGGGCAGTATGCGTTCTAAGTCAGACTTCATAAGACCGAACTGCGAAGCAACGACCAGTAAGGCAGTCTCGCTTGGATCGCCCACGGCTATCGGTGCGCCTGGCTCGTCTCTAGCGGGCTGCAGCACAGCGTCATTGCAGAGCGCGCCACCTGCCAGCAAGAGGCCGAATCCAGCTTGCTGGAGTTCCGGGTATCGACCGTTTCCCTCACCAGAAGCGCTATGCCGAACTTCTAACTTCCGATCGGCGAGTTGAAGAATTTCCACCGCCATCCGGTTTTCCGTGAGTGTTCCTGTTTTGTCGGAGCAGATCACTGTCACTGATCCGAGGGTTTCCACGGCGGATAGGGTGCGGATGAGAGCTTTCCGACGCAGCATGCGCTGCGAACCGAGGGTCAGAGCAATCGTCACGATCGCTGGCAATCCCTCCGGAACGGCAGCCACGGCAATGCTTACGGCGGTGAGAAACATGAGCTTGAGGCCCTCTCCACGGACCAGGCCAAGGACAAAGATCAAGGTCACGATGACCAGAACAGCGGCCGCCAGCTGTTTTGCGAGGTGACCGAGGCGACGTTGGAGTGGCGTCTGTTCACGCTTGACGCTGCGAAGCATGCCGGCGATTCGACCGAGCTCCGTGCGCATACCCGTCTCAGTGACAACCGCTAATCCGCGTCCCGCTGTGATGAATGTTCCCATGTAGGCCATATTGCGCCGATCGCCTAGAGCGACGTCTGATGCTTCGATGGGGCCGCTAAGTTTTCGCACCGGTTGCGACTCGCCGGTAAGGGCTGATTCCTGAGCCTGAAGATTCTTGCTGTCGAGTACACGGCAGTCGGCTACAACGAAGTTGCCCGCTTCGAGCACGACAATGTCCCCGCGAACTAGGTCGATGGCGGGAATTTCTCGCATTTTGCCACTACGTCGAACCTTCGCGATCGGCGCTGCTAATCTCGTGAGGGCGCACATCGCTTTTTCTGCCCGGTACTCCTGGGAGAAGCCCAAGATGGTATTGAGCGCAACGATCGCCCCGATGGCGATGGCGTCTTTGTAATCTGTGAGCAGTGCGGAAACGGCTGCGGCGACGATCAATATGAGTATCATCAGGGCCGTCAGTTGTTCCCACAAGATCAACCAGGGGTTCTTAATCCGGCTCGCAACCAATTCGTTCCGGCCATATTGGGAGACTCGGCGAGCGGCTTCGGGCGCGCTCAATCCCAAGGAAGCGTCCACCCTAAGCTCTCGTAGCGCGCACTGCGGTTCTAGTTGGTGCCAATTGATCATCACTTTGCCGACGAGAGTTCGAGTAACGTTTGGCTGCGGCCTCGGGGTCCCAGGGGTTTTCTGCATGTACAGCGCTGCCGCTGTCGGCTCAGAAGTCCGTCAGCGAGTGTGCAGGCAGCGCTACACGCACGGCGTTGAGAACAGCAACGAGATCGATGATCTCCTGCGCGATGGCTCCTCCGATGGGTGGTAGATATCCGCAGGCGGCAGCGAGCATTCCGAGAATACTGAGAGCCATTCCTCCTAGGGCCGACTGAAGCACAATGCGGCGCATGCGCCTCGCGATGTGGATGAGTTCATCTACACGTCCCAAGGAAGTCTCGAGGATGACGGCATCCGCGGCCTCGGAGGTAATGTCGCTTTGCACTCCGAAAGCTACACCGACCGTCGCTGCTTGCATGGCGGGAGCATCGTTAATGCCGTCTCCCAGAAAGAGCGTCGGCGCCCGGCTTGCTTCGCTGCGAACGATCGCGACTTTTTCCTCTGGGCTCTTGGCGGAATGCACTTCTGTGATGCCGACTTGTTCAGCGAGGTGCCGCACTTCCTGATCCCGATCACCTGAAACGATCAAGACCCGGCTGACCGCATGACGCGGCCTTAGATGTTTGATGAACGTGCGGCTGTCTGTGCGAGGGGTGTCATGGAAGCGGAGGGTCGCGGCGTAGAGATCGTCGAACAAGACTACGCACTCCAGTCCAGAAGTAACAGCCGGAAGCCTAACGGTTCTGTCAGCTATCTTGTTGCGGCTCGTAATCTGGATCCTTCGGTTGCCAACCGTTCCTCGCAGTCCTTCGCCAGGACGTTCGCTGATGTCCGAGACAGGGTCCGCAAGCAGGTGTGCCGCTTGGGCTGCCTCTAGAGCCGCGCGGGAAAGGGGATGCTTTGAGTAACGCTCCAGACTTGCGACCGCCTGCAAGACCTGCTCTTTTGTGAACCCCGGAGCACACAAGATTTCGGATAGCGTGGGCTTTCCGTACGTCAAGGTTCCGGTCTTATCGAAGATGAGTGTACGGCAGCGGTCGATCTGCTCGAGCACAGCTGGGTTCTTGATGATGATGCCACGCCGAGCCGAAAGGGAGATCGCGCCTATCACGGCTACGGGAATGGCGATGAGCAGGGGGCACGGTGTCGCGACGACCACGACGGCGAGAAAGCGATGAGGTTCGCCCGAGGCGGCCCACGCCAGTCCAGCGAGCGCGAGAGCGGCCGGCGTGTACCAGGCTCCCAACTTGTCCCCTAAACGGCGGATGCGGGGCCGTCGTTGCTCGGCATCTTGCATCACTTGCATGATTCTCGCGTAACGCGAGTCTACGGCTAGCTTTTCCGCGCGAATGTACAGAGCCGTTTCCCCGTTGATGGCACCGGAAATCACCTGCGAGCCGGGCATTTTCTCGATCTCAAACGGTTCGCCCGTAAGGTAGGCCTCATTCATTTTTCCGCCACCTTCGACCACCACACCATCAACTGGACAGATTTCGTGCGGAAAAACCGCTAAGACGTCCCCGGTGGCAATCTCACCGAGCTTTACATCAGCTAAGTTAGCCCCAGTTCTCCGATGAGCGACTTGCGGCATTCGTCTGGCGAGCGCATCGAGGACCGACGAGGCTCTGCGGCTCGCGAATTGTTCCAGGGCCGTTCCCCCCGAGAGCATGAGGATCACGATAACGCCGACAAGATACTCGCCGAGAAGTACGGATGTGATGATCGAGATTCCGGCAAGGTGATCGGAGCCGAATTCCCTGGCCAGAAGTCTTCGCGTCAGGGGCACAAGCAGAGGTAGGCCACCGGCGATCAGGACCAGGATCAGAGGGGCTTGCCAGGCGATTCGAGGGACGTGGAGCAAGTATCGAAGAACAAGATGACAGAGAATGCTCGTGAGCGCGAAGAGTGCGATGACGGTGGGCGCTGTCCACGTCGAAGGTTTCTTAATTCTTTCGGTGGGTTCCGGGGGTAGGTTGGTTGCTACGGGTGAGTCAATGTCCATCGTATCCTCATTTTGGCGGCGGCTCGTCGAAGCTGCGAGACACCACATGCACAACGAACAGACAAGTCGAACTGGAACAAAAGCAACCGAACCCAGATTAAGCCTAAGTTGGGAACTGCTAAGGAACCGTGACGTGCATCACCAGGGGACGTGACATCGTACACTCTTCGCGAAATGTCCTTTCACTAGAATGGCCAATGAGAGCCATGACACATGGTCTTAGACCTCAGGGATGCCCTCGGGATATTGATCGCCGCACTTGGGGGTGCGGCGGTGGGGCTAGAACGTGAATGGTCAGGGCACGCCACTGATCCTGGCGCCCGGTTCGCGGGACCTTTACTCTTTTGGGTTTGCTGGCGGGTCTGGAAGGCTGGCTGTGGTCGAACGGGCTGCAGGTTCTCGCTGTCTTACTATTGGCTGGTAGCGGCGCGCTGATCGTGGCCGCCTACAGCGCCGCGAGTCTCCTGGTCAGCTTTCGATTCGCAGTAGTGGCCGTTGTGATTTTTCCCATTCTTCCTACGTCCCTCTTGGAGGCATTCGTCCCCGACAGCTTTGGGCCATGGTGCTGTTCTTTTCGGGTTTGAGCTTTGCTGGGTACATCGCACGCCGTTCGATGGGGTTCAAGCGCGGCTATCCAATTGCAGGCATGTTGGGCGGCGTCGTTTCGTCTACCAACGTCACGCTGTCCTTTGCACGCACCAGCAGAAACGAAATAGATGCGGGGATGCCGCTGGCCCTAGGAGTGGTTGGCGTGTCCGCGGTGATGTGCCTCCGCGTGCTCGTTGCGACCGCGGTGTTAAACTCGTCCGTTTCGCTAGGTGGGGCAGTTCCGGAGGATTGCGACTCTGGGTTTGTTGGCCGTCGCGGTTGCCTGCGTGGCGTCACTCGCGTGGTTTTGGTGAATCGAGTTCTGTCTATCGTTGCTGCTGTGACGGCACATGCGAGTCGACCTGTTCCTCGAAGCTCCAGCTGCCCGCGCGGTTTTCCTCTCTGAGAAATCGGAATAGAGCGAAGGTCATCGCAAGGATTAGAGGTCCGACAAAGATGCCCAGAGCGCCGAAGGCTTTCAACCCTCCAAGCAAGGCGAAGAAGACGTAAAGCGTCGAGAGCTTTACGCGCTCGCCAATGAGATATGGCCTCAAAACGTTGTCCACGGGATGTACGACGACGATGGCCCAGACCAGGAGAATCAAACCCTTTATCCAGTGGCCATTGAAGATCAGCATGCACGTTGCCGGCAGCAAGACAAAGGTAGTTCCAATGATCGGCAACAGGGCACAGAGAGTTGCGACCACTCCCCAGACAACCGGGGATGTGAGCCCCAAGAACCAGAAGGCCAGGCCGGTGAGGGTTCCTTGAATCGCTGCCATTGCGAGTGTGCCATACGCGATGGCATTCAGCGTATCTTTCACGCGCGTAAGTAACCGGCGCACTTGATCTGGCTTGAGTGGCAGGATGACAGCTCCGCGCCGGAGCATGAATCTGCCATCACGGAACAAAAAGAACAGGATAAAGAGCGCGATAAACGCGTTTAGAGCGAGAGAAGTTATGTTCCCGAACGCTCCTGCGCTCATGGTGATCAACCCTGCGACTGCTTTTTCGGCTTGGTTCAGTATCGCTCTTTGTAGATCCGCAACCGGAATCGAAATGTAGCGGCTCGCGAAGGCGACTGCTCGATCGGAAAGCTGAACGATAAACAGGCTGAGACGTTCCTTGCTGTCGCCAGACCCGCTCAGCGATTGGTAAATGTCACGGAGCCCCAACACCAGCGCTTGTCCAAGAAAAAGGGAAAGCAAAGTGATGAGTAGAATCACCAAGCTCGTGGAGAGCGCGGCGGCCATGTTTCGATTTCGAATCCAGCGACCAATGCGCGCATGTAGTGGATAGAAGAGAACAGCAAGGACGACGGAGAAGATGACCGGCTTCAAGAACGGAGCGATGAGGAGATAGCAGAAGTAGAGCGCTGCCATTGTTAGTGCCAGCAGAAAGGCAAGCGCCGCCCGATTTCTCGCCGTGTTATTGTGCTCGAACACGAATTCCCTCGCGCAGTTGATTGGACGGATGCAGGATTACGTCTTCGCCAGCACTAATTCCGCTCAGAATTTCTGCCTCCGTCTGGTTTCTATGACCGATCTGTAGGGAGCGCCGGCGTGCCCTGCCGTTGTCGACAATGAAGACGCTCCAGCCATCGCGTTCGCGAAAAGTCGCGCTGCCGGGTATCTTCAGGACGTCCGGGCCTTCCCAGGTCACGATACGAGTCTCCACCCGATACCCGTCTCCTAGCCCGTCCGGTGGGTCGATGAAGTCGGCAATCACGTTGACGCGCTTTTCCTCTACTCCCAGCGCGGAAATCTTTGTAAATCCCGCGGGCTCCACCAGTCGCACCTTTGCGCGCAAGGGACGATCTCCGCCCCAGGCCTCGAGAAAAGCTGTGGCGCCGGGCTTGATATTGACAGCATCGGTCGTCAGAACATCGGTGACAATCTCGATTTTTCCGGGGTCGCCGAGCACAACGAGCGGCGTGCCCGCTTGGACTACCCGCTCGCTCTTCTCGACGACTCTCAAGACACGTCCCGCGACCGGTGCGTGAAGGGAGACCACCTTGCGCCCGGCCGCACTGTTTCCGATGCCAACGAGTCCCGCCCGCGCCACCTTCACGTCGGAGGCTACTGCCAGGGCACTGAACCTTGCGGCTTGCAGTTCCTCAGAACTGGTGATCTCCGCATTCCGTGCTTGCTCGAGAGCCTGTGCCGATATCACTTTTTCCCTCCCAAGTTGCTCGGCTCGTTGTCGGTCCCGTTTGGATTGCTCGTAATCCTCGCGGGCATGTTCTGCTCTGGCGTCGGCTTGGCGTTTGGCAGCCTCTGCACTCCCGACCCGTCCCAGGACTTCCTCTCTTTGTTGCAGGTTTAGCGGAAGCGGCTCGATCAGGGCTACGACCTGGTTTTCGCGCACCGAGTCTCCCTCTTCCAGGTCAACGCGCCGCAGGCGCCCTGGGATCGGGGCGGCGATGACGAATCGATCATGCGCTCGCGTTTCACCATCCTCATCCACGGTCACGCGCATGGGACCGCGAATCGCTTTCGAGAGCTCCACGAGGACCGACGCCGGACGCAACATGATCCAGACGAGTGCGCCAACACCCAGCGTAAGTGCCGTTAGAAGGATTCTTCGACGCAATCGATTCTGTGCCACGTCACTCCCTCGTTTTCAGCACGGCCACCAGGTCCATACGGCGCAGGCGGCGATAGAGCAAAATCCCGGTTGCTACGGAAGCAAGCCCTACGATCAGAGCGGAAATCGCATAGGTCTTCGCATTGATGACTAGCGGCATGCGGTATAGCTCAGTCTGCATCGCCTTTGTGAGCACCGCGCAAAATCCGTAGCCGATCAGGAACCCGAGCGGAATCGAAGCTAGTGCAAGCAACGCTTGCTCTCCCAAGAGCATGAAGCTGATCTCGCGCTGGTTAAAGCCGAGCACCCGCAGCGAGGCAAGTTCGTGTCCGCGTTCGGAGAGCGCGACGCGCGCGCCATTGTAGACCATGCCAACGGCGATGAGGCAGGCGAAGAGATTCAGCGCGGTCGTAGAAATACGCAAGCTTTCCCCAATGGTACGGTAGAAGCTTTCGAGCATGGCTTCGCGCACGGATACGCCTGCTACGGCGGGAGTTCGTTTCAATTGGGAATAGAGGACAGGCAGTTTCTGTGAATCGACCGACAAGTACGCGCCTGAAATCGACGATCCTTCCCGCATCGTACGATTCAGCGTGGAAATATCCATGTACGCGGAGAGCCCGATCATTTCATCCACTGTGGCGCTGACGGCAAGCTGCCGTACGGGCCGTTCCCCTTCCAGGACTTCCACCGTGATTGTGTCTCCGGGCCGAACACCAAGGACTTCAGCGAGCTTCGTCGTAAGAAGCACACCGTCGGGCGGGATGCGGGCCACGTCAAAACTCCGACCGACCACCCGCCGAAGGTCTCCGTCGGGCTCCAGGCCCAGCAGGCCAATACGTTTTGAGCGGTGTCCGAAGCGAAGCCGCGCAGGCACGCTCCGAAAAGACTCCGCGTGCAACACGCCCGTCAAATGATTCACGTCGTAGCGGGCTTGTTCCCCATGCGTCTCGCCCAGCGTGATCGTCACGTCATCGCGTTGAGCGGTTCTAAACTGCACTTGCACGAGATATTCAATCGCGTCAAAGAAATAAAAACCTATGATCAGAATTGCCACGGCGAATGACATTCCCACGACGGTGAGGATCGCTTTCCACGGTCTTCGTTCCAAGTTGCGGAGGATCATTCGCGTAGAAATGGATGTCAGCTTCGCAAACCCCAAACGTTCCGCGATTCCTTGTTTGAATTGCGGTGGGGACTCAGGGCGCATCGCTTCCGCAGGTGGCAGTGCAACAACAACCCGAAGCGACGACAGCGCTCCAAGACACGCGGCCATGGCGCTGATCGCGATGGCCCAGAGAAATAGCCTCGGCCCAGCCACGAAACTCAGTTCGGGAAACCGAAAGAAATTCTGATACATGCGGGCCAGCCCTCGGCCGAGCCAGATTCCGAGCGGCGAACCGATTGCTGTTCCTGCCATTACGGCGACCAGGGCAAATTTCAGATAGTGAACGCCTACGGCGAAGTCGGAATATCCAAACGCCTTCAACAAACCGATGGGATTTCTCTGCGTACTCACCAAACGAGACAGCACCACGTGAATCAGAAAAGCGGCGATTCCCAGGAAAATGGAGGGAACGAAAATCCCGGTGATGCGGTCCTGAGCGATT
This sequence comes from Candidatus Acidiferrum sp., assembly GCA_041478205.1. Lineage (GTDB taxonomy): Bacteria > Acidobacteriota > Terriglobia > Acidiferrales > UBA7541 > Acidiferrum. The sequence continues at coordinate 40,112 of JBGOVR010000010.1, forward strand.
TCATCCGTAAGGAAACGATGGGAAACCTGATCGTCGCGGTCGTAAGCTCCAAGGCCTCCGTATGGCTCCAAGAGCTTATCGAGTCCTTCGAGCACCCTGGCCTCACTTGCACCGGGAGCTAGCGCGACGGTGACGTCGTTGAAGCCTCCTTCCATATTGAAGAGGGGCCCCAAGGCCTCGCGACTCATCCACAGCACACCGAAACGTCTGTTGTCCGGGAAAACCTCGGCGCCACGAATTTCGTAAACATACTCGGGGGAGAGCGCGACACCCACGATCCGAAGCCGCTCCCACCGGCCATTGATGACGGCTGCGATGGACGCACCGACCTCCAGATGATTGGCGCTGGAAAAAGCTTCGCTGACGAGCACCTCATCTTGGCGTCCGGGCTCAATGTACCGCCCCCTGCGCAGGAACAAGTCATTCAGTATCGTTTCTTTGTGTTCAGGGATGGAAACCAAACGTCCGACCGCAGGCTCATCCAGGCCCGGAATATCCAGATTGACCTCGACGACCACCCTTGTTTGCACGACGGAGACGCCGGGGATCGCCGCGATTTCAGCGGCCAGACTGTTTGGCGCCCGCTTCAGCTGAGCGAATACATCAGCGAAGTGGTATCGGGCATAGTGCTGCTGCTGTGCGCGCTCCACGGATTCGTAGGCGCCACGCATCGTCACATAGGTGGCGATCCCCGAGGCGACAATCAGCGCCACGGTAACCACTTGGCCGCGCATATGCCAGAGGTCGCGAAACAGTTTTCGGTCTAAAGTACTCAGTCGCATCTCACCACGTCAATTCCGCTGGCGAGGCTCGCCTATCATTCTTTCGGACTTCGGCGATCATCCCACTGCTGATGCGAATCACGCGGTCGGCCATAGCCGCGATCGCCGCGTTGTGGGTGATGACCGCTGTGATCGTTTTCAACTCTCGATTTACGCGATCCAGAACCTCTAGGACGATCTTCCCGGTTGCGTAGTCGAGTGCGCCGGTCGGTTCGTCGCAGAGCAATACCTCCGGCCTCTTCACGACCGCCCGCGCGATGGCCACTCGCTGCTGCTCGCCGCCGGAGAGCTGGGCAGGGAAGTGATGCAGGCGGTGGCCGAGCCCCACCATGCGGAGGCACTCCTCAGGGTCGAGTGGATTCTCGGATATCTCGGAGACGAGCGCGGTGTTTTCCAAAGCCGTCAGACTGGGGATCAGGTTGTAGAACTGAAAGACAAAGCCCACGTGTTCACGCCGGAAACGCGTGAGGTCTTCCGGAGTCGCGGCTGTGAGATTGTGGTCCCGGTAGTGAACTTCGCCACTGGTGGGGACATCCAGTCCACCCAGGATATTCAACAGCGTTGATTTTCCGCTGCCGGAAGGGCCTAACATCACCACGAATTCACCCGGCAATAGGTCGAGTGTCACACCGCGGAGCGCGTGGACCGTCACATCCCCCATGCGATAGACCTTGGTGATCTCGTGCATGTGAAAGACGGCGTCGGAAACTGCCGGGACTCGCCCCCTGGTCATCGTGATGCCGGTACTCCTTTACTCTGCTTCGCATTGAGTTTGTATTTGCATCTCCGGTGCGATTGAGGCTGAACGGCCTCAGCATCTCGGAATTGTCTGCCTTCCGCTACGCCCAAGAGAATGGCCGCCTGAAACAAGCATGGCGCAGGAATCAGGTGGCCGAGTTACTTTATGCAACTGTTTTTACCACGGGCGATCCGCCAACGGTGAGCCTTTGCTCTCTGCTCGGGATAGGCCGAACGACAGTTCTACCGTTCCGCAAGCATCACTGTTCTCCCGTTGCGGCTGAGACGCCTTGAACGGGGCTTCGGGTCCAGCGACATATGGCGGTTACGTCGTCCGCACTTAGTTGGGCACTTTGATGCATAAGGGTGTAAGAAAGGCCAGGCATTTCACCTTCCGACACCTCTTTGCAGATCTCGGAGAGCTGTTTCTGTTGCTCTTCGGGCCGGCAGCGAGTCCACTCGGAAAAATTCAACGCTTTCCGGCTCCGATTTACATCGGAGACGGCCAGCCAGGAAACCGGAGCCAAGTGGCTATACCAGGGCCACACGGTGCGATGGGAATGGCAATCGTTGCAGGAGCGCTGAAAGACGGCTGACACCGCAGGGTCTACCGCAAGATTTGCGTGCATTTCGCGTTTTGGATCGATTGGGGGATTTGTTCCGGCCGGCTGAATGATCTGAATCGCCACCAAGACAAGTAAGAGGGCAACCGAGAGTCGTTTCAACCAGACCAACATCATGTACCTCCTCTGAAGCTGCCAACGTGCAGAACGAAGCAAGAGTTCTCGCCGCCCTACCGGCCCGCGGATGGTTTCGTTTCTACTTTTGCGAGAGCGCCCTTGAAGGCATCGCGATGACCCATTTCGTCGTGGCGAACCTCTTCAAAACGGTTTGCGGCGGCTTTATCTCCCGCTGCCGCAGCCTGCTCCGCGAATTCGCGGTACATGGTGTCAACTTCATAGGATTCACCCTTGATGGCGTCCTTCAGGTTGTCCGCGTCGCTGCCCACTAGCCCCGCGAGTTGTGCTTCTTCCGCAAAATGCTGAAGGCGTTCCGTGTTGGCGGCTTTTGTGAACAGTTTCGCCAACTCGGCATTCCCATTCCGTTGGGCTTGTCTGGCGTACAGCAAGTACTTTGCGTGCGCGAACGCCTCGCCGTGCATGGCGGTCGACAAATTCTCCTGGGTCTTCTGATTCAGGGTTCCCCCGCCTCTGGCTGTCATATGCCCAACGACGAACAACAGAGAGCCGGCAAGCGCTACCCCAACGTACAGCTTCGTTTTCATGATTCCTCCATTCGCGATGATTCGAGCGCGAAAGATTCCTAAATGCTCTTCCGGGGTGATTCAAGGCAACTCTAGGCTTGAAAAGAGGGGCATATCATGATGCCAGTCACAGAGTAGGGTGACCAGCGTCACCGATCCTCAACAATGGACGGATTAGAAGTAGTGCATGCAGGTCGCAGTTTTATCGGTACCGGGAATGGCGCGTTAGACGCGAGCCGTCGTAGCAGTTCCAGAATGCGGGTCAAGGGCCTGCCAACGAGAACTGCCGCTCCATACCGGAAAGAAGGAGAAAGTGAAAGGTTCAATCGGAGGAATACGCCAATGAAACGTCCCCTTTTCTTCGCGATGATAGCCATCGCGATCGTCGGTCTTAGTTCCGCCATACCAACGTGGGCGCAGGACCATCCCGCAACGCGGCCTGTGCCCTTGAAGATGTTGGTCACGGTGCAAGGATTTCACGGCAAGAGAATGCCAGACCTCAAACGCGAAGACATTGTTGTGAAACAAGGCAGCGAGCGCTTCCAGGTCACTCAGTGGACTCCCGCGACCGGCGAAGATGGCAGACTCGCTTTGTACATCTTGATTGACGATGCCGCCGACTCGAGTTTGGGCGGACTCTTGGATGACGTACGTTCGTTTATTGAAGCCCAACCGGCAACAACATTGGTCGGCATAGGCTACATGAGCAACGCTACGGTCCGCATCGCTCAAGACTTGACTGATGACCACGGCAAAGCCTCGCAGGCGCTCCGCCTGCCACTGGGAAACCCAGGAGCTTATGGGAGTCCTTATCTTTCGTTGACCGACTTGGTCAAGCGCTGGCCAGATCACGCCGGCCGAAAGGAAGTGCTCATGATTACCGACGGAATTGATCGCTTCCGCGGTCAGTACAGCCGGCTGTCAGCGTTGTCTCCGAGCCCGGACCTGGATACGGCCAGCAGCGTCTGTCAGCGCGAGAGCATTCTAGTCCACTCAATCTACGCGCGTGGCACTGGCCGCCGAAGCCGTAACATTTGGATCCTCACTGGCGGCCAAAACGGCCTCGGCCGGCTAGCGGATGAGACAGGCGGGGAGGCCTTCTATCTGGGCTACCAGAATCCAGTCAGCTTCAAACCATACCTTGACCAGCTACAAGCGATTCTGGACAACCAGTATTGGCTTGGATTTGAACTGAAGCCTGGTAAGAAAGCAGAACTGCGTTCCGTTGACATTGATACGGAAGTGTCCGGAGTCGACATCCACTCAGCGAACGGCGTGTATGTTCCTGCTGTCCACTGAGCGTTGTTGGCAGGGACAGATCACTGATCGGACGGTCTTTTCTGCAACAACTCTAGGGCGTTCCGGTTGTTTTTTGGCCAAGGAGAGCGCGGCGAGCCGCGCTCTCCTTGGCAACGTCCTCTTTCTGTGAGCCTGTGGTGCCGACTCCTATCATATGGACACACCAAGCTTTACGATCTGCCGGCTTCGATGCACGTTGTCGATAAGTGGGATCCAGCCTTTAACCTTCGCTCTGATTCGAACGGAAAAACCTCTTGAATGCTCGCCCCGCGGTGATTCAAAGGGGTTCTAGGCCGAATAAAAGGACATCTCATGATGACCGTCACAGAGTAAGGTGACCCGCGTCACAGACCCTGAGGGATAGACGGACTAGAAGGAATGTACGCATCGAGGTTGAGAGTTTGTTGGCACCGGGAATGGTGCCGTAGACAGGAATGGTCCGTGGCAGTTCCAAGATGCGGCGCAAGTGGCCCAGCCAATCGATACTGCCACTCCATACCTGAAAGAAGGAGGAAGTGAAATGTTGAATCGGAGATTGGTAAGTCGCGTTAGCCTGGGATTGTTTCTGGGCACTTTGGCATTTGCAGCGAACACCGTGTATGGTGCCCAGACTTCCAAGGATTCCAAAGAAGTCTCAGCAACCCTTGCGGACGTTAAGAGTGAGGCTATCCAGCTGAGACAGGACGCCGACGAATTGAAAACGTTCACGCATTCGACCCTTAGTTGGGAGAGCCATGCGGCGAAAATCGAGGAAATCAAGCGGCACGTCAACAACGCTGGACAGTCTCTGAGCAAGCTCGACAGTGCCAGAGGAAGCGCTTCGCCTTGGCAGCAACAGGCCATCGACCGCATCACCCCGCTGTTGAAGGAGATTGCTTCCAACGTTGAATCCACGATCGAACATTTGAATAAGAAACCGAAGCTTCTGCAGACCGGTCCCTATGCCGACTATGCAGCCGCGAACTATGACCTGGCCTCGAACGTAGCGGAGTTGATCTCCGACTATGTGGAATACGGGAAAGCCAAGACCAAGTCAGAAGAGCTTGCGGCGAAACTCGAAGTACCGGGGAACTAGGGTTCCCGACTGGGGGTGGGGCGGCCTGGAAGCCGCCCCAATGCCAGATGTCTAGGCACGCTCCCCTCGTGAGCGTCCAGTAAGTCCCCTACAACTTATGCGAGCGGATTCTTCCGGCTAGGTCCGCGAGAAAGAGTGTCGTGAGGGTTCTGATCGCAGCCGATGGCATGACCCCTGAGGTCGCGTCCGCACGAGCGGCAGCGGACCGCCCGTGGCCCTCCGGTTCTTGCTTCTGTCTGTTGAACGTATTCAATCCGTATCCGTTCACTGCCGCGCCGATCATCCAGGAAAGATTGAAAGAGAAAGTGCTCCAAAACTTGGAGACTGCTTCCAAGCCACTCCGAAAGGTGGGTTGGGACACAACCACAGAGATATACCCAGGAAGTGCTCGCCGGGACATCAACAGGTTCGCCAAGGAGTGGCGAGCAAATCTCGTTATGGTCGGTTGCAACGATCTAAGTGATCTGGGGCGGCTGATTCTAGGCAGCACCGCACAGTCGGTCGTGCGGCACGCCACGTGCTCCGTGGAGGTAGTACGGCCGCATCGGGGTACAGACGATTCTGCTCGCCAAGGTGGGATGAGAATTCTTATTGCGACAGATGGATCGGAATTTTCACTAACTGCTCTTCGTTCTGTAGCGAATCGTCCCTGGCCGACGGAAAGCGTGGCCAAGGTCATCAGCGTGCCTGAATTCATTCTTTTCAAGGACCCTTCGTACCTGGAGACGCATGAAGTCACAGATCTCGGTAAAGCTTCGATGGAAGACGCCAAGCTATCGGTAGCTGCCGGAGTCGGGATTGTTTCGGGATCAGAACTAAGAGTCTGCTCGGACGTGCCCACCTTCGAGGATAGGCCCTACCGAGTCATCTTGACCGAGGCGGAAACGTGGCAAGCGGACATGATCGTCGTCGGATCCCACGGCCGAAGCGGATTCGACAGGGTGATCATGGGAAGCGTTTCGGAAGCGGTGGCGCTCCATGCAAAGTGTTCGGTGGAAGTAATTCGTCAAGCGAAGTCTAAGAAGGGGTAGAGGTAAAGCCAATGAAGGTCAAAGAACTGATGACAGCTACTCCGTATTACTGCCAGCCGGAGACAAACTTGGGTGCGGCCACGGAGCTAATGTGGAAGGGTAACTGTGGATTCCTTCCGGTCGTGGGAAACGACGGCAAGGTTTTTGGCGTCGTCACAGACCGCGACATATGCATTGCCCTCGGCACCCGCAATCGTCTTCCGGGCGAAATCAGGGTGAGTGAGGTCATAACTTCACAGAGACTCTTCTATTGCTGCCCGGATGATGATGTTCACGTTGCGCTGCAAGCCATGCAGTCGGGAAGGGTGCGCCGTTTGCCCGTCATCACCCATGATGGCGCGCTCGCGGGTATAGTCTCGATGGACGACGTTCTTCTGAAAGCGGAGCCCACGACTGTTGGAAAACAACCGGAGCTTTCGAGTGACGAAGTCGTCAGAACGTATCGGGCGATCACCGAACCGCAGACAATGACAAAGCACGCTGTGGCCTGAAGATGCGGGCTGGATCGGCCCGGGACAATCGCGCTTGAGCGTCGCAGTTGTTACCCGCATGGAACCCACATTGGAGCGCGATGACTTTTTCGGGCAGATGTCGAATGAGTTGGTTCGTACTGCTGGTCTTGATGGCGGCGAGCGACAACGTAACCGCGAGTAGGGCTAATCAAGAAGGGCGCACTCGGGCTCCCGAAGCAGCCGAGGCTTCCGAAGGACAGCAACTCAGCGCTCAAGGCAAGCATCTGCTGGACTTCGTTGTTGACCGGGGCAAACTGCCCGATCTCGATCGGCCTTCGTTCGAGGACCTTAAAGGCGAAACAAGGGAATTCTACGATGCGCTCCGCGATTCACTGGCTTGGGTTTCGCATTCCAAACCGACAAGCCAAGCCTTAGCGATGATTCATCTGCTGAAAATCGCCGATGAAAAAGGTCTGAATGCCGAAGATTACGACGGTCCGCGGTGGGATAGCCGACTGCCTCGATTAGAGCAGCCCGATCCATTACGAGAAGCCCATCTGGTCATGTTCGACGTGTCTCTCACGGTTTCAACAATGAGATACATCTCCGACTTGAATATTGGCCGAGTGAATCCTCGTTTGTTTCACTTCGAGTTGGATATTCAAGACCGGAGGATCGACCTGTCAGAGTTCTTGAAGGGCATGCTTGCTAGCGGGTCGGACCTTGCTTCGCGTGTCCAGGATGTTGAACCACCGTTCCCGACGTACCGCCGGACAATTCTCGCGTTGCAGAAATATCGTGAGCTGGCCCGGGAAGATGATGGAGAACGGCTCCCTGCCGCAGGAAAGACTATCCAACCTGGCGATTCCTACGCGGGAGTGCCGCGACTGTTTCGCTTGCTGCGGCTCTTGGGAGATCTGCCGCGGGCGGCCACTGCGCCGCCGTCAACGGTGTACGAGGGAGCACTCACGGAAGGCGTGAAGCATTTTCAGGAACGACACGGCATCGAACCTACCGGGTTAGTCGGCGAAGAAACGCTGAAAGCTCTCAATACTCCGATCGGCCGGCGAGTGACTCAACTCGAGCTTGCGCTCGAGCGCTGGCGTTGGGCGCCACATGCGTTCGTCCGCCCTCCCATGGTTGTCAACATCCCGGAATTCCGCTTGCGTGCGGATGACGAGGAGTATCACTGGGTCCTTTCAATGAAAGTAGTAGTGGGCAAAGCTTATGGGCATAGGACTCCGGTGTTTGCGAGCGAGATTCAGTCCGTCATCTTTCGCCCCTATTGGAATGTGCCGCTCGGAATCCAACGCGAAGAGTTCCTTCCGAAGATCGAGGAGAATCCAGCTTATCTAGCGGAGAATTCGTACGACATCGTGGACAGCGGCGGGAACATATTTGATGAAGATCCGGCTCGAGATGAAGTGAGAGATAGGCTTCGATCAGGACAGCTGGGAATTCGGCAAAGACCCGGCCCCGACAACGCTCTTGGGCTGGTGAAATTCGATTTTCCGAATCAATTCGACGTCTACATGCATGGAACACCCTCGACGGAGCTCTTTTCCAAATCGCGACGTGATTTCAGTCATGGATGTATTCGGGTGGAAGATCCCGTCGCGTTGGCGCAATGGGTCCTGCGGGACCGGCCGGAATGGACGGTGGAAAACATGCGAAGCGCGATGTACGGGGAGACGACCATTCGTGTGGCTCTTCTGAAACCTATCCCCGTTCTCATCGTGTACGGTACTGCCGTTGTGATGGAAGACGGTCAAGTACGATTTTTCGAGGACATCTACGGATATGATGAGGTTCTGGAGCGCGCTCTCACGCTGAACGATTTGCGGCATCCGTAGACACCGTACATAGCCTCTTCCCGGGGCAAGGCGGGAAACCCCTCCACTTCTGTCCGAATGTGCCAAACACAAGGCGCACTGCTGGATGCTTTCCTTATTGGGTTTTTGTTCTTGATGGAATTCACCGGGCTGCTCACGGAATCAGGGATTTTAACTAGGCCGGTTTGCCGGCTGCTTTGTCCATGCCCCGGAGTCCGTCCAGAGGAGTCTCTTTGTGTTTCGCTTCTTCCGGAAAATAGGCATTTCCCAAATATTGGGACACCATGCGTTGCGTATTGAAGAAGGATCCGTTGATCGCGATAGCGGAACGCATCACTTCAGAGTATGCCGCAGGCCGTTCATAAAACATCGGCAGGATTACATGTTCGAGCTTGTCATACATGGAAGCCACTTCGATTTCGTGTTGCTCTGGATCTTGGTCGAGCCCGATGGCCCACCCGGTCACTCCTTCAAGATGACCCTCGATCCACCAACCATCGCGGACGCTGAGACTAGGGACGCCGTTTAGGGAGGCTTTCATTCCACTGGTTCCCGAGGCTTCGAACGGGCGGTGTGGCGTATTGAGCCAGAGATCGACGCCGCTTGCGAGCAGACGTGCCCAGCGCATATCGTAGTTTTCGACATACACCACCGGGATCACGTCGCGCAGGGCCGCCGCAGCTTCAAAGACTCGCCGAATGACCGCCTTGCCGTCTTCATCCCGCGGATGAGCTTTTCCGCCATACACGACTTGAAATGGGCCCACGCGCTGACGGATAGCACGAAGGCGGCCCAAGTCGGTGAAAAGCAGATCGGTTCGTTTGTATGCTGCCGCTCGACGCGCAAATCCAAGTGTGGCGATGTTTTCGGAAAGCTGCACGCCGGTCGTTTCTGCAATTTCCCGGATCATGTCGCGCTTCGCGCCGGCGTGTGCCTTCTGGATGTCCGCGAGATCAATGCCGATGGCGTAGCGGAGATAGAGGTTGTCCTGTCGCCACTCTGGAATATGCCGGTCATAGAGCTCTTGAAAAGGCGGCGAGGTCCACGTTGCCGCGTGAACGCCATTGGTGATGGCGTGGATGGGATAGTTCGGAAACATACCATGTGAGATCTCTCCGTGATGCATGGCCACGCCATTGATATACCTTGAACAACGGAGAGCCAAATAGGTCATATTCAAATTGCCGAATGGACAACAACGGGTTGCATCCAGTATTCCGACGCGATCCTGGCCAAGCACTTTGCGAGCAAGCTCAAGCGGAAATCGATCAAACGCAGCGGGAACCGGCGTGTGCGTCGTAAAGACACACTGACGACGCACGGCTTCGATTTCTTGGTTTGTCGCGGACGCCAAATTGGGTCTTCCAAGGATCTCCTCCAAGAGTGCGAGCGTTAGCAAAGCGGAGTGACCTTCGTTCATGTGGAAGCGTGCGATGTCCTTGTATCCTAGGGCGCGCAGCAAACGCACTCCCGCGATGCCCAGCACGGTTTCCTGGCAGAGCCGATACATCTCGTCCCCGCCGTATAGGCTGTTGGTTAGCGTTCGCTCCCATGCCGGATTGTCCGGCAAGTCTGTGTCGAGAAAATAGACTGGCACCTTGTGGCCCGTGATGCCCTCGATCAAGAATCGCCACGCCCGGATTTTCACACGCTGCCCGTTAAGATTGAGTGGCACCGTTGGTTCCACCGACTCCAGCACGGTTTCTGGGTGCCACTCCTCCGGCCGTTCAGACTGCTGGCCTTTTCCATCCAACTGCTGGCGGAAATATCCCTTTCGGTGAAGCAGTGTGACGCCGGCCATGGGAATGCCGAGATCTGCTGCCGAACGCAACATGTCACCTGCCAATACACCGAGACCTCCGGCGTAAGTCGGGAATTGAGGAGCCACCGCGATCTCCATCGAGAAGTAGGCTATTCGTATGTCAAGGTCGTCAGTCAATGCGGTGCTCTCTGTAAGTGGTCATTTAGAAACTCATCGCTTCGCATCTCGCTTCTGGCAATTCATCCCGCGGTTGACGCTCGGCGGGTGGCAACCGGCTTAGTGTTCGATTGCTCGGCGCTTGCCACGCGGAGGCTTGTTTTGATGGCCGTGTCAGGATTCAGTGAGATCGAATCGATGCCCTGAGTCACCAGCCACTCAGCAAACTCCGGGAAGTCCGAAGGGGCCTGCCCACAGATCCCAATGGGTTTATTTGCCTTGTGTGCCGAGGAGATCGCATGGGCAATCATGCGGCGAACGGCCTCGTTGTTTTCGTCAAACAGGTGCGCGACCGTTGCGGAATCCCGATCCAAGCCGAGGGTGAGCTGGGTCAAGTCATTCGAACCGATGGAATAACCATCAAATATCTTCAGGAACTCGTCGGCCAGAATCACATTCGCCGGAATTTCGCACATCGCATATATTTCTAGGCCGTTTTCTGCTTGTCGAAGGCCGTGCTGTGCCATCTGTTCGATCACGCGCTTTCCTTCGTCGACGGTTCGGCAGAAGGGGATCATCACTTTCAGGTTTGTAAGCCCCATTTTGGCCCGGACACGGGCCAAGGCGGCGCATTCCAGCGCGAAGCCCGGAGCATAGCGCGGGTCGTAATAGCGGGACGCCCCGCGGAACCCAATCATGGGATTTTCTTCCTTAGGCTCGAACTCGGCTCCTCCGAGCAAGCGCGCGTACTCATTGGTTTTGAAGTCGCTGGTGCGAACGACAACGGGCTTCGGATAAAAAGCCGCAGCAATCTGGGCGACGCCTTCGCTCAACCGCCGGATGAAGAATTCCCGGGGGTCCTCTTCCGCGATCTTGTTCCGGATGTCATTGAGTTGCTTTAGGTCCTTCAGATTCGGGAACTGTGCAAGGGCCATTGGATGGATGCCAATGTGATTTGTCACGATGAACTCGATCCGTGCCAGCCCTACGCCTTGGTTGGGAATGGCGGCGAGATGAAATGCTTGGCTCGGATCGCCAACGATGAGCATGATTTTCGTTCGGGTCCTGGGAACAGCTCCCGCATCCACATGGTCGATCTGGTAGGGCAGGCGCCCCTCATAGACATGGCCTTCGCTTCCCTGCGAACAGCAGACCGTCACATCCCTGCCAGTCGAAAGGACCCGAGTGGCGTCGCCTGTTCCGACGATGCATGGAATTCCGAACTCGCGGGAAACAATGGCGGCATGAGCCGTTCTTCCGCCCTGATCGGTTACAATGGCGGCAACCCGCCGCATCACTGGTTCCCAATCGGGATCGGTATTTTGGGCTATCAATATTTCTCCCGGTTCGACCTCTTGCAGCTTGCTCACATCGCTCACGACATGGGCGCGGCCGGCGCCAATCCTTTCTCCGACCGCTTGACCCACGACCAGCGGCGTGCCGGGCTTCACCTCTAGACGATATACATCTGCTGACGCCTGGATTCGTTTGGCTGAGTGCACGGTTTCCGGGCGGGCTTGCAGGACGAACAGCTGGCCAGTCAACCCATCCTTGGCCCATTCGATGTCCATGGGTCGAGGCTGCTGGACGAGCTTGGAATAGTGCTCCTCGATCAGGCAGGCCCAGAGCGCGAGCTGAGAAACTTCTGAATCAGAAAGACAGTAGCGGGCCCGGTCTCGCGCCGGCGTTGCCTCGCTTCGTGTCGAGCGGGTACCCGTTGCGTAGACTAGCTTCACTTCTTTCGAACCCAGCCGCCTCCCAACAATCGATTCATAGCCCTTGAGCAAGGTGGACTTGAAGACGAGCCATTCGTCCGGAGTAACGACGCCTTGGACAATGAATTCTCCCAGACCATAGGAGCCCGTGATGGTGACGACGTCGCGGAATCCGGACTCCGTGTCGAGTGTGAAGATGACTCCGGAAGATGCCAAATCGGACCTGACCATCGGCATCACACCTACTGACAAAGCGACCTTGAGTTGAGAGTAGCCCTGGCGCGCGCGATAGCTTATGGCGCGGTCGGTAAAAAGCGAGGCGAAGCATTGGTGGACGGCACGCAGCAACGCATCTTCACCACGCACATTTAGAAATGTTTCTGCGGCACCGGCGAACGACGCTTCCGGCAGGTCCTCTGCGGTAGCTGAGGAACGCACTGCCATCGCTGGTTCGCGCCCGAGCCGTCCAATCAACGCCCGGTAAGAGTCAAGAACCGCCGATCGAAGAGCTTGCGGCAGGAGCGTCTCGAGGATTCGGGTTCGGCTTTCGTGGCCTTTCGCGGCCAAGTCCGCCAAGTTTTCGGAGTCTAAATCCGAAAAGATCTGTTCCAGCTTCAAACGTAAGCCTTGCTCATCGAGCAACCGCCGGTAGGCATCGGCCGTTGTGGCGAACCCGTCCAGCACACCAACTCCTTTCGGCCCCAGGGCGGCAAATAGTTCGCCCAGAGATGCGTTCTTGCCCCCGACGCGTGGTACGTCGCCCATGCGGATATCGGAAAAATCCAACGTGTAAGACGATTTCATGGCTTCACTCCTTGGCCGATATCAGAAGTTTCGCTGCCATGCCAACAAAAGCAACGGTCGCTCGCCCTAGTCGCGAATCGTGCGCAGGGGACACGCCATCGCTGTCGCGATCTTGCCGGGCGTTAGCGCAAGTCTCTCCGTGTGGATTTCTACTATCGGTGTGCTGCATCACAGCCTGATGTGACGGGTCTCATATCGACGGGAAACCGCCGGAAGGAGAATTCGCTTGCAGGTATAGGGCGAGGGATACGCGGGAGGTAGGCCATGAGACCAGAAGGAGCTAAGAAACACACGGGGGCCGGCGAAAAACTGAAGGTCGTAGCCGTAGCCGTAGATGCAAGTGAGCAAACGCGAAGAGTGCAGGAAGCCGTTGCGCGTCGAGCGTACGAAATCTTTGAAAGTCGCAGCTCTGCATCTTGGCACGAACTGGAAGATTGGCGTCAAGCGGAGTCCGAACTGGTGCGTGCGTGCTGTTCTGGCCAAATGGGGCTCGATGGCACCGTCTGGGTAGGCACGGACGCAGCTGTTTTCGAGGGAGGTACGATTGAGATTTGGGTTGCGCCGCGCCAGCTCACCATTTGCGGAAGACCGGGTGTTGCCAAGGAAGACCCTGCCACCAAGCGGAGCGGGTCATGTCCCGACAAAGAAATGATCTTTCATGTGCTCGACTTGTCTTGTGAAGTCGATCCGTCACGAGTCACGGCGAAGATCAATGGTTCGTCTCTGGAGATTCTCTTGAGAAAGGCCGACGCGGGGCCGGAGCCGCAGCGGGAAGTGAAGGCGGCCGTGGCGTAACGGCGAGTATGTTCCGGCCGCACAACCGCGAGTTGAGCTGCATCGGCTGAGGCCAGCCGGCCGGCCAAGACCATAGATCTCGAATAGGAGGACAACAATGGCTGCGAAGCGATTACTGTTTCGATCCGCGGCACGCGAGAAGGTGCTCAGCGGTGCCGCGGCGCTGGCGGACGCCGTCCGGATCACGCTTGGGCCAAAGTCCAAGTGCGTGCTCATTCAGAAGAAATGGGGAAGACCGATCGTTTGCAACGACGGGATCACGATCGCCAAGGAGGTCGAACTTGAGGACCCGGAGGCGAACCTCGGCGCGCAAATGATCCGGGAAGCCGCCGAACGAACGGGAGAAGCAGTCGGGGACGGAACAAGTACCTCGGCCATCCTGGCACACGCGATTTTCGCCGAAGGACTGCACAATGTTGCGGCAGGTGCGAGCGCAGTGGACCTGAAGCGCGGTTTGGATCGAGGACTGATTGTTGCCGTGAAGGCGTTAAAGGGTCTTTCTCGACCCGTTTCTAGCCGTAAGGAAAAGGCACAGATTGCTACCATATCGGCCAACAACGACCCGGCCACAGGCGAACTGGTTGCCGATGCGTACGAGAAGGTCGGACCTGAGGGTGTCATCACCGTTGAGGAATCGAAGACTACCGAATCAGCCCTGGAGGTTGTGGAAGGGATGCAGTTTGACCGGGGATATATCTCGCCGTATTTCGTTACCGATACGGAGAAGATGCAGGTGGTGCTCGAGGATGCACTAATTCTTCTGCATGAAAAGAAGCTCGCGAGCCTGAATGAGATGCTGCCCTTTCTTGAGCAAGTGGCGAAGGCAGGCCGTCCGTTGCTGATTGTTGCCGAGGACGTGGAAGGGGAGGCTCTCGCAACGCTGGTCGTCAACAAAGTGCGCGGCACGCTGGTCTCCGCCGCCGTGAAGGCGCCCGGGTTTGGCGATCGCCGCAAAGACATGCTGCAGGACATCGCCATTCTTACGGGCGGTCAAGTGATTGCTGAAGAACTTGGTTTGAAGATGGAGAGCCTTGGCCTCAAAGAGTTGGGGCATGCCAAGCGCGTTGTGATCGACAAGGACAAGATTACGATTATCGAAGGCGGAGGCGCAAAGTCGGCCATTCAGGGTCGTTGTACCGAACTGCGTAAGCAGATCGAAAAGACAACCTCCGATTACGATAAGGAAAAGCTGCAGGAGCGCCTAGCGAAGCTCGCGGGAGGCGTGGCGGTCATCCGCGTGGGCGCGCCATCCGAAACAGAGATGAAGAATCGAAAGGAAGCGATTGAAGACGCCATCAGCGCAACGAAAGCCGCGCTGGCGGAGGGGATCGTTCCTGGTGGCGGTCTCGCGCTGCTGAGGCTGATCGATGCCATTGAGGCTGAGCAAGCGAACTGTTCCGGCGATGAGCGCACTGGTCTGTTGATCCTGCGGCGAGCTCTTGAGGCTCCGACGCGGCAGATCGCCGAGAATTCGACGGTGGATGGCGGCGTGGTTGTGGACCGTATGCGAAGCGGCAAGGGAAACTATGGTTTCGATGCTTCCCGCTGCGAATACGTCGATCTCGCCGAAGCCGGAATCATCGATCCCACGAAGGTAGTGCGCGTCG
>JBGOVR010000006.1:0-60447 GCA_041478205.1 Candidatus Acidiferrum sp.
CCGTCGTTCGCCATGGCATAGAGAACGCGCGTTTGCCCCAGCAGCATGACCAGCATCACGCTCGTTAGCCCTGCAAGCGCGCCCAAAGTGATGATGTGCGAAGCCGTTGTCAAACCGCGGTCCATGAACGCGCGCGCGATCGGCGCTTCGATGTTGATGTCCTGCCAGTGCACCATCCCGGTCAATACGCCAGCCACCGAGATATACAGCAGTGTGCAAACAAACAACGACACAATGATGCCGATGGGCAAATCACGCTGCGGGTTCTTGGCTTCCTGCGCCGTGGTCGAAACCGCGTCAAACCCGATGTACGCGAAAAATATGTAAGCGGCCCCCGCTCCAATCCCACTGAAACCGTACGGTGCGAAGCTGTGCCAATCGCTTCCCCAATTCGCCATGGACACGTACTTGGCGCCGAGCCCGATGACGAACAGCACCACGGCGACTTTGATCGTCACGATCGTGGCGTTGAAACGAGCGCTTTCTTTGATACCAAGGACCAAAATCGCCGTGATGACCAGCGCAATCACAAACGCCGGTAGGTTGAAGCCGATCTCCGCGCCGAACATTCTGGGCGCCGCAAGCAAGTCATGCGCTCGCTGCACCAGTTCCGGAGAGTGTACCGACGTGATGGCGCTGACTTTATCCAGGAACGCCTGCGTGCCGGGGACCAAGCTGCTGTCGGAGGTTTGCGCCATCTGGCGTGCCACCAAGTTTTCCGCGGTGCGCAGCGCCGTCCAATGATCGTATGCCAGCCACAGCGGCATCTTGACGTGGAAAATGTTGAGCAGTTCGATGAAGTGGTTCGACCACCCGGAAGATACCGTGCTCGCTCCCATGGCGTATTCCAGCGTCAAATCCCAACCAATGATCCACGCAAACAGTTCGCCGAGCGTCGCATAGGCGTAGGTGTATGCGCTTCCCGCGAGCGGAATCATCGCGGCAAATTCCGCGTAGCAAAGGCCCGCAAACGCACAGCCCAGGCCCGACAGAACGAACGAAAGCATCAAGCCCGGCCCGGCATAGTGCGCCCCGAGTCCCGAGAGCACGAAAATTCCAGCGCCGATCACGGCCCCAACGCCCAGTGCCGTCAATTGAAACGGCCCCAGCGTGCGCTTCAGGCTATGCTCGCCGGTTTCCTGCGACTCCGCCAACAACAGGCTCAGCGGCTTCTTGGCAAACAAGGGGTTGCCCATGCAACTCCTCCTTTGGGGGAGTTCTTCCCCACCCTTACATTCTCGGAAACCTACACTCTCTTACGATTTAGAACCGGTACCAAGTCAAATTTTCATCTCACGCCGATTTGCTCGCTGGAGACCGCCGCGACCATAGCCAATACACGGGCACACCCAAAAGCACGATCACCAAACCGGGCCACGTCGTCTGCGTCTTGTACAGCAGCAGCACAAACATGATCGCCAGCGCCGCCACGATGTACAGCAGCGGCACAAAAGGATACCCGAACGCGCGGTACGGCCGCTCCGCTTCCGGCCGCTTGAAACGCAAAACAAAGATTCCGGCAATCGTCAGCGCGTAAAAAATCAAAACCGAGAAAACCACGTAATCCAGCAAATCGCTGTAAAGGTTGCCGTAGGTCGCCACGCCCGCCGCGTCGACGTGCCGCGTGCGTAACAAGATCAGCACGATAATCCAGATCCCTTGATAGACCAACGCGTTCGCGGGAACGCCCCTCTTGTTGAGCCTGCCCGTGGAGCGAAAGAACAGCCCGTCGCGAGCCATGGCGTAAGACACGCGCGCACCCGCGAGGATCAATCCATTGTTGCAGCCAAACGTCGAAATGATGATGGCCACCGCCATAATCGCGGCGCCCGCGGGTCCGAACACGGCATTCAACGCCGCGCTGGCTACCCGGTCGTCCGGGGCATTCTGAATCTGCGCGAGCGGCAGCGCGCAGAGATACGCCAAATTCGCCAGGCAATAGAGCGTGATCACGATGAGCGTGCCGAAGGCCATCGACAGCGCAACGTCCCTCTTGGGATTTTTCACTTCGGCAGCCGTGAACCCGATGTTGTTCCAGGCGTCCGCTGAAAAAAGCGATCCGACCTGCGACACGCCAAAAGCAACAAACAAACCAAAGGCGCCGCTGGCAGCGGTCACGGTGGGCACCAGCCCGCGTAGAAAATTGGCCCCCGGCTCGATAGGTTGCGCGCCGCGGATGGCCCACAGATGGCTGAAGTTGTCGGAGATGGCGGCAGCGTTGCGCGCCACGAACACGCACAGGAAAATCAGCCCCAGGAGCGACAGCGTCTTGGCGCTCGTGAACACATTCTGAATCAGCTTGCCCAGCCGCACGCCCAGCGTGTTCAGGAACGTCAGGAAAATAATCATCAGCACGCCCACCAACTGCTGAAGCGAGAGGCTCACGGCGTACTTCGAGGAAAGATTGATGGGATGGACAATCCACGCCGTACCAGAAATGGCGGGAAACAAGACTCCAAGATATCGCGCGAAACCCACCGCAACCGCCGCGATCGTACCGGTTTGAATCACCAGAAACAGCGTCCACCCGTACAGAAAACCCCACAGCGGCGAATACGCTTCCCTCAAGTAGATATATTGCCCGCCCGCATGCGGAAAAAGCGCCGCCAATTCTCCATAGGACAGCGCCGCCGAAACCGTAAGCAGGCCGGTTAGGATCCAGGTGAGCAGCAACCCGCCCGACGATCCCGTCTGCCGCGCGATATCCGCCGCGACGATAAAAATTCCCGAGCCGATCATCGAGCCGACGACGATCATCGTCCCGTCGAAAAGCCCGATCGCGCGCACAAATCCGGGTTCCGCCGCCGGGGCGCGCTGTTGCATCGGTTGCGTGGTATCTGCCATGCGTGAGAATCCTCAGACCGCGGCGGCGTGATTCGCGGCACCCAACAAATCGAGATACTGCCGCGCACGCCCACCAGGATCGCGTGCCCGCAGAATGTCGCTGATCACCGCCACGGAATCCGCACCGGCCTTGATGATCGACGCGGCGTTTTCGAGAGTGATGCCACCAATCGCGACGATCGGCCTAGCCGTCAGGGCCCTAACTTGACGAATAAACTCCGTGCCGACAATGGGATCCGGATTGGCCTTGGTAGAGGTCGCAAACACCGGCCCAACGGCAATATAGTCCGCCGAGGTCGCCGCGGCGCTCTGGAATTGTTCGAGGTTGTGTGTGGAAATGCCAACCCACTTGTCTTCCCCGACGAGCGTGCGCGCCTGCTCCACGCCCAAATCTTCCTGTCCGACGTGAACGCCGCTGGCACCGGCGAGCACCGCCACATCCGCCCGGTCATTCACCACGAAGGACACTCCGCGCGGAGCGAGCAAAGAAGCGATTTGTTGAGAGGAATGCAACAATTCACGCGCCGATGCCCCTTTGTTCCGGTACTGCAGCAACCGGACCCCGGCATCGGCAAGCTCTTGCGCGCAATCTTGTGCAGGAATGGTCAGCAATGCTGAGTCTAGTATCACATACAGCCTTGGGAGGACAAGCCGCGTGGACACTTATTTTCCGTTTGTTCCCAGCAGTCTTTCGATGAAATGGGTGTCAAACTTGCCCGACGCAAATTCCGGGTCGGCAAAGATTCTGCGATGCAGCGGAATCGACGTCCGGATGCCCTCGATGACGAACATCTCCAGCGCACGCTTCATGCGTCCGATCGCCTCCGCGCGGTCCCGGCCTTTGACGACCAGCTTCGCAATCATCGAATCGTAGAACGGAGGAATTACCGCATCGGCGTACGCCGCGGAATCCACGCGCACCCCGGTGCCTCCCGGCGCCTGAAACGTCGTGATGCGTCCCGCTGAAGGCACGAACGTCTCCGGATCCTCGGCATTGATGCGGCATTCGATGGCGTGCCCCGAGAAGTGCATCTCTCCGACGGCGTCCTCCAGCCTTTCCCCCGCTGCGATGCGAATCTGCGCCTTGATCAGATCCACTCCCGTAACCAACTCCGTCACCGGGTGTTCGACTTGGATTCGTGCATTCATCTCGATGAAGTACATGGACCCGTCTTGATCCATGAGGAACTCGACCGTACCGGCATTCGTGTAGCCGATCTTTTCCAGGGCTCGTACCACTTTGCCGCCAAGTTCCTTGCGGCGCTTGGCATCCATAACCGGCGACGGAGACTCTTCGACCAATTTCTGATGGCGCCGCTGAATGCTGCACTCTCGTTCGCCCAGGTGGATGACCTTGCCGTGCTGGTCGCCGAGAACCTGAAACTCGATGTGCCGCGGATGCTCCAGGAATCGTTCCGCGTATACGTCCGGCGTTCCAAACGCCTGCTGCGCTTCGCTCCGCGCCGTCTGATACGCTGCCAGCAACTCGCCCTGGCTACGGACGACACGCATGCCGCGCCCGCCGCCGCCGGCGGACGCCTTGAGAATCAACGGATATCCGACCCGCGCCGCTTCCTTGCCCAGCGCCTCTTCCCCTTCGATGATCCCATCGCTCCCCGGTATCGTTGGGAGCCCCGCCGCTTTCATCTCCCGCCGGGCGCGGTCCTTTTCCCCCATCATCTCGATCACTTCCGCCGTGGGTCCGATGAAAGTGATCTCCGAAGCCTCGCAGACCTTGGCAAAGTTGGCGTTCTCCGAAAGAAAGCCGTACCCGGGGTGAATCGCATCCACATTGGTGATTTCCGCGGCGCTGATCACTTGGGGGATATTCAGGTAGCTTTCGCTGCTTCGTGGCGGGCCGATGCACACCGCTTCGTCGGCAAACCGCACATGCAACGAGTTGCGGTCTGCTTCCGAATACACCGCGACCGTGGATATTCCCAGCTCTTTGCAGGCACAGATGACCCGCAGGGCGATTTCCCCGCGATTGGCGACTAGGATTTTTTGGAACATATCGGTGAGGTGCCGCCTATTTCTTGCGGCTCGGACGAATGCCGAAGAGCGGCTGGCCGTATTCCACCGGCTGGCCGTTCTCCACGAAGATTCGCAGCACCTCGCCGCTTATGTCCGATTCGATTTCGTTCATGAGCTTCATCGCTTCGACGATGCAGAGTGTCTGCCCGGTCTCCACGTAGGCGCCGACCTTCAAAAACGCTTCCGCTCCCGGGCTGGGAGCCTCGTAGTACGTCCCGACGATCGGCGATTTGACCAAGTGCAGATCGTCCGTGGACCGCGCCTCGGCCGCTGGTGCCGAGGCAGAGGCCGCTGCCGAAGCCGCTTGCGGGGCTACTCCACTCGCGATAATGATCTCCGGCGCTATCACGGACCGGGGAGCTATGCTGGCGGACGGCTTCTTGAGCCGAATCTTCAAAGCACCGTTCGAGTATTCAAATTCTTCGAGGTTGTGCTCGCTCATGAAGCGGAGCAGTTGCTCAATATGCTGGATTTCAGGGTTCGCGAAGGCCGAACTTGCCGTCGATTTCGGGGGCTTTTTGTGTTTCATGCTTGTATTAGATCTCAATAAGATCCCGCGGAACACGGGTGAGTACTTCGGTTCTTTCGGCGTGCACGGCAACGTCGTCTTCGATGCGAATTCCACCCACGCCCGGCACGTAGACACCTGGTTCGATCGTGATCACGTTCCCCGGCTCTAGTATTTGCTTCTGCCCCTTGGCCACCCGGGGGTTCTCGTGTACTTCCAGCCCCAGACCGTGCCCGGTGCTATGAACGAAGTAACGATCCAGGCGATAGCCCGCCAGAACCCGTCTGGCGGCGGCATCCACGTCCCCACAGCTAACGCCGGCCTTGACCGCTCCGATCGCAGCGGACTGCGCTTCCTGGACCGCCCGGTGCCAGCGGCGAATCCGCGCCGAGGCTCGCCCCACAACCACTGTGCGGGTAATGTCGCTGCAATAGTGCGCGAGTATAGCACCCAGGTCCAGGACGACCAATTCATTTTTCCTCAATCGCTTGGCAGTAGGACGCGCGTGAGGATACGCGGAACGTTCTCCAAAAGCGACGATGCTTTCGAACGCCGGACCGGATGCGCCCCGCCGCCGCGTCTGGTAGTCGATTTCGGCTGCGATTTCCAATTCCCTAACCCCCGGCTTGAGTAGTTTTAGCGCGCCCTCGAGCACTTCTCCTGCCAGCAAGGCGGCCTTTCGCATCCGGGCGATTTCCTCAGACTCCTTGCGCGCGCGTAGCGACTCCACGTAACCCGCGGCAGCGATCCATTGCACGCCGGGCCCTCCGGCCTTCCGTAGTGCCTTGAGCTGCCCAACCGTGATTCGTGACGCGTCAAATCCCACGCGTCCTCTGCCGGCGCCACGCAGAAACTGGCCGACAGTCGCGATCAGAGAACCCTCTTGTTGCACGATTTGCACGCCGGAGGTCTCCTCCCGGGCCTGCGCCGTGAAGCGCCCGTCGGTGATGAGTGCCACACCGCGGCGAGAAACCACCAGGGAGCCGGCCTCTCCGGTAAAACCCGTCAAGTAGTACCAACTTGCGGGATGGGTGATGAGGAGGCTGCCCAGGCGTGCTCCGGCAAGATGCGACAGTAATGCGCGTCTCCGCCGTGCAAAAGGTGTCTTCATAAACGAATCGAGGAGACCGTAGTCTCCTCGATTTCGCCCTCAGTTGGAACTCTGTTTTTCGAAAGACTGCTCTACCGCTACGTAATCGGCATGATCCGTGGCGTCAGGAAGAACAGCAGTTCGGAAGTATTGACGCTCGTGTTGGTGCGCTTGAACAAGTGCCCGATCAACGGCAAGCTTCCCAAGAGGGGCACCTCGGTAATGTTGTTCTGTGTCGACGTGATGATCACTCCACCAACGACGATCGTGGAGCCGTCCACGACGGTAACCTTGCTCTCGGCGGACTGCGTATCCAGCGCGGGAACTCCCTGAATGCGCGGAATACCTTGATCGATCTGGGTATTCTCGACGAGCACGTCCATGTACACCGTACCTTCCGCGGTGATCTGCGGCGTGACCTCCAGCTTGAGCACGGCGTCGATGTACTGTACCGAAATGGTGTTGTTAATGGTGGTCTGAATCGGAATCTTGACGCCCTGCTTAATGGTCGCTTTCTCGTTGTTCTGCGTTACGACGCGCGGCTTCGAAAGCAACTTGCCGACGCCCTTGGACTCCGCCGCGGTGATGAAAAAATCGACCGCGAAGTTCGGTGACCGATGCCCCAAAAATAAACCGCTCGTCGGAGCGACGGCGCCAAGATTGACGTTCAACGGCATAGCCGGTGGATTCGAATTGGCTACGGCAATGGGAGCTACCGGAACGCCTCCGCCGAAGGGGCTGGTTCCCACGGTGGAATCACCACCGGCAAACGACCGCCCGCTGGTGGCCGTGCCCGCAAAAGCGAGCTGCACGCCGATGTCCTGCGCGAAAGCTCGCGTGGCAGCCACGACACGCGCTTCGATTTCCACCTGCTGCGACTTGCGATCCAACTGGCGGATCAGGTTGTCGATGATGGGTATGACCGACGGAATGTCCCGGACGATGAGCTGATTGGAGCGCGTGTCGGAAAGGATGTCGCCGCGCGCGGTCAGGAATTTCTTGAGAGTGTCCTTGAGGGAGTCGGCCTTCCCGTAGCTGAGGACGCGAGTAACAGTAACCATTTCCTGCGCTTCATTTTCCGCTTTTCTCACATCCCTGGCGGTATCTGCTTCTTTCTTGATGGTATCCAGCGTGGCGATGCGCAAGACATTCCCGTGCAATTGTTTATCGAGGCTGTTGTTTTGCAGCACGATGTCGAGCGCCTGGTCCCACGGAACTTCGTCAAGCACGATGGTCAGCGTCCCTTTCACCGCAGGGTCCAGAACCACGTTCAATCCGCTGATCTCGTGGATTAACCGGAAGAAATCGCGCAAATCCACATCCTTCAGGTTTACGGAAATAGGTTCGCCCGTGTACTTGCCAGGAGCGGCGGTTGCTACCGCCGCTTGCGCCGAGGTTGCCGCGGCGTTACCCGTCTGCTGTGTTGCCTCCTGCGCCGGAACTTCCGGCCGTGCAGGTCCGCCTTTCCCGCCAAACGATGCCAGGACAACTGAGGGCTGGGTCAGTTCGCCGGGCAGCGCGAAGCGAGGAGCGGAAATCGAAAGCGACTTCGAGGCACGCAAAGATGCATTGCGCGGCGCGGCCGTGCCGTAACGAAACTCCGGTCTGGTCTTGCGGGTTTGCTGCGAAGCGACCTTCGTCGTGTCTACCGCTGCTTCTACGGGAGATTCGGGCAGTACGTCGAACGAGATCACCACTGCGGCGCCTTCCCGTGAAATCTGATAGGGAGCGGCAGCCGTCAAGTCCACCACTACGCGCGCGATGTCAGGCCGGAATTGCCCCATCCGCACTCCGCGCACCGGGGCCGAAACGCCGGGGATCACTGTCTTCTGGACCGCCAGCCGGGCGCCACTAAAATCCAGGACCAGCCGCTCCGGGTTCTGCATGCGGGCGGCGCGGACGTCGAGACGTCCCTCGCCTTCCACGCGCACGCTCGCACGCTGAGGAGCTTGCGTGATCGCCACGTTCGAGATTACCGTTGCCGCCGGGGTCGCGCCGGTGGGCTCCTGCGTCTGAGCCAGCAACGGGCTGGTCGTCAGCACCGTCGCCGCAAATATCAGGCAGCCAATTCGAAAGGCCGGCCGGTTCGTCTTCATTGCTGTTCTCCTGCACTGGCGTAGATTCTTTTACTTACTTGGCGTTCAACGGGCTTGCCGAAAGCGTCCTTGCCCATTTCATGGAAGGAGACTCCATCCATGGCGATCTTTTCCACTCGTCCGTCATAAAGCTGATCGCCCTCGCGCAAAAAGTAGGACCGCGACTGCGGATTGGTTACCACCGCAATCATTCCGTTCGGCGCGCGCACGATGCCATCCAGCCTCAGCGTGCTGACTTGCAAGCCAGCCTTGCCCGGCGGAAGATTTTTCCCTCCTCCGGATTGCTGCCGGCTGAGCAGAGATTCGAACGGATCGCGCCGCGCGAACTTGCCCTCGGCGTCTGCTGGCGCTTGGGCCGCGTCCCCACCGGGCGCCTCCGCAGTGGGCGCTTCCGCCTTGGCCGCTTTCTTGGCCGCGGGCTTCCCGCCAGACTTTGCGCTAGATTTTCCGGCTGCCTTTGCCGGTGGCGCGGGGGCCTGGGCCACCGCCGTGGAGGCTTGGGCCGGCGCTGGCGCTGGCTTCGCGCCCGCACCAGCTGCGGGCTTGGCCTGTCCAAACAAGCCGGGAGCCGCCGCCAGAAGAATCCCTAGTATCAGAGTGTTCACAGAACGCATAGTTCGCTCATTCCGTTCACGGTTTTCCAGCCGGACTGCCTGGGGCCTTCGCGCCCGTGTCAGCCGGCTTGGTAAAGAACGTCGTGGCTGTAAATACTCCGGACACCGAGGTGCCCGGCCGAAGCGCATATTTGGCGGCCTTGTTGCCGGTCGCGTCTTCAAAATCCAGATCCCCTACGTTGATAATTCGTGACAACCGGCTCATGCGCCCGAAAAAGTCCAGGATGTTGAAATACGGGCCGTCCGCCAGCACTTCGAAGGGCATGTCGTAGTGATATTCCCGGGCCACCACCGGCTGCGCAGTCATCCGGCGAATCTGCACGTTGGACGCCGCCGCAGCGCCCTGCAGCAGACGGATGAACTCGTCCACTTCCTTCTCTTCCGGAACGATGGTCTTCAGCGTTTCCAGTTGCTTGGACAGCGCGTCCATCTGCGACTTCAACTCTCCGTAGCGCTGCTTGTACACCTGAAGTTGCGTCACTTCCTGATTGAGCTGGGCGCGCTGGCGTACCGCCTTGTCGACCTCATCACGCTCTTGCGCCACGGGAGAGAGGGGCACGTACACGCCGGCAACCACCAGTACCACGGTAATCGCCAGGGCCAGCAGGCCCTGCATGATCACCGACATATCCCTAAGTGGATTGGCCATCGCGCTCCCCTACCCTTTCTTCGCCGGTGCCGCGGCTGCCGGTGCGGGCTGCGTCGGCGCGCTGGCAGGCCTGGCTTGCGGATGTTGCGCGGGCGCACCTGCCGCCGGCGGAGTGATTTCCATAAAAACCTGGAATGTGAACGTCTGCACGGCGGTATTTTTGTCGTCCTGCTTCGATTCCTTGATTTCTACTTTCGAGAAGTACCCGGACCGCTTCAGCGCGGTAATGAAATTGGCCACGCCATTCACCGACGCGGAAGATCCCTCGATGGCCAGGTTGTTTCCCTTGCGCACCATCGACGTCAGCCACAGGTTCTCGGTCCGCGCCACGGTGTTGGCGATCTGGTCCAGCAATTCTTGCCCGCCGGTGCGATCGCGCTGCAACTGCTCGATCGTGGCCACCCGCTGCTGCAATACCTGCTTCTGCTTTTCAAACGATTCCACTTGCTGCTTGATCTGCTCGAGATCCGTCTTCTGCGCCTGCAACTGTTTGATCCGGCTATTCTCGTCGTTCAACTGCCGCTGCCAGGAGTAGTACAAGTACCCGAGGATCAGGACGCCAAACAGAACGCCGGCCCCTACAAACAGCGCCGGGAGTGCTGCCCCGGTATCCACCGGCCGTCGTGAAGACTTGGGACGCGTTTGTCCGAGAAGGTTTATTCGGATCATGGCTAGTCAAAGCTCCTCAGTGCCAACCCCACGGCAATTGCCAGCCGCGGAGCCATTTCGCGAATCTGGTCATCGCTGTGCTTGCTGGGATTAACGAGTATTCTTCGGAAGGGATTCAGCTCCTCCACCGGCATCGCGAATTCCTCCCGGAGCAGGTCCACCAGCCCCGGAACACGCGCCGTGCCACCCGCTACGACGATCCGCTGAATATTTTCCCCGCTGGCGGTAGCCCGGAAAAAGTCGAAGGTCTTCTGGATTTCCAGGGTCAAAATATCGGAAACGCTGCGCAGAATCTGCTGCTTCTGCTCGTCGGTCACGCTGGGAAGCGTGTCGCCCTTCTTCAGCCGCTCGGCGTCCTCAAAGCTCAGGTCCAGTTCCTTTTGCAGCGCGTCCGTAAACTGGTTGCCGCCGACGCTCACGTCGCGTGTGAACAACGGCACGCCGCCGCGCACGATATTGATGTTCATCACGCTGGCGCCGATATTCAGCAGCGCCACCGTTTGTCCGGCGTCCGGCTCGTAGTTGACCTCGAAGCAGTTCTGCAAGCCGAACGCATCGATGTCCACCACCACCGGCGTTTTCCCGGCCTGCGCCAGAACGTTGGTGTGATTCAAAATCTTGTCTTTCTTCACCGCCACCAGCAGCACGTCCATCTGCGCATCCATCGACTCCAGTAGCTGATAGCTCAAGTTCACGTCCGCAATGTCAAACGGAATATGCTGGCTAGCTTCCGAGGGAATGCGGTCGTACAGCTCCTCTTCCGTCATCAGCGGCAGCGGCACGCGCTTGACGATCACCGAGTGCCCGGAAACCGACGTAGCCACGTTTTTCGTCTTGATGCGCTGCGCGTCGAAAATCTTGCTGATTGCGTTGGCCACCTGCGGAGCGTCCATGATGGCGCCGTCCACCACGGTGTCCTGCGCCAGAGGCTCCATGCCAAAACTGACGAGCTCGTAGCCCGCCTTCGTGGACTTCAGCTCCACGGCCTTGATCGAGCTGGACCCGATATCCAGTCCCACCAGTTGCTTGTTCTTTCCACCCAGTAACCACATAGCGTGGCCTCTTTCCCTGTCGCTCGCGCCAGACTAACGGCGCCGCACGGTCGCCTGGCTCATCTTGCGTTCCATCCAGCGGTCCAGGATCGTCTTACGAAGTTTCCAACGATTGCCGAGCTTGAATGCAGGAATCTCGCCTTCAGTGATGTAACGGTACAGGGTATCCGGAGAGATCCCCAGATATTGCGACGCCTGACGCACATTCATCACTTCACGCGATTCATTCACGAGGAACGTACCCCAGCGCTCGAACACGCCCGATATCCAACCGACTGGTGCACCCCAACCGACGCTGCGGAACTACGGAGGTGCGCCCCTTCCTAGCGTTATGACATCGCACTGCTCCGAGCGTCAAGCGATTCTCTACCGTAGTTGTCCTAAGAATACGGGTAGTTTCAGGCAGTTGTCGGGTATTCGGGGTGGCCTGCCCTACAAATGGGGTAGTAATGCTATCAGTACCGCAATTAGTTGCGTTTTTTCGGGCCGCTGCACCTGTCCTTGCGGACGGTTATCTTTTGCCATCAACGCTTCGTCGCGCTAACCCTCTTGGTCCCGAATTCCGTGCAACGCTCCGCGATTCGCTGCGCTTGCTCGCCACTCAACTCCACAAACTCAAATCCATACATTTGTCCAAGTTTGTGCCGCACCACCGCCGACACTCTGCCACCCTCAACCGGCTCCAGCTCCACCGCGTCGCCCACGTTCAACGGAGCGCTGGCCATCGCCGACATTCCACCTTCGCTGATCTCCACGCTCAAACCTTGCATGGCCGAACCGTCGGCCGCGCGAATGGTCAGAAGCACACTCAGCCAGTAACGAGGACTCCTTCGCCTCTCAGAAACCTGCGCCGGTGCTTGCTTGGAATCGTGCTCGGTCTTCATCGGCCACACTCCATGCTTCGGGTATCGGCAGATTTCCCCGTTTTCTTCAATGGTGAAGAGTCGAGAATCGAATTGGGAACACCATCGGAGGGCTCGCGAGGACTCCCGCGGGCTTGGCTTATAGGTTCAGCGCTTTCCACATCGCGTCGATGCGCGCTTTCGTATCTTTATCCATCAAGATCTCATCCGGCCACGGCCGCGTAAATCCCTCGGACGCCCACTTCCGCGTGGCGTCGATCCCCATCTTCGATCCGTAGTCCTGCATCCGCGCGGCGTGGTCCAGCGTATCCGCCGGACCGAACACAAATTGCACGTCCCGCTCCGGGTCCAGCGCGCACAGCGTCTTCCACACCACTTCCCTGTAGTTGTGCACGTCCACGTCGTGATCCACCACCACGATCACTTTCGTAAACATCGCCTGCCCCAGCGACCAAATCGCATTCATGATCTTTCGCGCATGCCCCGGATACGACTTGCGAATCGCCACGATCATCAAATTGTGAAAAATCCCCTCCGCCGGCATGGCCACATCCGCGATCTCCGGATACTGCATCTTCATCACTGGCAGGAACACGCGCTCTACCGCATAACCCATGAAGTAATCTTCCTGCGGCGGCGGCCCCACCACGGTGGTCAGGTAAATCGGATCTTTTCGGTGCGTCACGCACTCCACATGAAATACGGGATACTCCCCTTCCAGTGAGTAAAAGCCGGTGTGGTCTCCAAACGGCCCCTCCACGCGCATCTCATTCAGATTGACGTAGCCTTCCAGCACGATCTCCGCATTCGCGGGGACTTCCAGATCGTTCGTTTCGCAAGCTACCATCTCTACCGGCTCGCGCCGCAAGAATCCCGCGAACATCATCTCGTCCAGGTCCGGGGGAATCGGCAGCATTCCCGCCAGCGCCGTGGCCGGATCGGCCCCAATCGCCACCGACACCGCAATCCGCCCCTCCGGGTTCGCCGCCCGCGCCCGCCGAAAATGTTCCGCGCCATGTTTCTGCGTCTGCCAGTGCATCCCGGTGGTGCGCTCGTCGTACACTTGCATCCGGTACATGCCCACGTTGCGCTTCCCCGTCTCCGGGTTCCGCGTAAACACCAACGGGAACGTAATGAACCGCCCGCCATCCTGCGGCCAGCACTTCAAAATCGGAAAATCAAATAGGTTTACATCGGCGCCCTTCCGAATCACTTCCTTGCAATCCCCACTCTTTACGCTCTTCGGGAAAAATGACCCCAGCTCCGCCAGCTTCGGCAACATCTTGAGCTTGTCGAACAACCCCTGCGGCGACTCCATCGCCAAAAAGCCTTTGATCCGGGCGGCCACGTCATCCAACTTCTCCACCTCAAACGCCAGCTCCATCCGCCGCACGCTCCCAAACGCGTTCACCAGCAAAGGAACTCGCGAACCCTTGGGCTTCTCGAACAAAAGCGCCGGCCCCACGCTGTTCGCCGCGCGCCCTGCATCCCGCGCCACTCGCTGCGTCACCTCGGTGATCTCCAAAACCGGATCGACCTCCGCCCGCACGCGCTTCAGCTCGCCTTCCTTCTCCAACTTCTTCACAAACTCCCGCAAATCCCGATACGCCAATTCACCCTCCGAAACATCCGACAAAAGCCGCCCGCGCCCCGAAACCACAAACTCTAGCACGGCTCCCCATCACGGAGCGAAACACCGAGTTCCCATCCGCACCTTCGGTGCCGCGCAGGCCCCCAATCCAAGAAACAATGAGTTATATTCCCGTAGGAGCCGCAACGCTATATTCTATTGTCCGAGGCACGGCACTGGAAAATGAAACGACTGCTGATTTCTCTATCGCTATTTCTCGCCTGCATCGTCGTCACCGACGTTCGATCGCAAACACCCGCCGGCCGCTGGTCCGAAAAAGCGGCTCAAGATTGGTACGCCAAGCAACCTTGGCTCGTCGGCAGCAACTACATCCCCGCCACGGCCATCAACGAACTGGAGATGTGGCAGGCCGACACCTTCGATCCGGCGCGCATCGACGAAGAACTTGGCTGGGCCGAATCCCTCGGCTTCAACACCATGCGCGTCTTCCTGCACGATCTGCTCTGGCAGCAAGACCCCGCCGGATTCAAGAAGCGCATCGACAAATTTCTTGAAATCGCCGCAAAACACCACATCAAGCCCCTCTTCGTTCTCTTCGACTCCTGCTGGGATCCCAATCCAAAACTCGGCAAGCAGCACGCCCCGATTCCCGGCGTGCACAATTCCGGCTGGGTGCAAAGTCCCGGAGCAAGCGCACTGAAAGATTCCGCGCAGTACCCGCACCTCGAAACCTATGTCAAAGGGGTCGTCGCCGCCTTCGCGAAAGACCCTCGCGTCCTCGGCTGGGACATCTGGAACGAGCCGGACAACACCAACGACGGTTCGTACAACGATCCTGCCGGGAAAGTCGCACTGGTCGCCGCCCTCGTGCCCAAAGCATTCGACTGGGCTCGCTCCGCTCATCCCATCCAGCCGCTCACCAGCGGCGTCTGGAAGGATGATTGGTCCAACCCCGAGAAACTTTCACCGACGGCGAAAATACAACTCGAACAGTCCGACGTGATCTCCTTCCACAGCTACGATCCGCCTGCGGAATTTGAAAAACGTGTCCTTTCCCTCCAGCAATACCACCGCCCCATGATCTGCACCGAATACATGGCCCGCGGCAACGGCAGTACCTTCCAGGGCACTCTGCCGATCGCCAAGCGTTACAACGTCGGCGCCATCAACTGGGGCTTGGTCGCCGGCAAAACGCAGACTTACTTGCCTTGGGATTCTTGGCAGCGTCCTTACACTGATCGCCTGTTTTCTATCTGGTTCCATGAAGTCTTCCATACCGACGGCAAACCCTTCAGCCAAGACGAAGTCGCCTTCATCCGAGCAATACTGTTACCTCGGTGATCTCCAAAACCGGATCGACCTCCGCCCGCACGCGCTTCAGCTCGCCTTCCTCCTCCAACTTCTTCACAAACTCCCGCAAATCCCGATACCCCACGCGCCCTCCAGGAAACTCAGAACTCTAGCGCGCCGTCGCCTCGAATGTCCTTTGGTCCATTCCATTACCAAGACGTAGCAGGAAAAAAACACCGCACGGAACTTCACAATCCGTGCTGCGTAGATTCGGAGAACCCTGTCTATGGTCACTCGATGTATAGCCTCAGAGGAATCAGGGGAATAAGATTCGACCATGAGCGATTCCCTGAGACAGTGAGCGGACTCGAAAAGACTCTGCAAAATCGTAGGAAATAGCCCCGGTGTCGCAACCTTCGGATTTTCAGGGTACCGGTTGCCTGGAACGCATCTTCACAGGCTATCCGAATACCGTTTTTACTCTTCACCAATGCCTGACCCGTTGTTCCACGGATCGCGCAGTTCTCCCTCAAATCCCGAAAAATCCTCTCGATTTCGCGTCACCAGAACCAGTTTGTAAACCTTCGCCGTTGCCGCCAGAAAACAGTCCATCAGATTCATGCGTCGTCCTTCCGCCTCGCTGCGCGCCTGCATCTGCCCCCAGACCTCTGCGACCCCTTGGTCCACCGGAAGAATTCGCCCCTCGAATCGCTCCGCCAATTCTTCCCGGATCCACGCGTTCAACCGGCTTCTGCGCGCGCTGGGTGCCAGTCGCTCCACACCGAAGCGCAGTTCTGCCAGCGTGATCACGCTGAGAAAGAGACTGTCCTCGTCCGCTTCATAGAGCCATTGCACCACGCCCGCGTTCGGCTGAGGCTTCACCCATTCCGAAACGACGTTCGTATCCAGCAGGAAGCTCACAAATCAATCTTTCGCGGGCGGTCTTCCAAACGTTCTACCTCAAGACCCGACCCGCGAAGCGGCGACGCCAGCAAGAATTCGGCTAGATTCCCTTTCCGCTTCGTCTTTCGCTCCCATTCTTCGGCCGACACCACAACCACAGCCTCTTTCCCGTGCCGCGTAATCCGCTGCGGTCCCGACGTCTGCGCCTTCTCAATGACCTCACTCAGCTTGGCCTTGGCCTCCGCCACAGTCCAACTACTCTCGCTCATAGCTCATACCTCCCCGCCCGCCATTGTGGTCATGTTGGTCATTATAGTCATATATCTCGACGTTGGCAACTTCGTGTAACCGGCCCAACCAGAACCGCGGCGAGCCTGAGGTGTCCGCCCATAAAGTTGTTGACTTAGTAACAAACTTGTGGTATCGTGGATTGTGCATTCGCGACCGTATGCCCGCCGGACCCAGCTATACAGCCGCCCTGTGCGCCTGAGTCCTTTAGAATCCACTCTTACGAAGAATACGCCTACTTGCCCCGATCTTCGAGGTGTAAGTCCTTCAGAATCAATCAGAGATTTTGCTAAGTCCTTTAACGCTCACTCTTACGGGAAGCCTGCATACTTGCCCCAATTTGCAGCAAATAACACCTTTAGAATCAATCGTCAATTTGCTAAGCCCTTTAGAGCTCACTCTTACGAAAAATGCGCCTGTAAGTCCTTTAGAATCCGCTCTTACAGAATCATTGGACTTAAAGTCCCCTCGAATCATACTCTTACGGAAAAGGGTGGGGGAGGGGCGTGCGAGATGTTGACCACCATCCTCTCTGGTGGCATAGGCTTCAGCCTGTGCTCTTACGATCTCGGCTCAATCCACCAGCACGCCCGAAGGCGGATTGCCCACTCGTCCGTCGGAGGCAGGGCTCTCTCTTCTCTTCCACCAAGAGTCGTCCGTTATGGTTTACAGGTCACGAATCACCTCCCTCGGGTCTGCAAGCCACGCCCTTGCCCTGGGAGAAGTCGGGGCCTATCCTACAGGTAGCCCCATGAACCGCGTCTATCTCGATCACAACGCCACGACGCCTGTTGAGCCCGAAGTGCTCGGCGCCATGCTTCCCTATCTGTCCGGCGAATACGGCAATGCCGCCTCCATCCACACTTTCGGCCAGAGGGCTCGCGCCGCCGTCGAGACCGCTCGCGAACAAGTCGCCGCCCTGATCGGCGCACGGCCGCAGGAGATCGTCTTCACCAGCGGCGGCACGGAATCCGACAATCACGCCATCTTCGGCATCGTCGAGCAAGCAGGGACGCCTTCTCATTCTTCCGGCCACGTCTCTGGCCACATCATCACCACCGCCATCGAGCATGAAGCCGTGCTGAACACCTGCCAAGCACTCGAGAAGCGCGGCACTCGCGTCACCTACCTGCCCGTGGATCGCGAGGGACGCATCGATCTCAGCGCCTTGCGCGACGTTTTGCTCCGCAACCCGGAAACCTTGCTGATCAGCATCATGCACGCCAACAACGAGCTCGGCACCGTACAGCCGCTGGACGAAATCGGTGGCATCGCCGCCGAGGCCGATGTGTACCTTCACACCGATGCCGTGCAGTCCGTCGGCAAGCTGCCGATCGACGTGAATGTTTTGGGAGTTGATCTGCTCTCCTTGTCAGGGCACAAGTTGTACGCGCCCAAGGGCATCGGCGCGCTGTACATTCGCGGCGGCACGCGCTTGCGGCAACTTCTTTATGGCGGGCACCACCAAAGAGGCTTCCGGCCAGGCACCGAGAACGTCCCCGGAATCGTCGGACTGGGCGCTGCCGCGGAAATCGCAAAGAAATCGCTAACGCAGGACGCTGGGCGCATCTCCGCGTTGCGCGACAGGTTGGAGCAAGGCTTGCTCGAACGCGTGCCGCATTCTCGGGTAAACGGCGGTCGTGCGCCGCGCACGCCAAATACGGCGAACATCCTGTTCCCGGGCCTCGAGGGCGAAGCGCTGGTAATCGCCTTGGACTTGAAGGGCCTGGCTTGCTCGACCGGAGCCGCTTGCTCTTCCGGCGCCGTCGAACCCTCTCACGTTCTCACCGCCATCGGACTCCCGCCGGAAGAAGCCCGCGCCAGCCTCCGCTTCAGCCTCGGCCGTCACACCACCGCGGCCGACATCGACTTCGCGTTGCAAGTCGTGCCCGCCGCCGTCGCCCAGTTGCGCGAACTCTCTCCGACCTACCGAAAGGAGCCCAACGCAGTTAAGATCGTGTCGTAGGGGCACGGCACGCCGTGCCCGGTTTCGCGTATGAGCACATTCCCCCAATTCGAGACCCTGCCGGAGCGCGACGAAATCTCGACTGGCCTAGTTGCCGTCGCCATGAGCGGTGGTGTGGACAGCTCAACGGTTGCGGCCCTCCTCCAAGAGCAGGGGCTGCCCATCGTCGGCCTGACCATGCAGCTGTGGAATCAGCGCCGCTTGCCCGAATTGCAAGGTGACGCCCCGGCGCAACATCGCTGCTGCTCGCTCGACGATGTGTACGACGCCAAGCGCGTCGCGCAGCACCTGAATTTTCCGCACTACGTCGTCAATTTTGAAGAACAGTTTGAAAAGCGCGTGGTGCGCCCGTTTGTCGACCAGTATCTCGCCGGACGCACGCCCATCGCCTGCACCAACTGCAACACCGATGTGAAGTTCGAGCCGCTCCTTCGCATGGTCCGCCAAATCGGCGCGGAACGCCTGGCCACCGGCCACTACGCGCGCATCCGCAAGAACGAGCAGACCGCGCGCTGGGAACTCCTCCGCGCGAAGGACGACAGCAAGGACCAGTCTTATTTTCTGTGGGGGCTCACGCAGGAACAGCTCTCGCGCAGCGAATTTCCTTTGGGCGAGCTGACCAAAGAAGAAGTGCGTGGAGTCGCGCGCCGCGTGAATCTGCCGGTAGCCGATAAGCCCGAGAGCATGGAGCTGTGCTTCGTGCCCAACGGCAATTACGTTCAGTTCATCGAGGCCTATTCGCGCGAGCGTGGCGCTCCGTTGTCAGACAGCGGAGGCGAGATCGTGAATGAAGAAGGCGTGGTCGTCGGCCGGCACAACGGCGTGCATCAATTCACCATCGGTCAGCGCAAGGGCTTGGGCTTCGCCACGGGCAAACCGCTCTACGTCCTCTCCATCGATCGCCAAACCAATCGCGTCGTGGTGGGCGACGACGAATCTCTGCGCACAACCACTTGCGAAATCGAGAACATAAACTGGATCGCACTCGAAAATCCCGTCGAGCCCGTACGCGCATCGGTAAAGATCCGCCACAAGCACGTTCCCGCCGACGCAAGCGTGAAACCCCTCGACGCGACACGCGCGCGCATCGTCTTCGACACGCCGCAGCGCGCCATCACCTCAGGTCAGGGAGCCGTTTTCTACGACGGCGATCGCGTTCTCGGCGGCGGCTGGATCCGCTAGGCAACAAGCCTGGTCACCCCTGTAGTGGCCGGTCTTCAGACCGGCCAGCGCACAAAAAAAGAGACAGACGAAAATGTCTGTCCCACAAAGTAGTGCTCGAATGAAATTGGAATTTACAGATTTAGATTTGCAGATTCAGATGAACAGCTCTTCTTCGTCCCCGACGGGATCATCCGGGTGCGCGTTGCGGCCACCGCGGCGCGAACGCAAAAGATCGAGCCCCACTTTAATGCCGGTAACCACGGCGGAAACTTTTTGCACCGGCCGCCAGAAACTCCGCCGGAACTGCGTGCCGGCTTCTTCCACCGTTTCCAGGGCGCCGGTCAGAATGCGGTCGGCGTGGACCAGTTGGCCGCGCAGGCGGTCCGACGCATCGGTAAAGATCCGATCCATTTTCTGCGCCTGACCGCGCGCTAGATACACAACGTGGGCGGCGTCCGCCACCAATTCCGAGATTTTCGGTTGCGTATCGTCCAGGAGGAGTTGCACGCGCGTAAGAATGGGCCCGATACGCGACTGCATGTCGCTGGTGAACTGCTCCATGCGCGCCATGGTGCGCCGCATCTGAAAAAACAACGCGGTAAGAATCGCCACTTGCACGACAATGGCGACCGCTGCCACCACCACGAACACCGCGATCCAAGTTTGCATACTTACCCCGGCCGCCCCACGCACGGACGGACTCCACTCACCAAACGCCAAAAAAACTTTTAGGACTTCGAGGACTCGCGGAGGTACGCTTCGCGCCCGGCCTCTACCGCCGCCGAAATCGAATCCTTTTTGCGGCCCGCCACGTCCTTACTGCGCTCGATCAATTCATCAGCGCGTTCGCGAAGTTCGCGCGCTTTGCGCTGGGCGTAGTCCTTACCTTCATCGGCCTTCTTCGATAGAAAGTCTCGCGTCTCGTCGCCCGACTTGGGCGCGAAGAGAACGCCGACGAGTGCGCCGACGCCGAGACCGACGAGAAAATAACTGACTTTGGAACCAACGTTGTCCGCCATGGCAACCTCCATGGAAACCGTAGCATAGCGCAAATGGCGGCGCAATACGGGCTAACCGGTAAGTACTATTCGCGCCGGTTATCCGTTAAGTCCGGGGAGTCCAGATGCGCGAGGATGCTTTCGGCGCTTTTTCGCGGCACGACGGCGCTGAGTTTTTCGATTCCAGCGCGCTGAATGTTGGCGACGCTGCCGAATTCGCGAAGGAGTTTTTGGGCGGTGCGTGGCCCGACGCCGGGGATGTCGTTGAGCGCGGTTTTGGTTTGGCGCTTGGCGCGGCGCTGGCGGTGGAAGGTTACGGCGAAGCGATGGGTTTCGTCGCGAATCTGTTGAATGAGATGGAGCACCGGCGAGTGGCGGTCGAGAATACAGGGCTCACCTTCTTGGCCGTAAATGTAGAGAATCTCTTCTTTTTTGGCGATGCTGGCGAGCGGTTGATTGATGATTTGCAGCGATTCGAGGGCTTGGGCCGCGGCGTGCAGCTGGCCGATTCCGCCATCAATCAGAATGAGGTTGGGGAGCGGCTTCTTTTCTTCTTGCAAGCGTCGATAGCGGCGGGTGACGGCTTCGCGCATGCTGGCGAAGTCGTCGTTTAGGACTTGCAGCGCGCCGTTGCCAGCTGGCTCGCCGCGGATGATGAACTTGCGATAGTCGGATTTTTTCATGCGGCCAGTTTCCCAGACGACCATCGAGGCTACCGTATCCGTGCCCTGAATGTGTGAGATGTCGAAGCTCTCAATGCGGCGCGGCTCTTCGAGGAGGTTGAGCGCGTTTTGCACCGCTTCACCGATCGCCTTGGAGGTGGGCTTCAATACGCGGAAACGCTGTTCGAAGGAGTGCTTGGCGTTGTTTTCGACGAGATCGAGAAAGGCGCGCTTGCTGCCGCGTTGCGGCGTGAAGATTTCGACTTTGTGACCGGCGCGCTCGGTGAGAGTTTCCTCGAGCAATTCGCGATCCTCGAAATCTATGGGCACGTGAATGGCTTTCGGCAGGTAGGCGGCCTCGAGATACAACTGTTTCAGTAGCGAAGGCACAAATTCGTTCTGGTCAAAAACGTCCAGCTCTTCCCAATAGAATTCGCGCCGGTCGACGACACGGCCGCCGCGCAAATGGAAAAGATTCGCGGCCACAAGCGGGGGCTCGGCGTAGTAGGCGAGGACGTCGGTGTCGTCGCCCTGGGCCGAGGCAATGCGCTGGCGCTCTTCGATGTCTTCAAGGGTGCGAAGAAGATCGCGATAGGCGGCAGCTTGTTCGAAAAGTTCTTTTTCCGCTGCGGCGGCCATACGTTCTTGGAGGCTTTTCATCAGGTCGTGGCGCTTGCCTTCGAGAAAAAGGCGGGTATCGCGGGCGGCTTCCACGTAGCGCTCGCTGGTAGTGAGACCGTCAACGCAGGGGCCGAGACAGCGCTTGATGTAGTACTGCAGGCAGGGGCGTGGATGATTGCGGGTGAGATCGACGTTGCAAGAAGGAACGAGGAATCTTTTGTGGACGAAGTGCAAGATACGGCGGGCCAGGCTGGCGGGAAAATACGGGCCGAAATAGAGGGAGCCGTCTTTCTTGACGCGGCGGGTGAAATAAACGCGTGGATATTTTTCGGAGGCGGTGAGCTTGATGTAGGGATAGGTCTTGTCGTCGCGAAGGAGGACGTTGAATTTGGGCTGGTACTGTTTGATGAGATTGTTTTCGAGAGCGAGGGCTTCCCGCTGGTTGGCGAGGACGATGGTATCGAGGTCGGCGATCTCACGGACGAGCGACCCGGTCTTAGCGTCGATCCACCGCGATTCGAGAAAGTAGGAGCGAACGCGGCTGCGCAGCGAGCCAGCTTTGCCTACGTAGAGGACGGTGCCGCCGGCGTCTTTGAATAGATAGACGCCCGGGCTTTCCGGGAGCAGAGCGGCTTTTTCTCGGGGTTCCATGGGATGAAGAGCAGAAATCTAGTGTCGCCGTGCAACTTCCATCATACTAGAGCGAATCGGAGAAGAGAGAAAGCAGAAGGCAGAATTCAAAAGTTGGGAATGAGGAGTCGAAAGGCATGAGACGCGGGTGGTTGATTTGTTGGATGGTGGCAGGCGCGAGTGTTTTGCCGCTCGGGCAAGCTGGAAATGTTCGGGCGCAGGAGCCGCAGCAGGAACCGGCTGAGAAGCCGGCTGACGCGGCGTTGGCGAAGCAGAAGCCTCCGGCAAGAACTAACAAGGACAATGCGACGGAGTCGGCGCCGGATCAGCCGATGTGGGATCCGCTGCGGGCGGAAAAGGATTTGGAAGTTGGGCAGTATTACATGCGGAAGGGCGACGTGGATGCGGCGATTGACCGGTTTCAGGATGCGACCATCGCGAAACCTGGGTATGCGATTCCCTTCCGGTATCTTGGCGAGGCGCAGGAGAAGAAGGGATGGAAGAAGCCGGCGATTAAGTCGTATCAGCGATATTTGGATTTGGTGCCGCATGCGGATGACGCGGAGAAGGTGCGGAAGAAGATTGAGAAGCTTTACAAGGAAGTGGAGAAAGAGAAAAAGTGAAGTGAGGAAATAAGAGGAATAAAGAAGGAAGGATTTCAACAGAGAAAGCGCACAAAGAAGAGGGAAGATAATGCAGAGACGCGGAGGGCGCTGAGGTTCGCGGAGAGGGCTGGGCATTTGGGGCGCAGCGGTGCTGCGCCCCTACGAGTTCGCGCCAACGGTACTGGGTTAATAAAACTTCAGCGGGCTAGATGGTCTAGGACTTTGCGGGCGCGGTGGAAGTCGGGGAAGCGCTTTTCTTCTTCGCGGAATTCGCGGGAATGGGAGACGAGGCTGCAGCCGGAGCGGCGGGTGGGGTGCTTGACGTGGAGCATTTCGTGGAAGAGAACATATTCCACGGCACATTGCGGGATGCCGGGGCGGTCCATGCGGCGATTGAGGAGAATGTGATTGGGACCAGGGTCGTAGCAGCCGAATTGGCGGCGCCAACTGCGGGTGCTCCAACCGATGTGCGGACGTGTCAGTTTTCCTTCGAAGTATTTTTCGTTCAGCTGGTCAAATAATTCTTCGAGATTGAAGTGGCGGCCATGAGGGCCGGCGGCGCCGGGACGGACGCGGCGGCGGCGCATGCGGTTGATGCGGCTGCGGGTGCGATGCGAGCGGGCGTATTCGAGGTACGGCGCGGTGAGCGCCGCGGGAGCCTTGCGGCGGTAGACGCGCGACAGGAGCAGAGCGGCGGCGCCTTCCAGAACGGCCAGAGGCGCGCGGCGCAGAAGATCGGAGAAACGCACGTAGACGGTTTCTTCGCGACGACGGATGGTCAGAACCAGGCTGCTGTAAGGGTAGAATTCCACGCGAAAGCGAGGCGGGCGTTCGTCGCATCCGAGACGCGTGAACATGCGTTGGAACAAGGTTGCCGCGCCGGGGACAATTAGGGAATTGGTGAGCATGCTCTTTGCAGTATTTTACTCCGCAAGCGAAGCTGCTTCAAATGATCCCGACGGCGGAAAGAAGAAAAAGAT
Source organism: Candidatus Acidiferrum sp. (assembly GCA_041478205.1). Lineage (GTDB taxonomy): Bacteria > Acidobacteriota > Terriglobia > Acidiferrales > UBA7541 > Acidiferrum. The sequence goes on from JBGOVR010000006.1 coordinate 24,118, forward strand.
AACGCGGAGACGCAGAGTGCGCCGAGGAGCGCGGAGAAGAAGGCGACAGGCGTTGGGGTCGTCGCAAGGCGTTTCCGCACGGGCGACCCGAGAAGGGCCATCTTGCCCCAGATAGTCGGATCAACAGAGGCCAGACGCAACGGCCGGGCGGGGCGAGCCCCACCCCTACAAGGAAGGTCGCAAAGCGGTTGCCGCCCTTGCGGGTTAGTTTTTGCGGCGGACTGGGGGTGGGGCCACGTTTTTCTTGGCTTTTTCGGCTTCGTTCATGGCGTCGCGGGTACCCTCGATGGCGTCGTCGAGATTGTCCTTGAAGGTCGGGACTTCCGTGCCGTCGGCGGAAACCTTGTTGAGAACGTCGAGAAATTCCTTGGTTCGCGCAGCCATCATATCGATGCCTTGGCGGATGTTTTCTTGTTTTTCAATCCCGAGCTGGATGAGGTCGGCGGCATCGTCAAGGCAGCCCACGTAGCCGTTCAGGAGGGCGTTGAGCATCTCGGTATGCTTGTTAGTGGAGGGATGTTGCAGCTCGTACTGAAATTTCTTCAGGCGATCGTCGGCAAAAGTCACGAAGAGCTTGATGCGGTCGTTGGTGGTCTCCGCGTCGCGGATTTTGTCGGACTCCATCGAAGACAGATAGTCCTTCTGCAGCGCTTCGAGGCGGGTGCAGAGAGCGCCCACACCACAAACCAAAGCAAACAGCATCAGGCAATTGCGGAGTTTCATGGCTGCTTCTCCGGAGGAGCGGGCGCGTGCGATGGCGTAGGCTTCTTTTTTTCGGGGCGGTGCGGGAAGAGCATGAGGAGCAATTCGTCGTCCATGGAAACGAGATCCTGGCGGACAAGGAGCAGAGGAGGCCGGTATTCGAGCGGCGCCAATATGAGCATTTCGTCCAACTCGCGGATTCCCCGGTGAATGTGGATCTGAAGTTGTTTGTAGCCGCCCATTTGACGCTCGGCATTGGGGCGCTCTTTTTTGAGCGCGCGCATGGCCAGCTGAGCATTGTCGCGGTATTTCTCCATGACTTGTCCCACGGTTACGTAGTCGTGCGCCTGAGAAGCGCGGCGGGTTTCGGCGAACTGCTCATCGCCAAGTTTTTCGAGGAGCTTGGCCTTGTGAACCGAATTCGTCTCGTGGTCGAAGCGGGCCTGGAGATCGCTAACCTTGTCGGCGGCCCGAACCACAAGGCACGCAAGCGCCACGGCACTCAAGATAACAAGCAGGCGTGCGTTCCAGGAGCTCATGCGTCTTATCTTTTCTCTTCCAGCATGTGCTTCAACACCTTGCTGCGTTGTTGCGCCTGCCAGACTTGATCCGGGTTTTTACCTTGATCCAGATCCAGAAATTTCTGATAGGCCTCGAGCGCCGGCTTCAACTCGTGCAGCTTATCGTAGCAGAGGGCGCGGACAAACCAGGAGGCCGCTCCAGGTGTCTCGGCTTTGGAAATAACGTCGAGCGTGGCCAAAGCGGCCGGGCAGTTCCCGGAAAGATAGTAGGTTGAGCTGAGATCTTTCCAATAGACGAGGTTGTTGCGGTCGATTTGAAGCGCGGCCTTGAGTTCTTTTTCGGCGGAAGGAAAATCACGCTTCTGCATTTCGAGGCGGCCGAGGCCGCCGAGGAGCTGCGCATCGTTCGGAGACAGAACGAGAGCGCGCTGGAGGGTGGCGACGGCATCGTCTAGCTTTTTTTGCGCGATTTGGATATCGGCGCGAAGCTTGAGGGATTCGAGGGAGGGCGGTTTGCCGGCATCGGCGCGATCGAGTTCGGCGAGGGCGGCATCGTTCTGCTGTTGTTCGACAAGAAGATGGATGAGGCGGGCGCGGGCGCCGGAATCGTCCGGCAGGAGCGCGAGATAGTCGCGATAGGCGGCGGCGGCTTCGGGCTTTTTCTGAGCGTCGAGGCTTGCCGCGAGGCCTTTGAGCATGCCGGGGTCGTTCGGCTGAATTTCCAGCGCTCGCCGGAATGTGGTTTCGGCTTCGGCGGGCTTGTGGCTGCGGAGGGCAACGTCCCCGAGGTAATGGAGGGCCGTGAGATCTTTGGGATCCAGACGTAAAACGGCTTCGAAAGATACCACGGCGCCGGCTTCATCACCGGAGCGGTCCTGCGCTACGGCCAAGAGATATCGCGGCCTGCTTTGCGCGGGCAGCAAGTCGACGGCTTTGCGAAGAGGGGCGACAGCGGCGGCGTATTCTTGCTTGTCGAGAAGCAGGATGCCGAGATTGAGATAGGCTTCGGTCATTTTGGGATCGAGGGCGATGGCACGTTCGTATTCTGTGCGGGCTTCGTCCGCGCGTTTTAGCGCGGTGTAGACGTAGGCGAGTTGAAAGTGTCCGTAGGCGATGTCGGGTTTCTCGGCCAGGAACTTTTGAAGCGGGGGGATGGCGGCTTCGAAGTCATTTTTGTCGATGCTGCGCTGGGCATCGTCAAGCAGGTCGTTCAGAGGGTTGGCGAGTTTTTGGGATTTGGATTGGGGCTTGGGGGAAGAGGCGGATTGCGCTTGAACGCTGAGTTGGTTGCCAAGATGGGGCGCAACGTGTTGCGTGCCTACCAGGACGAGGAAACAGAGCGCCTTGCGAAGGAAGATCGATGTGACCGAACGCGGGCGGGGATGCTTCATGATTCGGGGGGAGAAGCGTTCGCTCCATTGGCGATTGTAGCTGAAGGGCCTGTGGTTTTGGATGTGCCATTTGGCTGGCGTTTTGCCTGGCCGTTGGCGTTCAGTACGCGAGCGAGAAAGCGGCCGGTGTGAGACTGCACGTTGCGCGCGACTTGCTCCGGCGTGCCGGTGGCAATAATCTTACCGCCCTGGTCGCCACCTTCCGGGCCCATATCGATCAGCCAGTCGGCGGACTTTATGACATCGAGATTGTGCTCGATGACCAGCAGCGAGGCGCCGGATTCGAGCAGCTTGCGGAATGCGGCGAGGAGTTTGGCGATGTCGTCAAAATGGAGGCCGGTGGTGGGCTCATCGAGGATGTAGAGAATGCCGTAGTTCTCCGTGCGGGTGAGATGCGCGGCGAGCTTCAGGCGTTGAGCTTCTCCGCCGGAAAGCGTAGTTGCGGATTGGCCGAGGCGAAGGTAGCCGAGACCGATTTCATTGAGGACTCTGAGCTTGGAAATAACTTTGGGCACGTTGATGAAGAACGTGAGCGCTTCGCGGACCGTGAGTTGGAGGACTTCGTGGATATTCTTGTTGTGATATCGGACTTCCAGGACACCACTTTTGAAGCGGGTGCCGCGGCATTCTTCACAGACCAGTTCGACGTCGGCGAGGAATTGCATCTCGACGGTGACGGTGCCATCGCCCTGGCAGGTCTCGCAGCGGCCTCCGGGGACGTTGAAGGAGAAATGTCCGGCGGTGTAGCCGCGGCGCTTGGAGTCGGGAGTTTCGGAGAAGACTTCGCGAACGGCGTCGAAGGCCTTGAGATAAGTTGCAGGATTGGAACGCGGGGTGCGGCCGATCGGAGATTGATCGACGATGATTACTTCGCGGATTTCGGAATCGCCGTCCAAGCGGTCGCAGAACTCTTTGACGCTGCCGCCGTTGCGTTTGGCGGCGAGGGCGCGATATAGGACGTCGTGAACCAGGGTGGATTTGCCGGAGCCGCTTACGCCGGTGACGACCGTGAAAGTGCCCAGGGGGATCGTCAGATCGACATTTTGCAGATTGTGGAGACTGGCCCCGGAGAGGCGCAGGAATTTGCCGGTGGGCTTGTGGCGATTGTTGGGAACCGGGATGTGGAGCTCGCCGCTGAGGTATCTGCCGGTAAGAGATTTGTGCTCCTCGAGCATGGCGTCGTAGGTGCCGGAGAAAAGCAGCTTGCCGCCGAGTTCGCCGGCGCCGGGGCCGAGATCGATCACGTGATCGGCGGCGTGGATGGTATCGGGATCGTGCTCGACGACGAGAACGGTGTTGCCCAGATCGCGGAGTGATTTGAGGATGTCGATCAGGCGTTGCGTGTCGCGCGGATGCAGGCCGATCGATGGCTCGTCGAGCACGTAGAGCGCGCCGACGAGATGCGAGCCGAGGGAGGTGGCGAGCTGAATGCGCTGGGACTCGCCACCGGAGAGCGTGGAGGTCAGACGTTCGAGAGTGAGGTACTCGAGGCCGACTTCATCGAGAAATTGCAGGCGGGTGCGGAGCTCCTCGAGAATCCTGTCGGCGACTTTGGCTTGCGCGTCGGTGAGCTGGAGGGTGGCGAAAAAGGTGCGCGCTTCTTTCACGGTGAGCTTGCAAATTTCGGTGATGGATTTGCCGGCAACGCGGACGGCGCGAGCTTCGGGGCGGAGACGCGTGCCGCCGCAGTCTGGACACAATGCGTAGCCGCGGTAACGGCTGAGAAAAACGCGCACGTGGAGCTTGTATTTCTTGCGCTCGAGATAGCTGAAAAAGCCTTTTACGCCTGCAAAGTCGTTCTCGGGGTCGCCTTCGAGGACCAGGCGGCGCTGCTCGGCGGTGAGCTGACGCCAGGCGACGTTGGTGGGAACGTCTTGCGCGCGCGCCCATTTTTTCATTTCTTGGAGTAGTGCGCGGTACCTCGGCTTGGTCCAGGGCTCGATGGCGCCGTCGTCGAGCGACTTGCTTGGGTCGGGGACTACCAGGTTCAGGTCGAAATCGATAGTGTTGCCGAAGCCCTGGCAGCGCGGGCAGGCGCCGTAAGGATTGTTGAAGGAGAAGAGGCGCGGCTCGGGCTCTTGGTAGATGGTGCCGTCGTTCTTGCATTCGAAGCGTTCGTTGAAAACGAGGCGCTCGGCGGGATTTCCGGCGGCGTCGGGGACAAATTCGAGAATGGCTTCGCCGCCTCCTTCGCGATAGCAGATTTCGATAGAGTCGACGAGACGTGAGCGCGATTCTGGATTGATGGCCAAGCGATCGACGAGCACGTGGACGGGTCTCGAGAAGTCGACATCCAGAAGCGTTTCTGGCGAGGAGAATTCGTGCAGGCGGGCGTCTTGATAGAGGCGGTTGAAGCCGCGCTTCTGAATGTCGATGAGGGCGTTTCGCAGAGCGTCTAGTGGAGGAGGCGCAAGCTTCTTCTTGGCGCCACGGCGAGGGGCTGCTGGTTGTGTCTGGGTGATGCGAAGCTGATAGAGGATGTAGAAGCGGCGTCCGGGGGCGAGTGATAGAATTTTTGTTGCGATTTCGTCGGGATTGTCGCGGCGTACTTGCGCGCCGCACTTGATGCAGAAGGTCTGGCCGCAGCGGGCGAAGAGCAGACGCAGATAGTCGTAAATTTCGGTGGCGGTGGCGACCGTCGAGCGCGGATTTCGCGTGGAGTTTTTCTGGCGGATGGCGACTGCTGGAGCGATGCCGGAGATTTCGTCGACGTCCGGCTTCTCCATGCGCTCCAGGAATTGGCGGGCGTAGGCGGAAAGCGATTCGACGTAGCGGCGCTGTCCTTCGGCGTAAATCGTGTCGAAAGCGAGCGATGATTTGCCCGAGCCGCTGACGCCGGTGACCACGGTGATGGCGTTGTGGGGTATTTCCACACTGACATTCTTGAGATTGTGGACGCGGGCGCCGCGGATGGAGATGGTCTCTTGGTTGGTGTTTACCGGGATGAGTTCGTTGGTGGCCAAGGGAAAGCTCAGACAGTGGGGTTTCGCAGTCACTGCCTAAACTTTAAATTATACGACTGGAGCTAACGCAGGGCAAACGCGGCAGATATGAATAACTACCACCCTGAGAATGTGCTGGCGGCGAAATGAGTTAGAATCAGACTCATGCACTGGGAGCAATGGACCATAGCCTTGTCCCTGGCAGGGGCACTGGTGTTCAGTTTGCGCGCAGTTCTTGTTCGCAGCAAGCGATGGCAGGTAGCAGTTCCTGCGGCGATCTTGTTCCTTTTGGCCGGCTATGAGCTGGTGGCAAGCCACTGGGAGAAAACCGTCTCCGCGGCGATTCGGCTGGACATGTTCTTGGAGGTTCCGCTGATGATTACCTGTCTGGTCTGGGGCGCGATTGGGGTAGTCCTATCCCTTCAAAAGAGACCAACCTGATAGCGTCCTTCCCTGCCTTCACACCGCGCTAAGGTTCTTGGATGAGGCTGACTTCGCCGACGCCGCCTTCGACCTTGAGGTGAATCGTGGCGGGCGTTTTTCCATAGGCATCGTTGGTGTATTCGTCGCCATCGTGCTTGAGTCCGTGCGAACTGACGGCGCCAATGCCGCCGGAGGCGTGGGCGATCACGCCGACGTTTTTCGGCAGACGGATGGTGGCTTGGCCGACACCGCCCTCGATGTCGGCGTCGAGATCCTTTTTGCGATCGCCAGTGAGGTCGACGTCGACTTGGCCGGCTCCGATTTGCAGATCGAGGCGCGTTATTGGCACGTCCCGGAGGCGCAACTGGCCTTGTCCCGCACCCATATCAATTTTCAACTCGAGCGGAACGTCATTGCTGAAACGCAAGTTCCACTCGTTGTGCGAGACTCCCACAAAATGAGTGCTCTCGCCGTCCTGTGAGACCGATAGCTGGCCAACGCCGTTGGCAACGTTGTAGTCGACACGTGGGTTGCCGTAGGACTCGCTGTAGTTGAAATCCGCATCGAGAAAGTGGCTGGAGCCCCCGCCGATCGTCAATTGGCCAGCACCCACTTCCAAGGAGGCGTGCGCAGATTGCGCGCCCTGGCGCTCGACGGTTCGGGTTTCGTGATGCACGGACGACGCAGCAAACCGGTGGTCGCGCGAAAACGCACGTCCGTGCCACAGGAGCACAATCAACACCACCACGAAGGCCAGCATGCCAACCGTCAGGCCCACGGAAGAACCGCGCGGCGCACCGGGATTCTCCCGCTGGCGCGCAGCATCCCACATCTTGCCCAGACCGATGAAAATGAGTATCAGCGGCCAGTAAGTCCAAAGAATCGGCCATGGATCAAAGGCTGGGCGGTAGTTGGCATACAAGAATAGTGCGCCCACCACGATCAGGACGACAGGAACGACGAGCCGGAACCTTTCGTTCTGGGCCATCACGTACCTCTTACTTGTTCAGTACGCATTCGCGAAGGAAAATGTTTCGCCAGCGCAACGCGGAGGAGCCCGCATCGGCCGTAAGCATACTGCCATCGGGTGAAGCGAGCAACGACGGCGCGAGGCCCAGCGGCTGTGCTAGAGTCTCGCTGAAGCGGTCAGGGGTACGGCAATGTCAGGGTTCGATAGGGTCATTTGGGTGGTTCTGGATAGCGTGGGCATCGGCGCTCTGCCGGACGCGGCGGACTACGGGGACGTCGGCCGCACTACCCTGGGCCACATCGCGGAGTCTCGCCCGCTGAACATACCGAACTTGGTGCGGTTGGGACTGGCTAATATCGCGCCCCTCAAGCATCTGAAAGCCGCGACCGCGCCCTTGGGCGCCTATGGAAAGGGCGCCACGCGCTCGCCGGGAAAAGATACGACAACGGGCCACTGGGAAATGGCCGGCGTATGGCTCGATCGGGCGTTTCCTGTTTATCCAAACGGGTTTCCACAAGAACTGATCGAAGAGTTCGAGCGGCAGATTGGGCGCGGAACGATCGGCAACAAACCCGCCTCAGGCACGGAAATCATCAAGGAACTGGGCGAAGAGCACGTGCGGACGGGCAAACCGATCGTCTACACCTCGGGCGACAGCGTGTTTCAAATCGCCGCGCACGAGGACGTGATCCCGATCGCCGAGTTGTATCGAATGTGCGAGATCGCGCGAAAGCTGCTGGACGGGCCGCACCGCGTAGGACGCGTGATCGCGCGGCCGTTTACGGGCGCGCCGGGCAAGTTCGTTCGGACTTCCCGCCGGCACGACTATGCCGTGGATCCGCCGAAACCGATGCTCATGGACGTTCTTGAGAACCTCGGCGTGCCGGTGTTTGGCATCGGCAAGATCCACGACATCTACAATGGCCGGGGCGTAAAAGACTACGTCACAACCAAAGACAATATCGATGGCATGGAGAAGCTTACGGCAGCCGTTCGCGAACGAAAGAACGGACTGATTTTCTGCAACCTCGTCGATTTCGACATGCTATACGGTCACCGCAAGAACGTCGAAGGCTTCGCGAAATCACTTGAAGAGTTCGACTGGTTGCTGGAGCAGTTCTTGCCGCTTCTGGGCCGCTCGGATCTGCTCATCATTACCGCGGACCACGGCTGTGACCCTGATCCGCGCTGGGCGACGACCGACCATTCGCGCGAGTACGTGCCAATCCTGGCGTATTCCTCCGAGAGCGGCGCAGGCGTCGACCTCGGCGTCCGCGACACGCTTGCGGACATGGGGCAAACCATAGCGGAGAATTTTGGTGGCACGATCCCGCATGGAAAGAGTTTTCTGAAGGACATCAGCAAGCCGTCGGCGCAGTCCGCGCGTTAGAGTGTAAAAGGGCTCAACTCGTTGCGGCCCGAGACAGGTCAATTCTAAATGTGTGCGGGAGTTAGTTGCCGGAGGTGGCGCCGGAGGGACTGCCCGGGGCGTAGTAGCCGTTGCGGGTGCGGGCCACGAGCTTGCCGCGGCCGCGAGGCGGAATGACTTCTACCTGGACGGTGCGAAATGTCCCGTCGCGCTTGGTGTTCGTCGGATAGTAGGCCAGTGTGTATTGGTTGCGGATATCGTGCGCGACTTGCTCGCAAATGTTATGCACGTCATCGACGTTTTCGGGGAAAAAGGCCAGGCCGCCCGAAGCCTTCGCGATATCGTCCAAAGCCCTTTTTGCACGCTTGGCGTTTTTCTTGCTCTCTTCGCTAAGCAGCCCGATCGTATAGATAACCGTATCCGTTTTCTGGATTTCCCTGATGGTCTTCTCCAGCGAATTGTGACTGGTATTGTCTTCTCCGTCAGTAACCACCAGCAGCACCTTCTTATCCTTGGCACCCTTCTTCACATGGTCCAACGAGCCAATAATGGCGTCATAGAGCGCCGTGCTGCCGCGCGAGTCGATGCGTTCCAATGCTTCCTTGAGTTCCGGAATGCTGTTGGTGAAGTCCTTGTCGAGGTCGAGGTAGAAATCATCGTTGAAATTGACGACGAAGGCCTCGTCCTGGGGATTGCTGGCTTCCACCAGGGTGAGCGCCGCGGCGTTCACGCGGGGGCGTTTGTCGCGCATGCTCCCGCTGTTGTCGATCACGAGTCCCATGCTCACCGGGACGTCTTCGCGCTTGAAGATCGAGAGCTTTTGCTCGGCCTTGTCCTCAAATACCCGAAAGTTGTCTTGTTTGAGCCCATCGGCAAAACGTCCGCGATCGTCCAGAACCGTGGTGTGCAACACCACGAGGTTTACATCGACACGAATCCTGGGGTCTTGCTTGCCGGCATTGGGATCCTGACCTGGCGGAAGGGGTTGCGCGTTTGGAGCGGGGATTTGCGCGGCTGCGGGCAGAACGCTAAACGCAAGCGCACACAAAATAAATGCAGAGACGACAAGTCGAAACATAGAATTGGAGGCCGGTCTAGTGGCTGGGAGCGTAGTAGCCGGTCTTCGAGTACACGTTGAGGGGAGGAAGCCCTTTTGGCGCGCGCAGCTTGATCTTGATCTTCCGCCAGCGCGCATCATGTGCCTTGTTGCTTGGCCGATATCCCAGGACATATTGATTTCGCAGCTCCATGCCGATCTTTGAAGCGATGTCCGGCAGCTCGTTCAGATTCTCGACCGCGAATACGCGGCCCCCGGTCATTTCCGTGACTTCGCTCAGCAGCGAGGGACCGTTGAGCTCTTCCGGCGTGCGGTTGCGATATCCAAGCGGATCAAAAATGCCTATGGCGTAAAGCTGAGTATCCGCTTCCTTCACCAGCCGCTTGATATCGCTCTCGTTGTACCGGCTATGATTATCGCCTCCATCGGATAGGATGAGCAAGGCACGCTTGCCGTTGCGTGCACCCCTCATCTGGCTGAGCCCCAAATAGATGGCATCGAGCAGCGCCGTGCGGCCCTTGGGCGACGTCAGCATCATGCGGCTCTGGAGGTCTTCGACGCTGTTGGTGAACGCACTGGTCAGCTCGGCGCGTTCGTTGAAGCTAACCAGGAAAAATTCGTCTTGCGGATTGGCGGTCTTGAAAAACTGCACGGCGGCCTCGCGAGCCTTGCCGATCTTGTTGGCCATGCTGCCGCTGAAATCGAAGATCACGCCGATCGAAATGGGCACATCTTCGGCAGAAAAGGTCACAACTTCCTGCTCGATGTTGTCTTCAAAAACGCGGAAATTATCCGGATCGAGGCCGGTCACCAAGCGATTGTAGGGATCGGTGACGGTCACATTGACGAGCGCAAGATCGACGTCCAAATGCAGGCCGAGAGAGGGCTTAATGGAAGTCCCCGGCGTATTTCTCTTGACGTCGTCCTGCGGCTTGACGTCATCGGCCTTGGCGTCATTTTTCGGCTTGTTTTCGTCAGGCGCGGAAGCCGTTTGTGCGGCGACAGGGATCAAGCAAGGAGGGAGGAAAACACAGGTAAGCAAGACAGTAACGAGTAACCAGGTCAGAACGCGAATCTGAGGCACCTCGCGCTTCACGGCTCTCTCCCGAAGGGCCCGGGGCTTGCCCGGAACAGCCGCGCGGTTCAGGGACTACACTGATTCTACCACTCGTGTAGGGGAAGACAAGCGCAATCGCATTTCTCGCCCGGCGATTTTGTCAAAGGTTTGTCAACACGCATCCGGTCTCCGAGCCCGCGTATGATAGCATCCGGGAAATACCGCAGCGAGGTAGATGCATGAGTCCTGGGAAGGTCGTGGTGGTAATACCGGCCCGTTATGGATCGACGCGCTTGCCGGGCAAACCGCTGGTTTCCCTTGCGGGACAGTCGATGATCCAACGGGTCTACGAGCGTGCCAAATCGGCACAGAACGTGGACCGGGTGATTGTCGCTACCGACGATGAACGCATCGTCAAGGCCGTGGAAACATTTGGCGGCGAAGCGCGCATGACCCGCGCAGATCATCGCACCGGCACGGAACGCGTCGCCGAAGTCGCGGCCCACGTCGAAGGCGAGATCTTTGTAAATGTCCAGGGTGATGAGCCGCTGCTCGATCCCAAGGCCGTCGAAACGGCGATACAGGCGCTTCTCGAGGAGCCGCGGGCGGCGGTTTCAACGGTGGCGACTCCCATTCGGACCCCAGGCGACATCATGGACCCCAACGCCGTCAAGGTCGTGCTCGACTTTGACGGCAACGCGCTGTACTTCTCGCGCGCGCCGATCCCTTGGGTGCGGGACACCAAGAGCAAGATCCAGGTGCGCCACCTGAAGCATCTGGGGCTGTATGTCTTCCAGCGCGATGCGCTGCTGGAGTATCCCACCCTGCCGCAAGGGGAGCTCGAGCGCATCGAGCAACTCGAACAGCTGCGTTGGATGGAAAACGGGTGGAAGATCCGCGTGGCGGAGGTGGAGCACGACGCGGTGAGCGTGGACGTGCCGGAAGATGTCGCCCGGGTAGAAAAGCTCCTGCAAAAATGAAATCGCCCGGCCAACCTGCGGGGCCGAGCGGCGTTGCATTGCGGCGGAGTTGAACCTAGAAATTACGCACGACCGTGCCGGCGATAATTCGATGGGTGTCGGTTCCGACAACGAACATCGTGTTGGGATCGACGAAGTAGGCGCTGAAGTTGAGAGTCGTCGAGGGGGACGTAGCCAGGGTGGCTTTGTAAGCGTTGCGCCCAGTGCCGTCTGCCGTGATGGTCAACGAGCCGGTGAAAGCGCCGTTGGTCACGACGCTTCCCGCAGAGAGTTCCGTAAAGTCGACACCGCCCGAGATGTTGCCGGCGCTGTCCTGGCTGTATTGCCCTAGGAAGTCCTCTGCGGCAAGCACTCCATTAGTCGAGTTGATACTCTGGCCGCCCCAGTTGAAGGCCCAGTTGCCCATCGAGGTGGCATTCGTGAAGGGGCCACCGGTTTGCATTTTCATCGAGCCGTCCGCCACGATGCCTTTGCTATTGTCCTGGATGACTGCCTGGGTCGGCGAGATGAGATAGAAGATAAACGAGAAGGTCCCAGACTTAGAGTCGGTAAAGCTCAGGGTTCCCCGGCCGGTGCCTGAGTTATTCATGTCGATGGCATACGTGGCAGCGGAAATCACACCGTTCGGAATCTGAATGGGGTTGCTGTTGCCGGAGCCGCTGGCGCTGGAATCGTCGTCATCCATCCGTAGTGTGTTGGTGCCGATCGTGCCGCCACTCAGGCTCAAGCGGCCCGCGCGAACGTCAGAGCCCGAGAGGCTGGCGCCGGCGAGAACAAAAGCGAAATTGCCACTGAACGCGCTGGTGCTGGTGGGAATCGTGCCGCTTTGCGCGATGGCGTCGCCGAGGCTGACGGCCGGAAAATCGGTGCGCAAGAGCTTGATGCGGTTGGCACCCACGATGTAGAAGGCGAAGTTGAAGACACTGCCGTTGGCGCTGAACGTCACGGTACCACGGCCAGATGTCGGGCCATTCGCGTTATCCTTCGCGAAGGTAACGGCAGTCATCGTTTGCGGACCCGAAGCCGTGGCCCCGTCGTTGATGTCCACAATGCCGGCGCTGATGCCACCGGTGGCATTTCCCGTAAACTGGCCGATGAGGGACTCCGCGAATCCACTCGGGTCCAAACCCGAGACATTGAAAACGTACGGCCCGTTAATGTCATTGGGAAAGCTGGAGAACGTAGTTGTGTCCTGTACGATGAAATTACCACTGGCGGTGGCGATGCCGTCGGTCTGCGTGATGAACCCACCGTTGGCGGAAGTCATGACAACGCTGAACTGCAACGTTCCCGTTTGATTGGTCAGACTCAACGTGCCCTTGCCGTTTGACTGCAAGGTATAGGAGCCACCGCTGAAGGCAAGCGTCGTAGACCCAGGGATAGTCCCGCTATTGACGTCCTCTGTGCCTCCCATGACTTGGCCGGAACCGTTAGCGGTGAAGCTGCCAACGCGGGCGAATAGACCGGCGGCGTCCTGGCCACTCATTTCAAAGGCATACGTTCCGTTGAGGCTGGAAGCAGAAAAGGGACCCGCGGAAGGTGTTGGAGCGGGAGTGGTGGTAATGCCGTTGTTCCCGCCTCCGCATGCGGCGGCGAACGAAGCGAGCGCGGCGGCAGCAAAAACGGTCAAGCCTTTCATCAAGCGGCTCACGCGGCGGTTCACTGAGCACCTCCTTGGGATGGCGCCTTGGCGGCCAGGGCGCGTGCTCCCGCCGGCCAGAGCGGCATGCCTTTAGGCGAGCGGACCGCGACGGCCTTGGTGCCCTTCTGAACGATGCGCGCAAGGAACACGCTATCTGGGCCGACTGAAAAGCCTTCGCCGATAACGCGGACGTTGTCGCCGGAAGCCAGGGAGAGATTGTTCAGTTCGAGAAATTTTGTGCTGCCAACGTGAACATCCACGGGCCCCGCGGACGTTTGCACGATGACATGTGCTCCCAGCGGCCCAGTCTTGGAATTGGCCACAACAGCCGAGACCGTGCCCACGAGGTTTATTTCGCGGGTCGGATCATATCCAGCGTGCAACGATGGCCATTGCTGTTGCGCGCTGGCGGTGATCGATAAGAAAACAGCAGCGGCGAGCCAGGAACTGCGGATGCTCGTGCGAATCAGTGGTTTCATTTGCCTTCCCCAGGTATGAAAAGCTCTTCTTGCAGAGCTTCCCAAGAGTGCGCGGACCGGGCCAAACAACCGGCACAACGCGCCATTTCTATCACTTAGATGAGCTGTGCGCCCCAGTCGGCTTCTGTTGACTGGGCGCGGCGTCCTCAAGCCGTTAACGGGTCCCCACCCGTCCGTGCAGAGGCCAGACTCACCTACTGTTAGAACACCATTCGCGTTAAAAGGTTTCGTCTGGAAAAGTGTAGAAAGGCTTTCGTTCGATGGCATAAAGAGTTTGATTTGACAGGTCGCTGAGTTCCGACCATAATTGCGTGTACGTCACTCCTGCGGAGGGCAAACAAGCTCGGCGGGCTGGAAGAAAGCAAACCAGACGCGAGTTGCACGGATGGCGCCAAAATATATTTTTGTAACTGGCGGTGTTGTTTCCTCACTGGGAAAAGGCGTAGCTGCCTCCTCCATCGGTTGTCTCCTCGAAAGTCGCGGATTTAAAGTCACGCTTCAAAAATGCGATCCGTACCTTAACGTCGATCCCGGCACGATGAGTCCGTTTCAGCATGGCGAAGTCTTCGTGACCGAGGACGGGGCGGAGACGGACCTCGATCTTGGCCACTACGAGCGATTCACACACGCCAAGCTTTCGCGCGATAACAACTGGACTACCGGCCGCATTTACGAAACGATTTTAGGTAAGGAACGCCGCGGCGACTACCTGGGCAAGACCGTGCAAGTAATCCCGCACGTCACCGACGAAATCAAGGCCATCATCAAGAAGGTTTCCGAAGGCGTGGACGTCGTGATCGTGGAGATCGGCGGCACGGTCGGCGATATTGAATCCTTGCCTTTCCTGGAAGCCATTCGTCAGATGCGCCTGGAGCTTGGAGCGGAAAACACGCTCTTCGTGCATGTGACGCTGGTGCCGTTCATCGCCGCTGCCGGCGAGTTGAAGACGAAGCCGACACAGCACAGCGTCAAGGAGATGCTGGGCATCGGGATTCAGCCGGACATTCTTCTGTGCCGCAGCGACCGGCACATCCCGGGCGATCTGAAGAAAAAGATTGCGCTGTTCTGCAACGTGGCGGATTCCTGTGTCATCTCCATGGAAGATGTGGACACGATCTACGCAGTGCCGGTGGAACTAGCGCGCGAAGGTCTGGACGAGCAAATCTTGCGATTGCTGAAGCTGGCGCACCATCCACAAGATTTGAAGTCCTGGATCGATCTGATTCACCGGATGCATCATCCGGCCGGGGAAGCGCGCATCGCCATCGTCGGCAAATACGTGCAACTCGAGGACGCTTACAAAAGCCTTCGCGAGGCTTTGCTCCACGGAGGACTGGCGCACAATCACAAAACGGTCCTCGAATGGATTGAGGCCGAAGAGATTGATTCCCTGGAGATGGCGGAGGCGCGTTTGCGGCAGTTCGACGGCATTCTGGTTCCCGGCGGATTCGGCAAGCGCGGCATCGCGGGAATGGTGCACACCATTCGCTATGCGCGAGAGCATAAGGTTCCGTTCTTCGGGATATGCCTGGGCATGCAATGCGCGACGATTGAATACGCCCGCGATGTTGCAGATTTGAAGCAGGCCGACAGCACGGAGTTCGATCCGCAAACACCGCACCGCGTCATTTACAAGCTTCGTGAACTGCTGGGTGTCGACGAGATGGGCGGCACCATGCGCCTCGGGGCGTGGCCCTGCAAGCTCGAGCCGGGCTCGTTTGCGCACCGTGCGTACGGCAAACTGGAAATCAGCGAGCGGCACCGCCATCGCTACGAATTCAACCGCGACTACGAGAAAATCCTAACCGGCGCGGGTCTGCGCATCACCGGCCGCACTCCCGACGAGAATTACGTTGAGATCATCGAGGCGCCCGAGCATCCGTGGTTTCTTGGCTGCCAGTTCCATCCGGAATTCAAATCCAAGCCGCTCGAACCGCACCCTCTTTTTGCGGCTTTCATCGGCGCGGCGCTCGAACACAAAAAGAACAGGTCGCGGCCGGCCACGGAGCCGCACCGAGCGCAGGCCATTGCCGTGGCGCCGCACGTCACCGCCTAAATCGTTGCAAACGCAGCGCTGGCTGCGTAGCCTACTAATCTTGCACTACTGGCTCAGCTTAGAATGACGACTACTCGCGAAATTGTGCTTGGTTCGTTGCGCCTCGGCGGCGGGAACCCGCTGTTCTTGATTGCCGGGCCCTGCGTTATCGAGAGTGAAGCGCACGCACGAAAAATGGCCGAGCAGGTGGCACGAATCGCTGCCGACGCAGGCGTGCCCTTCCTCTTCAAAGCTTCCTACGACAAGGCGAATCGCTCTTCGGTGAAGGCTTTCCGGGGACCTGGCCTGAAAGAGGGCCTGCGGATTCTTGGCAAGATCAAAGAGGATCTGAAGCTGCCGATCCTCACGGATATCCATGAAGTGTCTCACGCCGAACCTGCCGCTGAAGTGTGCGATGTGCTGCAAATCCCGGCATTCCTTTCGCGCCAAACAGATTTGCTCGTCGCCGCGGCCAAGACCGGACGCGTAGTCAACGTGAAAAAGGCACAATTTCTTTCGCCCTGGGACATGATCAATGTCGTAGAGAAAGTTGCCAGCACCGGCAACACAAAAATCTTGCTGACCGAGCGCGGCGCGTCGTTTGGCTATCAGAACCTCATCGTCGATATGCGCTCCTTCCCGATTCTGCAAAAGCTGGGCTATTCGGTCGTTTTTGACGTGACGCATTCGGTGCAACTCCCCGGCGGGCAAGGTTACGCGAGCGGCGGCCAGCCGGAGTTCATCGAACCCTTGGCGCGTGCTGGCGTGGCGGCTGGTGTGGATGGCATTTTTCTGGAGACGCACGACAATCCCTCGGCGGCGCTCTCCGATGGCGCAAATGCTCTGCCGCTCTCGCAACTCGCCGGCTTGCTCGCGCGGCTCAAGGAACTTTCTTCTATCGTGCGGTGCTGGAGCACATTATGAGCCTCAGTACCGCGCGCCGGGTGCTTCAAATCGAGGCGCAAGCCATCCAGGACGTGCTGGCGCGGCTCGACGTCAGCTTCGAACGCGCTGTAGATCTGCTCTTCGCCTGCAAGGGTCGCGTCGTCGTGAGCGGAATGGGCAAATCCGGGCTGATCGGACGGAAAATCTCCGCGACGCTTTCCAGCACCGGCACGCCTTCGTTTTTCTTGCATCCCGCGGAAGCGCTGCACGGTGACCTCGGCATGCTCGCCCGCGGTGACGCCATGCTGGCGGTCTCTTACGGCGGGGAGACCGAGGAGATTGTTCGCCTTCTCGAAGCGTTGAAGCGGCTGGAAATTCCTCTCCTCACGGTCACCGGAAACGTCAACTCCACGCTGGCCGAAGCCAGCGACGTGGTTTTGGATGCGAGCGTGCGCGAGGAAGCCTGTTCTTTGAACCTCGCGCCAACTGCTAGCACGACCGTGGCGATGGCGGTAGGCGATGCGCTAGCTGTCTCGCTGCTCGAACGCCGCGACTTCCGTCAGGACGATTTCGCGGCTTTGCACCCAGCTGGCCGCCTCGGAAAGAAACTTCTGCGCGTCGAGCATCTGATGCATGCAGGCGACGCCCTACCGCGCGTCTCACCGGAAACGCGCATGCCGGACGCATTTCATGAAATGAGCAAGAAGGGCCTCGGGATGACCACGGTCATTCAGCCGGACGGACGCCTTGCGGGAATTATCACCGATGGCGATCTGCGCCGCCTGATGGAAAAGCATCATGGCGCAACTCTGGAGATGACTGCGGGCGCCTGCATGACGCGCAACCCGCAGACGATCGGCCCGCACGTGCTGGCCAGCGAAGCTCTCAACGTGATGGAGAAACGCAAGATTACGTCGATTGCCGTAGTCGACGAAGCCGGCGGCGTATTAGGAGTCGTGCACCTGCACGATCTGTGGACTCTGGAGCTTATGTAACTGTCGGACGGCCAATCCCACGTAGGGGTGCAGTTGTGAGAAGTTCGGTCTAAACAGGAGAGGAACTTGGCGAAAGCTCGAACCAAAGTGTCAGCAGCGGTAGCGAAAAGAGCCAAACAGATTAAGGTTCTGTTGATGGATGTTGACGGCACGATCACCAACGGCGCAGTCACGCTGCTTTCACAGCCCGATGGCAGCGCGCTGGAAGTTAAGACTTTTGACGCGCATGACGGACAGGGACTCACTCTCGCGCGCACCGCCGGCCTGCGCACCGGCGTCATTACCGGCCGCGAAAGCCCTGCTTTGCGGCGCCGTGCTCGCGAGCTCGACATCGAGTTCGTCTACGAAAAGCAGCCGCACAAGATCGCCGCATACGAAGAAATCCTGAAGAAAACCGGAGTGCCCGACTCCGCGGTGGCTTTCCTCGGCGACGACCTGCCGGACCTGACCGTCATGCGGCGCGTCGGATTGGCCGTTGCCGTGGGCGACGCCACCGCCGAAGTGAAGCGCGCCGCGCACCACGTAACGAAGGCCATCGGCGGCAAAGGCGCCGCGCGCGAACTCGTGGAGCTAATCTTAAAGAGCAAAGGAATCTGGGACGAAATGATCGACAAAGCTCGCGCTTGAGCGTCGGCATCGCCCGACAACAGTTAACTTGAGCGAAACCGCAAAACTCAGAACGCACTGGATCGACAAGAGAGGGCTCCCATGCGTGCCTGGCACGTCATTCCGTCCTGGGATTTCAATAGTATTTCTGCACTATTGGGAGCCCACCCGTTGTCGTGCTACCTTGCGAGTCAAGCTTTCACGGAAGGCGCCAAATCTAAATGAGGAAGAAGAAAGTGTGGCTCTGGTTCGGCTGTGGTCTGGGCGTACTTTTGCTCGCCGCCTTCGTTGGTCTTTCCTTCATGGCCGGCAGCCCGAAGGACGCCTACGGCATGGTGCGCTACGCCCTGCCGCACATGCATCGCGGCACGCTGAAGGTTGGCGATGACGCACCCGACGCTCGCCTCCTGGGCCTGGATGGTTCGAGCCACTTCCACATCCGCGAGCGCACTGGCAAACGCCCGTTGGTGCTGGTCTTCGGCAGCTATACCTGACCGCCTTTCCGTCGCCAGGTCGGCGACGTCGCCAAGATTTACAACGACTACAAAGACCACGCCGACTTCTTGACGATCTACGTCCGCGAAGCACACCCCACCGATGAGTGGCAGATGAAGTCCAACGTAAAAGACGATGTCTGCTACGCCCAGCCGAAAAATCTCGAGCAGCGCGTGGCCATCGCCAACGATTTCATCAAGCGCTTCAGCTACCCCGTACCGTTCGGCATCGACGACATGACCAATGCGGCTAACGACGCGTATTCTGCCTGGCCCGAGCGGCTTTATATCGTCGACGAATCCGGCCACATCGCCTATCGCGGCGGCATGGGTCCGTTCAACTACAATCCCGCCGAGGCCCGCGCGTGGCTTGCCGCGCGCTTCGGCGAGGTAGCTCCACCGAAGCCGGAAGCGGCGCCGTCTTCACCAAGCCAAGGTCCCGCGGCGCCAAACGCAACTCCCGCCCCGGCCAGCGCGACTCCTCCGCCGGCCAACACAACGTCCGCACCGGGAAAATCGTAAGCGGCAGAGAACGAACTGCTACGCGACACTCAGCCGCTGGCAAATCTCATCCACGATTTGCTCCGGCGGCGGCGTGATGTCGACGACCACTGCATCCAGCGGCTCTTCGAGAGCCGCGAACTGGCTGGTCAGAATGTGCTCGTCCGCAAAATGCCCCTTGCGAGCAAGCAAGCGCTTGTAGATCAGCTGGTAGGTGCCCTTCAGATAGACGAATTGCACCTCCGGGCCGGTCCACAGCTCCTCGCGATAGCTCTCCTTGAGAGCCGAGCACGCCAGCACGGTGTTTCGCCTTTCTGAAATCCACTGCGTGATCTGCTCATGAAGGGCCGCGAGCCAAGGCATCCGGTCCGCATCGGTGAGCGGTATCCCGTGCTTGATACTTTCCTTGTTTGCAGCGGAGTGGAAATCGTCCGCGTCCGCGAAGTCCCAACCAAGTTTCTTGGCCAGCAGACTGCCGATCGTTGTCTTGCCGCAACCCGTTACGCCCATCACCACGACGATCATGCGATCCGCCGCCTCATTTACCGCCGCGCAGCAGAAGAATCACGTCCAGGAGGACGAGCACGGCGACAACCACTTCCAACGCGAACATACGCCGCTCGTTGAACTGCGCGACCATGAAGTCGTAAAGTTCCCCCGCCGTTTTCAGCTTCTCGCCGACCAGCGTTTTGTAATCGTTCACTCCGATTCTTGCGGAACTGACGCGGTACACCCGGGCGTAGTACGTGTCGCTGATGAATTTCACCGCGTATTCGGTCCTCTCCGCCAAATCCATGATGTCCAGGCGGATTCCATTCAAACGGCCGGCGCGCCGCGGTACCCGCAAGCGCGACAGAAAACTCTCATGCCCCTCGAGAGAACTGTAAACATTGGAAAGCAAGTTCGTGAGCAGCTCGTCGTAGTAGCGAAACTCCAGCAATTGCGTATTCGCGTATTCGAGAAGGTCGATCACGGCTGGGGTGGCGTCGGGCTGGTCATACACCAGCGCCGCCGCCCAGCCCACCACCACCAAATCGCCGGGATAGTAAGACAACGCAGAGCGCACGACCTCATCGCGCTCGGCAGCGGAAAGCGAGACGACTTCGCCGCGAACGAGTTGCGTTATCTGATCGCCGTAAGATTGCAGCATTTCCGAACCAGTTGCAAAGCGGCCATCCGTGTGCTGCGCCGACTGAACGTCGATGACGAGATAATCTTCATCCAGCCATTTTGGCGAAGGTTTGATGAGAGCGGGGCGAAAGCGTTCCACGCGGCTCCGCAGCAGTTCCTCGGCCGCCTTTTCGACCTCCGGCGCATTCATCCAGCGATAGGATTGCGGGCTCAGAGAAGCAAAATCGCCCTCAAATCCCGTGGCGAGCTCGACGCAAGCGACGCCAAACCAGTAATATTTGATCTTCCCTTCTAGCTTTTCGCCTGTTGCCAGCGTGAGCGGACCCGTCGATTCGAGAATTGGGGCATTCTGAGCCTGAGCGTACTCCGGAGTCAGGTGGCCAAAACTCGGCGACCGCGGAGCAGCCTCTGGCCCGAGCAGAGTATGCAAACGGTCCAATTCAATGGCTTCGGCAATGTCAAAGAAGCTGAGGATCCGAAAGTAGCCTCGCACGATCATCGGTCGGAAAGCGGTCCTCTCTTGGGCTGGGCACAACGACGACAGAACATCCTACACCACGGGCAAATACTTCGAGGTAACGCGGGGTTAGGGGCAGAGCACTTACTTTTTCGTGGAGGGTGCGGGCTTCGGCTCCGCGGCGGCCTTCACATCGGCGGCTGATTTCTGCAAATCGCTGATCGCCGTGGCAGCGAGTTCATACAGCGCCGGCTCATTCTCGCGTTTCGCCACATACTGGTCGCCGGCTTTCGAGATCAGCACTTTCTCCACGCGCTTGCCATCGTTGGACGTCACGGTCAAATCCACGACCGGCGTTGAAAATCCGGAATCGGCGAATTTGCTGGCCGAGAGTTCGCGGACCTTGTCCACGAAAGACTGCACGCTGCCCGCATCCATCTTCTTTCCATCGGACCACCAGTCCTGTCCGCCCTTGGTCAGAAAATAAGCCTTCGCTCCGTCGTGCATCTCCACTTTGTTCGGCTCATCGAAGCCGAAGTCAAAGAGCTTCTTGTTGCGGAAATCGTCGAGGCCCTTATCGAGCCCCTTCCCCAACGCGCTGGAAACTTTGTAGACGCCGGCCACGGCACTCGATTTCGCGTAGTAGTCGTCCTTGCTCTTGCGAACCTGCAGCTCTTGCGTCCCGGAAGAATCGGTGATCTTTACCGTCTCGAGGGGAGCGCCGGAAGCAAACGCCGACGCAGCCTTCTTCTCGTCCGTTTCAGAGGTACCGGCCTCCATCTTCGCGTCCTTCAGTTGGCGTGCGAGATCCTCGACCTGAAAGTTGTCCGCGCGCAGCGGCTTGGGCTTCAGGATCTTCCAGGCCTCCTTGTTGCGGCCAAACGCGATGTCTTGCTTCTTGACGACCAGCTCAACCTGGCTGATTTTGTCGAAGTCGGCGGTCAGCAGCCGCTTGTCCCGAAGATCGTTTGCACTCTTATCGACGCTCGTCTTCGTGTAGCTCGCAACCGTAAATATTCGCGGATCGCCCGCGACCATCGCAAACGCACCGCTGCCCGTCGGCGTATCATCTCCAATCAGCAGCTTTTGCGATTTGTTGTCCTTCATGGTGATATCCGCTTCGAGCGACGGATGGGTCAGTCCGTACTGGCTCAGATCATTCGCCTTCTCTTCCACCAGCCGTTCTGAGCCGAGCGTTGACAACGTGGAGACCATGCTCGAAACCGAGTCTTGGTCCGCGCTGAGGGGCTTTGGAGCCGTAATCTGCCACTTGCCAGCATCGTTCTTGGCCAGTGCGACTTCCTGCGCGCCTTTCTTCTTGATCTCGATTTTCGAAATGTCCGCGTCTTTGAGTGCGAGAATTTTGGGAGGCGTGTCGGCCGAGATGTTCACAGACTTCTCGTCCGCCTTGTGATGGTCGGACCAGTACAGCACTCCTGTGAGCGCCGCCAGAACGGCCGCCGCAACGATCAATCCACTGCTTTTCATGGAAGTTTTCCTGACATGGCCCAAACGAGTCCGGAGGTTTGCCTTACCTCCGTCGCCACCACACCGATACGCCCGCGAAAATAACGATGAGCGGCAGCACGAACTGGCTGGT
Organism: Candidatus Acidiferrum sp.; assembly: GCA_041478205.1. Taxonomy (GTDB): domain Bacteria; phylum Acidobacteriota; class Terriglobia; order Acidiferrales; family UBA7541; genus Acidiferrum. The sequence continues at coordinate 46,355 of JBGOVR010000006.1, forward strand.
AATGCGAACCACGTTCAATTGCGCGCGCGTCATCGTAATCCGGCGGTCTTCGCGATCCTTCGGACGAATGGAAATCAGGTCTTCATCCGACGAGAGCCAGTTCATCGCGTTCAGGGCCAGATCGCGATTGCCATTGAAATTAATAAACGAGTTCGCCGCCCAGGACGCGCTTCCGACGACAACAAACCGTCCCTGCGAGTTTTCCTTGCCGGTGTTGTACGAGCCTGCGGCCGCAATGGTCAGCGGCCCTTTTCTATTCTTCGGATCGTTCGGATCGATGTTCGGCGAATCCAGCTTGCTGGTGGCCAAGCTGGTATCGGAGGAGGCAAACAGCTTCTCGACGGTCGTTTTCCCGGCGCTCTTGATGTCCAGCGAACGCGAAAGCGGGAATCCCGTCGCCGAACCCTTCATCTCATTCACGATGGGGTGCGAATTGTAGACCGTTACGAGCGCCACTTGCGGACCAAGGCCGGCGAGTTGCCCGATGGGATTCAGATCCAAGATCAGATCCTTATCCAGCGTAACGCCCCAGCTCTGCAGCAGGGTCGCCAGCGCTTCGTTGTCGGCAATCTCGGAACGTCCCATCTTGAGTGGCGGATCGAGCAGCAACAGCGCGCGTCCGCCATCCTCGACGAACTTCTGGATGGCGTCCACTTCGGGCTGCTGATAGTCACCGCTTGGTCCACCGACAACCAGCACCGTGCAGTCGCCCGGCACTTCCGCTTTCTGCAGCAAGTTGATCGATTTCGCGGCGTAATCATCTTTCCCAAGGAGTTCCTTAAATCGCGAATAGCCGCTCCGCTCGGAATCCTCGATCTGATGCTCGCCGCTGCCGGTCACGAAGCACACCGTTCGCGTGGTGTTTTTTAAATCGCGGATGAACGCCCCCGTAATGCCCTCTTCCGTCAGGCTCTTGGCTTCTTCCTTTTTCGCGCCAATCTGCACGATCGTTGTGCCGTAACTCTTGATACCGGCTTCGCGCGCCACCTGGGGTTCCTTATCGGGATCGACGTACTTGATATGCACCTTGGGGGACAGTTTCGCGTACTGGTCGAGTTGATCCTTACCCTGCTGGAATTCCCTGCTCTGCGCGAAGTAAGTGATCGTCGCGTCTTGCTTGAGCCCCTTCACGATCTTCGCCGTCTGATCGGAAAGGCTGTAGCGTTTATTGGAGGTCGCATCGTAGGACTTGTTGTAGCGGTTCGCCAGAACGTTGGCCACCGAGACAATGGCCACAATCACCAGAATATAGAGCGTCGCGTAAGCCGCGTACTTCGTTTGCCTGGCTTTTAGAAACTGAGTGCCCACTTACGACCTCCACCGCAGGGATTCCAGCGAGCGCGACGTCAGGAACAGTCCCAAAAAGATTAACGTCACGTAAAACACCGCGTCCTTCGAGTCCAGAAGGCCCTTCGAAAACGATTCAAAGTGGGTGATCACCGACATGTAAGAAACGGCTTGCGCCCACGTGGAAGTGTCGTAGCCATTGCCGCTGACCCATCCGAGAATCCACAGCAGCAAGCACACGCCGAAGGTCGCGCCTCCCGCGATGATCTGGTTTTTCGTCAGCGTCGAGATGAACGTTCCAATCGCCAGCAGCGCGCCCGCCTGCAGCAGCAAGCCCAGGTAGCCAATCGCGAGCGGCTTCCAATCGGGCCGCCCGTACTTGAAAAGGAACCCGAAATTCACCACCGTAAGCAACAGCATGCCCGCGTAGAGCACCACCGCCGCCAACCATTTTCCCAAGATGACTTGGATGTCCTGAATCGGCGAGGTGGCCAGCAACTCGATCGTGCCGGTGCGCTTCTCTTCGGCGAACAGCCGCATGGTGATCATAGGAATGAAAAACAACCCGACCACGGCCACGTTCTGCAACAGTGGCCGTATCATTTCTTCATTCACGTTCATCGGGAACATTTGGCCGCGCATCTGCGACTCCATGCCCGCCACGACAAAGGAAAACAGTACGTTCCAGAAAAAGAATCCGAAGATCAGGCCGAACATGGTCAGCAGCAGATACGCGACCGGAGAAACGAAATAGCTTCGCAACTCCTTATGGCAAATGATCCACACGTTTCTCATCTACTTGGCTCCCGTCGCCACGGATTCTTCTGCCGGAGGGGGCGCCGGCTCTCCCGTGAGCTGCAGGAAGATCTCCTCGAGGCTCACCGCCGTGGGGCGCAACTCGTTCAGGTCCCAGCCCGATTCCACCACCGCGCGCGCCAGGTCCCCGCGAATGGAACCGTCTTTACGGCTCTCTACCTCAAATATCGAACGGTTCTGCTTCTTGTCTTTGAACAGCACCTTGCTGACGCCGGAAATCTGCTCCAGCCGGCGCTGCACCGTCGCGGAATCAATATCGCCGTTGCGCCCAGCCACTTCGACCAGCAACGACTCGGCTCCCCGCGCGCGGTTCTGCAAATTGTTCACGGAATCCGTGGCCACCAGCTTGCCTTTGGCAATGATGATCACTTGCTGGCAGGTCTGCTCGACTTCGGGCAGGATGTGCGTGCTGAGAATGATAGTATGGTCGCCCGCCAGGCTCTTGATCAGCTCGCGCGTCTCGTTGATCTGCTTCGGATCGAGACCCGAAGTCGGCTCGTCCAGAATCAGCACATCGGGATTGTGAATGATGGCTTGCGCCAGTCCCACGCGCTGGCGGTAGCCTTTCGACAATTTCCCAAGCAGCTTGTCCTTGACGTCCGCGATCGCGCAACGCCCGAGCACGTAGTCAACGCGCTTGTTCAGCTCCGCTCCCGACAATCCCTTGAGCTGCCCGACGAACGACAAATACTCCGCGGTCCTCATTTCCGGATACAACGGAGGCGTTTCCGGCAAATACCCAATGCGCTTCTTGACTTCTAACGATTGCTCGAGAACATCGAATCCGGCAACCGTAGCTCCACCTGACGTCGGAGGCAAAAAACACGTCAGCATCCGCATGGTCGTCGTTTTACCGGCTCCGTTAGGTCCCAGGAAGCCGACAATCTGGCCCTTCTGAACCTCAAACGAGATGTGGTCCACAGCCGTGTGCCGCGCGTACCTCTTCGTAAGCTCTGTAACTGTAATCATAGAAATTTATTCTTGGAAATCGAGATGCACGACTCTTCGAACCGCCCCAAGTAACTTGAACCACTCAAGACCGAAGCATCATGGTAGAAAGCGGGACGCCCTCATGTCAACCGTTCATTCACACTTCAGCCGGCGGGACAGACATTTCCTATCTGTCCCTAACCCGGCTCAACGGCCGCTAACCGTTCCCGATGGAACTCGCCAAACTACTTATTTTGTTTGATCTCCGCGCCGGCTTGTTCGATGCTGCCCTTGACGAGTTCAGTTTTCACTTCCGACTTCTGCCCCGCCAGCAAGTTCACTTCCGTCTCGAACGTCCGGTAACCCGGTAGCTCCACCTTGACTCGATGCTTCCCGGGGCTGATCAGCATGGAATGAAAGGATCCGCCAAACTCGCTCGCGTGTCCGACGAATTTGCCGTCAAGAAACACCGCCGAGCGTCCAGGCTCCACGTTCAGCTTCAACGTAGAGGTGATATCCGGCGACGTCGCCCGCGGGCTCAGGTGCATGGCCACCTGAACGGTCTGCGCCTGCGCTGGCTCTACCACTACTTTTCTCACGAAGTCGTCGTAACCCGACTGGCGCACCGACACCTCATGCTCGCCGGGCAGCAACATCACCTTCTTGTCCCCATGGAGTTCCTTCAGGAACCCCACGTACTGCCCGTCGATCCACACACCCGAATCCTTCTCCACCTTCGTGGCGCCATCGAATTTCACCTCGCCCATCACCTTACTGCTCTGCGCGGACGCGAGGCTCACCACGATGAAAGCGCAAACACATGTAACCAAAATCGTCGCTCGTTTAAAGCTGCACATGTTCAAATTCCCCCTTCCCAAACGCTTAATCTCTCAAACCAACGTCGCAAAGAAGCACCTCTCACTCTACCGTTCGATTTCCCCGGGCCCTTGGTAAGTGACTGAAAAACCGCCAATTATCACGAACCGTGGTCCTTCACGACCCTCGTACTGGCCTGTAATTTTTTGCCTGCTTCCAAGTTAGCCTGTCCTAAAGGTCAGGTACCATCGCCACGGAGGGAAATGTGCCCAATGCGTCAACATTGCTCTTATTTTCTAAAATACGTCTATCTCCGAGCAGTGTCGGCTGGGCTGTTGTGCGGCTGCTTACGCACTCCGGGCGGGGCCGTCTATGCGCACAGTGGAGTGGGACCGGCGCAGAAGCCATTGGACTGCCCGATCCCCTTGATGGAAAAACGAGGAGGGGTGTTCATGCGTAACGTATACGGGTGTTTTCTGGGCTTGCTATTGGGTTTCGGCTGCCTCGCGGGCAGCGCGCAGGCGCAATTCAAAAATGGTGGGCAGGCGACCGAGCTGAAACTCCCTACGCTCAGCCAGCGCGCCGTCAACACGCAGCGAATCGGCATCACGGACATAACGATCACGTATTACCGACCGCTCGTCGGCGGCCGTACCCTCTGGGGCAAAGAAGTTCCCTACGGCCAGGTCTGGCGCTCCGGCGCCAACGAAAACACCACCATCTCCTTCACTGATGACGTCTCCGTCGAAGGCCACGCCCTGCCCGCCGGCACCTACGGCCTGCATACCATTCCCGCAGCCGATCAGTGGACCATCATCTTCTCGAAAAACTCGACCTCCTGGGGCAGCTTCAGCTACGACGAAAAAGAAGACGCCCTGCGCGTCACCGTGAAGCCCCATGCCGCCGAGTTGCAGGAAGCCCTCGCCTTCACCTTCGACGATGTGAAACCCGATTCCACCGCGGCCACCTTGCGATGGGAGAAACTCGCCGTGCCCTTCCGCATCTCCGTGAACGTGAACGACGTCGTTTTCCGCAGCATCCAGAACCAACTCCGTAGCGTCGGTGGATTCACCTGGGCCGGCTACGACGAAGCGGCCAACTGGCTTCTCGACACCGGTTCCAACTTAGATCAAGCCATGAAGTGGGAGGAAACCTCCATCCTGAACGAAGAACGTTTCGACAATCTGCTCACGAAATCGCAAATCCTCGAGGCGCAAGGCAAGAAACAGGAAGCGGAGGCGGTCAAGGCCAAGGCGTTTGAACTCGCATCGGGGGTGCAACTGCATTCCTACGGCCGCGGCTTACAATTCCAGAAGAAACAGGACGAAGGCTTCGCTGTTTTCCAGATCAACATCAAGAAGCGGCCCAATGAGTGGTACACGCACGGCGAGCTTGCGCGCATAGCCTCGGCCAAGAGCGACTTTGCCACCGCAACCAGGGAATTGAACCTGGCGCTCGCGAGCGCTCCCGACCAGGCCAAGCCCGGAATCAAAGGCCTCATCGCTCGGGCCGAGAAAAAACAAGACATCAACCCCTAATCCAGCCGCTCGCGGAAGAAGAAAGCTCGTCGAGCCCAGACACCGCTACAGTTTGGCCGTAAGTCGCGCCCTGCCCTTCCGCATCCGAAGGGCAGGGCGTTTTTCGTGGCACCGGCCTTACGGCGCTGGCGCAAACTTCTTTCTTGTTGCCACCGTCGTCAAACAGCTATTGTTCAGGGGAACTTGCGATCGGCCCGTGCAGACAACCAGGTCGCCGGTCCTGTAAGCTACCGGCGCTTCCTTAACTTGCAATTTGCGGCCGGAGGCTTGCGGCATGAAACTCGGGATTCGAAGATCGTTTCAAGTGTTGGTGCCAGGCGCTTCGCTGCGGCGGCGAATCGCCTACAGTCTGGCGATCGTCAGGCTCATTCTCGTCCCAGTGATTGTCCTGTCCGTCTACTACCTCCTGCAGGTCGGCTGGCTCGTCGACCGCATCGTCAGCTTCGACGCACCGGCCGCGACCCTCGCCCAGCAAGCTTCTATCGAGATGCTCCAAGCCCGTCACACGGAGCGTAACTATTTGCTGCTGTACGACCCTTCCTCCCTGCAGGCCAATCGCGATTCCATCCAGAAGATGGAACAAATCCTCACCGCCATCCGCGACCTCCACCCGTCCGATCAAGCCGTGACCCAACAAGCTCTGGATGCTCTGCATCGCTACAACGAACGATTCCAAGCCGCGGTCACCGCCATCGGACAACCGGGACAAGCTCCCGCCGACCGCGTTGACGCGGTGCTGGTGACTTACGAGAAGGATCTCGAAGATCTTCTCAAGAGCACGCGCTACAAAACTCGCGCCCAACTGGTCGACGAACTTCGCAATCGCGTGGGCTCCTTTGACGCGCAAATCACCAAGACCGTTCAGGAAGGAAATCCCGCCCTCCGCAAAATCACCACCGACCTTCAGAGCTCCGGCCAGGATGTTCTCGATCTGACCACCAATCTGGAAGCGCGAAGCTGGAGCCGCATCGAGTACGATCACAACAAGGCTCGGCGCATGATCTCTCGCGCCGAATGGTCGCTGACCATCGTTTCCATCATCACCCTGCTGGTAAGCGTGTGGATCAGCTTCATCCTCCCTCGCCAGGTCGTAAAGCCTCTCCTCAACTTGAAAGATGCCGTCGACCACGCCGCCGCCGGCAACTACGAAATCGATTTCGACATCCAGGGCGAAGCCGAAGTCGCGCAGCTCGCCAACAGCATCCGCCTGCTCATCAGCCACATGCGCGAAACCATCGGCCTCTCGTGAGCGCGCGTACAAACAAAAAAGGCCGCGCGCAAGTCTGTAAATCGCGCAAAGCGATTCACACACCCGCAACGCGGCCTTCCCATTTCTCCGCTAACTTAGCCTGTCCTTACTCTGACTATTTGTGGCCGTGGTGGGAATCCGCCCCAATGGCCAATGCCGTCTGCTGCGCCTGCGCCGCTCCGCTGATCGTCACCCGGTCTTGTGGAATCACACTTTGCTGGCTCTCCTGTTTCTGAGCCGCTTGCGCCTTGGAAACCGCTTCGGCCTGGGCGACTTGCTGGCCGCTATGAACCGCTTGAATGCTCATGGGTATGCCTCAATGGTTCTATCGGCATCTCCGCCAAGACCTTTACGCCACCAATATTGGAGTTTTCTAATAAATCTCTGCCCGTCGGCCCCCTGCCGCGCCGTACGTCCTGCTGCGGTGCCGTGAGTGAACGCCCGAAGATCGTCTGTCCTCACTCGAAGCACCTGTAAGCTTGCGCTCCGCCCTTGACACCAACGCATCGCTGCCGTATGGTCTGCGCAAAAGTCGGTCAAGATCGCAAATCCCATCCATCAAAGGGGTTTCGATTGGGAGGTGAACGATGCCATTGGACCTCATGACCCTGTCGTTGGTATCCCAGCCGGTAACCGCCGCAGAAGGCATACGCATCCTGGAACGCGATCGGTACTGTTGCCAGTACTGTGGACTCGACGGCATAGCCAGCTTCGACAACGCTCTGGCCATGTCGGTTGATTTCGTGGTTCCACGCGCCCGCAAAGGCAAAAAGGACCCACGCAACTTGGTCGCCTGCTGTCGCGCGTGCAATATGATCAAGGGCCGCCGCGTCTACTCCAATTTCGAAGACGCCAAAGCCTACGTCCTCGAGCGCCGCGACGAGCTGCGCAAAGCGTGGGAGTCCAAGACCACGCGCGCCCTCAGCAAAGCGGCCAAGGCGTAAAACGCGTCTGACTGCTCCAAGAAACGAGACACAAACCGCCGCACCGACCTCGGCGCCTTGGACTCGCATTGTTCGTTTGCATGGAGCGGGCGACGGGAATCGAACCCGTGTCCGAAGCTTGGGAAGCTTCTATACTGCCATTGTACGACGCCCGCTCATTTCTCCAGCTTGCTGATTATACACAACGGGCCGACTGCCCGTACAGACCGGCTATTTTTCCTACTTTCTAATTGCATACTGAAAAACGACGCTCGTACTTGCTTCGAGTGGAACTCCTACGGGTATCTCGATAGAGTCGCTCCCGCGAGGGCAGTCGAGGCCTCTCGACCAATGGAGGTCGCCATGGACAAGCCGACGAAAAAGCCGAAACAACGGCTCTGCCAGGGGGCTTCGCGAATGGATGAGCCCTGCGAACGGTCCGCTCAGCGGCGCTGCGCGAACTGCGGACTATGGTTTTGCCGGGTTCATTTCCCCGATCCCGATTGGCATTCCTGTGCGCCGGATCAGGGCGCAGGTTGATCGCGCGAGTCCCCTTCCTTTTTTCGGAGGTTGGCAATTGCACAGCACGCGTCGCGTCAATTCTTGACGCTGGGGCGCGTGTTCGCTAGCGTGAAGAGGTACGAAGCGCCTCCCCGCTTCGCCTGCGCCGGTTCTGCGCACAACACCCAGGGTGGGAGAATCCATTGCCCAATTCGATCATCACGCTAACAACGGACTACGGAACGAATGACCATCTCGTCGGCACGCTGAAGGGCGTCATTCTCAAGATCAATCCGGACGTCACGATTGTGGACATCACGCACAACGTCACCGCATACGACTTGCTCGACGGAGCGCTGGCCATCGGCTCGGCCTTCGCCTACTTCCCGGCACGCACGATTCACGTCGTGATCGTGGACCCCGGCGTGGGGACCGAGCGGCGCCCGCTCCTCGTCACCGGAGACAATCAATATTTTGTCGCCCCGGACAATGGCGTGCTGTCGCTGGTGTACGAGCGAGACCCCAACGTCGTCGTGCGCCACGCCAACGTGGAACATTACTATCATCAGCCGGTGAGCAAGACCTTTCACGGACGCGATGTCTTCGCGCCGGTGGCCGCATGGCTCTCGAAAAACGGGCAGACCGCGAGCATGGGCGACGAGATTCAGGACTACAAACGATTTGCCATGCCGCGGCCCAAGGCGACCGACGGAGTGTTGAAGGGTATCGTCATGCGCGTCGACAGCTACGGCAATCTGGTGACGAATTTCCGGCCGGAAGATCTCGCCGAAGACGCGCGTCAGAACGGCCAAGTGAAATTTCAAATCGGCAGTCACGCGGTTTCGCGCCTGGTGGAAACATTCGCGCTGGGCAACGTTGGCGAGCCGGTCGCCTACGTGGGATCGAGCGGGTACGTGGAGATCGCCGTCAACAAAGGAAGCGCGTCGCGCAACCTCGCCCTCGGGCGCGGCGCAGCGGTAACCCTCGAAACCAAATAATCCCCTCCCCTTCGGTCGCCGGAACTTTTGTCGACGGCGGCCCGCCGGTTCAGCGAGTAAGTTCGAGCGCGGCCATTTGTGAGCGTGTGCGCGGGTCCAGCCAATCACGCCACGCGTCCCCAAGCAGATTGAAGGAAAGCACCGCGGTCATCACGGCAAGCGCGGGAAAAATGACCATGTGCGGCGCATCGAAGAGGTGGCTCCGCGCGTCATTCAGCATCGCGCCCCAGCTGGGCACCGGGGCGAGCACGCCAAGTCCCAGAAAACTCAGCGTCGACTCCGCCAGAATCGCACCCGCCATGCCGATGGTCGCCTGGATCAAAACCGGCTGCAGAATATTCGGCAAAAGATGCTTCACCAAAATGCGCGAGTGCGAGGCCCCCAGGGAGCGCGCGGCGAGAATGAATTCCAATTCCTTGACCTTGAGTACTTGCGCGCGGGCAAGCCGCGCATAGCCCGCCCAGCCGGTGATCACCAGCGCCAGAATCACCTTGCTGATGCCAGGTCCGAGAAACGCAGCGAAGGCAATAGCCAGCAAGATTCCTGGGAAGGACAGGAACGCGTTGATCAGCAGCAAATTTACAAAGCGATCGAACCAGCCGCCCGCATAGCCAGCAAGCATCCCGACGATGAGTCCGGTAAATCCACAACCGCAAACTACGGAGACCGCGACGAGCAGCGACACGCGCGCGCCGTATAGCGTGCGTGACAATGTGTCCCGACCCAGTTCGTCCGTGCCCATCCAATGCGCGCGCGAAGGCGCTTCCAAACGAGCGGGCAGGTTCTGGGCTGCGGGATCAGCCGGCGCGATCCACGGTGCGAGCAGAGCTGCCGCGATCAGAAGCACCGCGGCTGAGAATCCCACGCGAGCCAGAACACTTTGTCGCAGGAATTGGCGCATCACGGCGAGAGATTTCATGAAAGCCGCACCCTCGGATCGATGACGGCGTAAAGCATGTCGGTCAGCAGATTCACGAGCACGTAGGAAACAGCAATCACCAAGATGCAGCCTTGCAGCAAGGGATAGTCGCGCGAGGAGATGGCTTGCACGGTAAGTCTGCCAATTCCGGGCCAGGAAAAAATAGTTTCCGTCACGATCGTCCCCGCCAGCAACGTGCCGAACTGCAAGCCGAGAATGGTGATAATCGGGATCAGCGCGTTGCGGAAGGCGTGACGAAACAACACCGCGCGCATCGAGAGTCCTTTCGCGCGGGCAGTTCGTACGTAATCGCTGGAGAGCTCTTCGAGCATCGAACCGCGAACCATGCGCGTGAGAATGGCGGCCAGTGCCGCGCCGAGCGTCGCCGCGGGGAGCACGTAGTAGGCCGGGCCGCCGCGTCCCGACACCGGAAGCAAACCCATTTTGATGGAGAAGAGCAAAATCAGCACGGGACCCAGCGCAAAGTTCGGCACCGCGAGACCGAAGAGCGTAAACACGCCAACCGCGCGGTCGGCGGCGTACCCTCTCCGGTACGCCGCAAGCACTCCAGCGGGAATGGCGATCGCGGCGCAAACAAGCAGAGCGAGGAAAGCGAGACTTAAAGTCGCGGGATAACGCTCGAAGATGATCTGGCGTACCGGCGCTTGGAATTTGAAGGACTGCCCGAGATCTCCGTGCGCAAGTTGTTTCAGATAGCGGCCGTATTGCGCAAGCAGTGGTTGATCCAACCCAAGCGCGTGGCGCAGTTGGACCAGTTCTCCCGGCGCGGCCCCTTCCCCAAGCATTTGCTCGACGGGATCGCCGGGCACGATATGAATCATCAGAAAAACCAAAGTTAGAACAAGCCAGAGCGCGGGAAGCGTAAGCAGGATGCGCTGCAAGAGGTGTCGCGTCATTACCGGGTTTTTGCCGAGGAATCAGAATCCAAAGATTTCGAGGCGCTTACGGGCTGCGCCGCGTCGCTCGCGGGCTGTCCAGGCTTCCGCTCTTCGGTCATCGGCCGCATGCGCTGGATTTTGACGCGGGCCACGCGCTTGCCATCCATCTCCACCACGGTGAAGCGAAAATTACCGTACTCGAAGTTTTCTCCGCCGCGCGGGATAAAACCAAGCTGGTCGAGCACGAAGCCGCCCACCGTGGCGTAGGCGGGATCTTCGGGCAACGCGATGTTGTATTGGGCATCGAGATCGCGCACGTTCAACGCCGCATCGAAAATCACGGCACCGTCGGCCAGAGTCAGTGGTCGCTCGACGACGTCGAACTCATCGTGAATTTCGCCGACCACCTGCTCGAGGATATCTTCCAAGGTGACGAGCCCAAGGATGCTGCCAAATTCATCCACCACCAGGGCCATCCCGACGCGACGGCTGCGCAGTTCCCCCAGCAACTCATCCGCCGGTTTGGTCTCCGGCACGATCAGCACTTCGCGGAGTACCCGGCGCAGATCGAATGGCGACGGTGAAAGATTCTCTTCCAAGCGCCGCTCGCGATCGAGCAAGACCCACAACATATCCTTGATATGCACAAAACCCAGGATCTGATCTTCCGAGCCGCGGTATACCGGGATGCGGGAGCGCTGCGTGGTAGCGAACGCGCGCATCACTTCATCCAATGTCGATTCGACCGGCAGCGTATGCATGTCCGGACGCGGCACCATGATTTCCCGCACCTGCACTTGTCCGAGCTCAATAGCACTCACGATGAATTTCTCTTCGCCGGGCGCGAGAAGTCCACGCTCGCGAGCCTGTTGGATTTGAATCTGCAGCTCCTCCGTGGAGTGCGCGGCGCCATGGCTCTGTGGCTCCGACACGCCGAGAGCTTTTACGATGGCGCCGGAGATGCCATCGAGCAAGTCGATGGCCCAGCGAAAAGTGTTTAGAAACCATCGGAACGGGCGCGCCACCAGCAGCGCCACACGCTCGGCGCGCGCCAGGCTGACCGTTTTCGGCACCAGCTCCCCGATCACGACGTGCAATGCGCTGAGTAACACAAATGCTGCGGCGAGCGCGGCCGCATGGGCCAGCAGTGCCGTTCGCGTCCCGGCCACTCCCGGCCAAATGCTCTGAAAGATGTTGGCGAGCGTGCTTTCCCCGAGTGCGCCAAGAGCCAGGCTGGCCAGGGTGATGCCGAGTTGCACGCCGGAAACGACGCGGTGCAAATCACCGAGCAGCGCTTCCACCACTCGCGCGCGGATATCACCCTTTTGAACGAGCTGGCGCACCCGCGACAATCGCACCGCTACGAGCGAGAATTCCGCCGCCGCGAAGAAGCCGTTCAGCGCGACCAGCGCAAGAACGCCGATGAGCCGGACTGCAAACATACGTGTTTTCGATTGACCTTAAGAGAATTGTAACAGCACGGGCGGGCCGTAGCGTCACCTTGTGACGTAACCGCGTGCTGCCGGAACGTGGTGTGCAAGTGGACCGGCGTTGCCCTACTGCCTCTTCAACTCGACGCTGAACAGCCGGATGCCGGTCGTTCCTACGTTCTCGACCGAATGGGGCAGCAACGGCGGCAGCCACTCTGCGGCTGGGCGCGGAGAAGGAAAGGGCGTTACCCGGGTGTCCAAGAGGAGTTTCCCTTCCGCGTCGCGACGAATGAAATCGGCGGCGCTTAATGTGAAAATGACGCTTGGCCAGCGGTGCGTGTGCACCGGAACGAATTGACCTGGCGGGATGTGAACTTCCAGGACGCGAACGGCTTCGTTTTCAAGGAGCAGTCTGTGGTGGTCGGGCGCGGCGATTAAAGCGTCCAGCGAATCCGGCCACGGCCACGATTGCTCCCCCGTGCTTGCGATGGTCACTCCATCCTCCCTAGCCATGGAAGTTTTGTCTTCGCGACGCTCTTGGTGGAAGTCTACTATCGGCTTCACGATGATCCTTGGCAACTTCCTTTTTCTCAGGAAAGCGGCCTAACGCGGCAGTGCGTCTGGGCACCAGTAGCGCAACAGCGCTGTCGCAGAGCGGTTGCGCCTGCCAAGTGGCTCCTCTACACTGACAGATCAATCACTGCGAGTGGGAGCGAGCTTGCGAGCCATCTTGCGTTTTTTATTTTGGGCTTTCGCTATTCTTGTGGTCGCCGGTGGCGCGGTGATTTGGTGGTTCGTGTACCGACCATTGCCACAGCTTGACGGAACCCTCGGCGTTCCGGGACTTCAGAAAGAAGTACTTGTGGAACGCGACCGTTGGGGCGTGCCGCATATCCGCGCCGGCTCAGTGGAGGACTTGGCGGAGGCACAGGGGTTCGTAATGGCGCAGGACCGCCTGTGGCAAATGGACTTGCTGCGGCGCGTTTCGCGAGGCCAACTTTCCGAGATTCTCGGTCCGGCTACGCTCGAGATTGACAAGGAATTTCGAACCTTAGGTTTCGGCCGCGCCGCGGAGCGCGACCTCTCTCAGATGGACCCGGCGTCACGCGCGGTCATCGAAGCCTACGCGCGCGGTGTAAATCGCTTCATCGAACAGCATCGCAATCAGCTACCGCTCGAATTTTCTCTGCTGAAGTACAAACCGCAGCCCTGGCAGGCGTCCGATTCACTGGTCATCGCCGGGTACATGTATCAGACGCTGACAAACACATGGGAAGAAGAACTAAACCGCGCCAAAGTGACGGAACGCGCCGGATGGGAACGGGCGAGAGATCTTTTTTCGCAAGACACGGCGATGGATCACTTCGTCGTTGGCGACCCGAACGTGGCAAATGATGGTTCGCAGCGTTCTCGAGTGGATCCGGACGAGGAAGACGATGACGACGACATGGAACCAGACACGGTGCTGAAGGCCAACGCGTCGGGTTCCGCGGGCGCTGCGACATCGGAGGGATTTCCCGATCTCACCTCAGCGCTGGCGCATTCGATCCGCGGCTTTCTAGAGGACACGCGCGGAGAAATTCGCCACGGACTCGGAAGCAACAACTGGGTAGTGAGCGGCGATCATAGCGCGACGGGCAAGCCTCTGCTGGCCAACGATACGCACCTGGAGCTTTCGATACCGCCGATCTGGTACGAAATCCACCTGACGGCGCCTGGCTGGAACGTGAAAGGCTTTACGTTGCCGGGTGCGCCGCTGGTGGTGATCGGTCACAACGACAAGATCG
>JBGOVR010000211.1:0-6386 GCA_041478205.1 Candidatus Acidiferrum sp.
CCTGCTCAAGATCATCTGCAACTGCGGAGCCGACCGCAGAATGCGTTCTAGCGCATTTCCCATCATTCGGAAGCCATCACCGGCGATCTGGACTATTTCACGCACGGAACTTCTGCTCAAGCCAACTGCCAATCCTGCCCCCACATAGCCCTCGTTCCCCACCACACCCACCTCCACGGTTCGACCGTCTTTGGTCACCACCACCTGAGAAACCATTCCGCGGTTCGGAAAATAGACGAACTCGATGTTTTGCGTCGGCTCATGAAGGCTAAGATGATCCGGCAGATCGACGTACGTCAAGTCAGGACGCATCAACTGGTATTCATTATCGGGCGTTGCCAACAGTACTTTGTTGCTCACCGGCTTGCCATCGGCGTTGGTCCGTTCGCCTGCCCGTACGACTCGAAAGTTTTTTTGACTCATGGCCATCCTGAACGGCACTAAAGTGCCTTGTATTCATTAGGTGAAACTTCATGGGCTCTGAAGGCCTGTGTCAATTCAACCAAAAAAGGGGTCTAACAATCTGTGCGAAATGGGACACCTCTCAAAGCCAAGGCGGAGCGAATCATGCGGCAGGTCGATGCACGCTGGCCGGAGAATCCGGTATCCTTCGGCGCAACTGCGGTTCCGAGCCTTCTCCGCGCGCGCGGCGGCTATGCTTGGTCCTCGCGGACTGCAACGCTTCGATAGCGGATTCCGTCTCTCGCGCAAGCCGCGCAATAAGCTCTGCCGCGGATGGGCGGTTTCAATGTCGCTCGACCGGGTCATCCCACATGTGGTGCGATACCTTCCATTCCCCATTTGCTTGCTTCCGGAGAACATTCAAAAACATACCTTTATGCGACGTGCTCGTCATCTTGCCGTCCTGCACCGTTGTCCATGCCACTTCGTCCGTCCCCCACACGTGTGCGATCTGGCCGTCGCCGCCTATGCTCTGGGGCGTGACGACCAGCTTCGTAATCCGCGTCGTCGGAGCATCTGGCGGAAACCAGTATTCATTCAATCCTTTTTGCCCGATCCGCGGCGTGTCTCCGTGCGGCGGCAGCAACACACAGTCATCCGTGAAGAGGGCACGCACACCGTCCGCATCCCCTGCGAGCCAAGCTTCCTCATACTTGCTATGCACTCGTTTTATCTTTGCGATGTCTTCCGCGGACAGCGTGCCTCCACCGGCCCTGATTGCGGGACAAATCAACAACAGCACAACCAGCGGCAATATTTTGCGAATTTTCACGTGACCTCCTCCGAGATACTTTCCCCTCGCTTAGACGCTCCACACCCATTCGCGTTTACGACTTTGGAAGGAATGATATCGCCGCTAACGATGGTACCGCTTTGGTCGGTCGGCAAGAGCCTCGGCAACCGCGGCGTTGGCGGCGGCTCCATCTGGGTTGCCGCACATACGTGTTTGACCGTAAATTACAGTCTCTCGTAACATCGAAGCACCACCCCTCACCTACATGGACATGTACAAGAGCATTATCGTCGGCACGGCCGGGCACATCGATCACGGTAAATCCGCGCTCGTTGAGGCATTGACCGGGACGCACCCGGACCGGCTCGCGGAAGAGAAGCGGCGGGGCATCACCATCGATCTCGGCTTCGCGTTCCTCGAAGAAGGCGGCGTGCGATTCGGCTTTGTCGATGTTCCGGGGCACGAACGGTTCGTCAGCAACATGCTGGCGGGGGCCGCGGGCGTGGATGTGGTGCTGCTGGTGATCGCGGCGGACGAATCGATCAAGCCGCAAACGCGGGAACATCTTGATATTTGCCGGCTGCTTGGAGTGCAGCGCGGCGTTGTGGCGCTGGCGAAGAGCGACCTGATTGACGCAGATACGATTGGGCTGGTGCGGCTGGAAGTAGAAGAGTACTTGCGTGGGTCGTTTCTCGAGGGCGCGCCGATTGTGCCCGTGAGCGCCAAGACTCGTGCGGGACTGCCCGAGTTAAAGAGCGAGTTGCTCGGCGTTGCGAATCAGGTCCCTGGCAAAGACGCGGCGCGACATTTCCGGCTGCCGATCGACCGCGCGTTTGCGATCAAAGGCTTTGGCGCGGTGGTCACCGGCACGCTGATTTCGGGGAGTGTTGGCGCGGGCGACGAAGTCGAATTGTTTCCGCAACGCAAGCTGTTGCGAGTACGCGGGGTGCAATCGGGGGGAGAGGCGGTCGCACGCGCGTTGGCCGGACAGCGCACCGCGGTAAATCTCGCGGGGATCGAGCACACGGCGTTGCGACGCGGCATGGCGCTGGCCGCCCCGGGAAAATTTCGTACGACTCGCAGAATCGATACGCGGCTGGAGCTTCTGCCATCGGCGCCGAAGATGAAGCAGCGCAGCCGCGTGCATTTTCACTCCGGAACTTCGGAGACCATCGCCGAGATATTTCTCTATGGCCAGAATGAACTGGCGCACGGGCAGAGTGCGTTCGCGCAATTGCGCCTGCAGGATGATTTGTTGGTTTTGCTGGGCGACCGTTTCATCGTGCGGCAGTTCTCGCCGGTGACCACCATCGGCGGGGGCGTGGTGCTGGACCCACTCGCGCGGCGGCCAATGGCGCGAGACACGGGACGTGCAGCGTTCCTCGCAACACTGCAAGAGGGGAAGAAGGAAGAGATGCTCGCCGCGATGGTGGAACGCACTCCAACGGGACTGGCGTTCGACGAAATTGCGGCGCGCACCGGATGGCTCGAAAACGAGATTCGCGATGCGGCCAAAAAAATCGCGGAATCGGGCCGCGTGAAAAGCGTGACGGCGGAGCCGCTGCTCCTGGTGCCGGGCATGGTCTTCGAAGAAGTGCGCCAGAAAATTGCGGCCAGGGTCGAACAGTTTCAGAAAGAGAATCCGCTATTGCCGGGAATATCTCGCGAGGATTTGCGGTCCAACCTGGGGCGGCGCGTGAAGGCGGAGACGTTCCGGGCGGCCCTCGAAGAGCTGGTGGCACAGAAAAAACTCGAGCTGCAAGGCGATCTGGTGAAGCGAGCCGGGTCCGCCATCACCTTGGAGCCCGAAGAGGCGCGCGCCAAGAAAGAAATCGAGACCGCGTTTGCGGCTGCCGGCCTGGCGGTGCCCACGGTGACGGAAGTCCTTAGCAAGTTGCCGGTCGAAGCGAGGCGCGCGGAAAAGATCCTGCAGATCCTGCTGCGCGAGAAAAGTTTGGTGCGCGTCACGCCAGAGCTGATTTTTCACCGTGACGCACTGGCGCATCTACGGGAACGCCTGGCGGTTTACAAAAAGACGAAGGGCGAACGCATCTCCGTGCCGGCCTTCAAGGAGTTGACCGGGATTACCCGGAAATACGCCATTCCCCTGCTCGAATACCTGGACCGGGAGCGGGTAACGCGCCGGGCTGGGGACGAGCGTGTTATCCTGTAGGGGTGCGGTGGGGCATAGGCTTGCCGTGCGAGACGTCCTGCGCTAGGGTGGGGATAGCGTGGCCGAAGCAGGGCGCGTGGAGGCGGTTTATGGGTGAGTTTAGTATTTTTCATTGGCTGGTGGTTCTGGCCATCGTGCTGCTTTTGTTCGGCGGGCGGAAGATTCCCGAGGTAATGCGCGGGCTTGGCGAGGGCATTCGCAACTTCAAAGAAGGAATGTCCGGCGCGACGCACCCGACGGCGCCACCTCCGCAGCAGGCGGCTCCTCCAGCGGAAAAGCCCGCGGAAGAAAAGAAAGCGTAAGGCGCTTCGCCGATATTGTATTGGTGGTTTGAGATTGGGCAGCCGTCGGGCTGCCCTTTTTGTTTTTGGGCGCGTACCCTCTCAATGGCGAGACGGTGGCCTCGACTTTCTGGGCCCCAAGGTTCGACCGCTACTTTCTTCCGATATTTTTCCAAGAACTCTGCAGAACGTAATTTTGCCCCCGGAAAGCCGGCAGGGATACCCGGCGCTATCGCGTCGTGCTTTGACGAGACTGGGCGGCAGTGGACGAATTGTGTCCAAAGAGTACTGAGACACCGTGCCGGATGGGGGGAAACTGTTCCTCGGAGCAGTAGTGCGGGCCGCAACTTAACTCCCAGAATGGGGTATTACACGGTACCCCGGGACTCGAAGATCGCAGTGAAATTTAGGAGAGAAAGACAATGAAAGCCACATTTTTGAAGTGGGCCATGTTGCCGCTGGCAGTCGTCCTCGTTGGTGCAGCGAGTAGCACGACGGTGCTGGCGCAGGATCCCTCGTCATCGCAGTCAGGCTCCTCGGCGTCGCCGACACCGGCGGCCAAACCCGATCCGAGCGTCGCGCAGCGGAAGGAAAATCAGCAGGACCGCATCGGCAACGGCGTGCAGAGCGGACAGTTAACCGCCGGCGAAACGTCCAAGCTGGAAACCAAGGAAGCCGCAATCAACGGCGAAACCCGTGCGGACCGCGCGGCCAACGGCGGAAAACTGACCGCGGCGGAAAAGGCCAAAATTAACGGACAGCAGAATCACCTGTCGAATCAGATCTATAAGGACAAGCACAACGCCAACACCGCGCAATACGGCAACAACAAAGTCGGGCAGCGCCGCGAGAACCAGCAAGACCGCGTGGCGCAAGGGATCAAGAGCGGGCAGTTGACGGCCGGTGAAACGGCGAAGGTGGAGAATCAACAGAAGGGCATCAACCAGCAAGTCGCCGCGGACCGCAAGGCTAACGGTGGCAAGCTGACGACGGGCGAGAAGGCCCAGGTCAACCACGAACAGAACCAGGCGTCGCGGAATATCTACCGCAAGAAGCACAACGGGGCGACGCAGGGCAGCGCGAAGCCGTAAGTAGAAAATAGCCGACAGTCGGAGTCTAGAGGCGCTCTCTCGCGAGAGCGCCTCTTCTTTTTTTTTGGGCGTCCTAGAGGCTGCAGCCGACCCAAGGCCGAGGGTGCAGCCTGGGTACGGCGGCACAGGCGCCCGCTTCGGAAAGCGGCCGCTACGGGAGACGAACGCGTTCGCCTGAGCGGGGAGGCAGCATCCCCCACCCCCGTATGTTTTTGTACATCGTTATGATTTAATGAGAGTTAACTGTTCCTGTGATGCAACGTTATGATTCCGAAGGGGATAGCGGCCTGGACGTTTTTGATTTTGGTTTGGAGCACCGCCCCCCCCACCCCCGGGGGCAATTCATATCGATATCAAAGGAAAGGACTTACGAAAATAGCAGTGCGTAAATAGCTGATTCTAAAGGGCACATTTGCACAAGGCAATGACGTTTGATCGCACGGGCTTACGTCTACAATTGGAGGGTTGAACTGAAAAAAGCGCCCCGAACGTCAGCGCTTTGAACGAAGAAACCACTAGCGCTGAGGATATCAGAGATCCTGGAAAAGTCAAGGGTAAATCGAGGGCTGGTGATGTCAAGCAGCTTGTGTAAAAGGGCGGAGGGTGCGGTTTTTTCCATCACAGATAGCGGGCGAGGGTGATCGTCCAGCCAAAAAGCGCCCGCCTCGGCGGCCGCTACAGGTGGCGGGCGGAACATGTGTGCTGGACTCTTACTGGAGCTTGGCGTATTCGGCTTTGGCTTGTTTGAGGATGGGGATGTCGGGGTCGGCGTTTTTCCAGAGGGCGAGGAAGTCCTGGTAGGCGGTGCGCGCTTTCGCGGAGTCGCCGGCGAGCGCATATGCGCGGGCGAGGCCGAGGCGCGCGAGCGCATGAAGGGGACTGTCCGCAACGATTCCCCAGTGGTCGAGAATTTTTTGAAACTCAGCGGCCGCTGGGGCGCCTTGCTTCGCCAAGAGATACGCCTGGCCTCGCAGGTATACGGGATACAGACTGAAAGACGAGAAAGACTGAGAGACCCCCAACGCGTAAGGCGTGGCGGGCGCGAGCGCTTCAACGGCTTTGGCTCCCTGGCCATTGCTCAGAGAGACTGCGGCGAGGATCATCGGCACGTACATTGATTGGACCGCGGTGTCTTGCGGGAAGCGCTTGGAGAGCTCGTCAGCCAGCCGCGTGGCCGGCGCGACTCCGCCGGCCAATCCCAAAGCGACCCCTGCAATGGCCTGCACATCTCTGTCGCTGGAGACGCCGAGTACATCTTGGGCCTGGCGTTTCGCCAGGGCCATGTTTCCCGCAACGGCTTCGCGGAGAGCAGAAAGGGCCTGATAGCCAGCAGCCCGATCTTTGGAGTCCGCGCGGTGGGCGGAATCTATCGCGCGACGTGAGAGCTCCCGCGCCTTGGTTAGCTCACCGCCATAGGCCAAAGTCTGCGATTGAGCGATGAGCGACTGGTCTTCCCATCCGGGCTGACCGGCCAACAGCGCGATTTCACGCTGCATCCCCGCCGCGTCATGCTGCAAGAAAGTAATCTGGAAGATACAGAAGTGAAGATAAGGTGCGTCAACGTTGCGGGCTTGAGCCTGCTGGGCGGTAGCCTTGGCCTCGTCCAGTTGATTTACGCCGAGATAGCCTGCACAGAGATTGGCGTA
>JBGOVR010000085.1:0-20088 GCA_041478205.1 Candidatus Acidiferrum sp.
CAACCTGACGAGCACGGCCTGCGTGTCCTGCCACCTAAAGAACTATCAGGGCGCGAAGAAACCCGACCATCTAGCTGGAGGCTTCGCACAAACTTGTCAGCAGTGCCACAGCACCAGTGCCTGGCAGCCAGCGACGTTTGACCACAACTCGGTTGGTTTCCCACTGACGAACGCCCACGCCGATCCGCCGCGCGTCTGCCTTGACTGCCACATCAACAATAATTACAACCTGACGAGCACCGCCTGCGTGTCCTGCCACCTAAAAAACTATCAGGGCGCGAAGAACCCCGACCATGTTGCTGGAGGCTTCGCACAAACTTGTCAGCAGTGCCACAACACCAGCGCCTGGCAGCCGGCGACATTTGACCACACGACCGTGGGCTTTCCCCTCACGAATGCACACGCTGAGCCGCCGCGGGTCTGCCTCGACTGCCACATCAACAACAACTACAACCTCACCACGACGGCATGCGTCAGCTGCCATCTGGCGAATTACCAAGGCGCGAAGAATCCCGACCACGTAGCTGGAAAGTTCTCACAGACCTGCCAGCAGTGCCATAACACCAACGCCTGGCAGCCGGCAACGTTTGACCACAACTCGGTTGGCTTCCAGTTGACGAACGCGCACGCAGATCCACCGCGCGTCTGTCTCGACTGCCACATCAACAACAACTACAACCTTACGACCACGGCCTGCGCTTCCTGCCATTTGAAGGATTACAACGCGGCCACCACTCCGGTGAACCACGTGCAACTGGGTTTTCCGACGACGTGCCAAAGCTGCCACGACACGCTGGCCTGGACCAATGGAAAGTTCGATCACTCCACCACCGGATTTCCCTTGACCAACGCGCATGCCGAACCGCCGCGCGTCTGTCTCGATTGCCACATCAACAACAATTACAACCTCACGAGCACAGCCTGTGTCACTTGCCACCTGAGCAATTTTCAAAGCGCGACGAATCCGAATCACGTCGCCGGAGGTTTCTCGCAGACTTGTCAGCAGTGCCACAACACCAGCGCCTGGCAGCCGGCGACGTTTGACCACACCACCGTGGGCTTCCCCCTCACGAATGCCCACGCCGATCCACCACGCGTCTGCCTCGATTGCCACATCAACAACAATTACAACCTTACGACTGCGGCCTGCGCGTCATGCCATTTGAAGGACTACAATACGGCGACGGCCCCCGTGAACCACGTCCAGGCAGGTTTTCCCACAACATGCGAAAGCTGCCACGACACGGTGCTCTGGACCGATGGCAAGTTCGATCACTCGGCCACCGGATTTCCGCTGACCAACTCGCATACCGTGCCTCCCCGGGTGTGCGCCGATTGCCACATCAACAACAATTACAATTTGACGAGCGCGAACACTACGTGTGTGTCCTGCCACCTAAATGCCTATAACACGGCGACAACTCCGATCAACCACATCCAGGTGGGTTTCCCCACGACCTGTCAGCTATGCCATGACATGACGCTCTGGACCAACGGCAAGTTTGACCACAACACGACCGCGTTCCCTCTGACCGGCTTCCACATCAAAGTCCCCTGCGCCAATTGCCATGTAAATAACAACTACACCACCCTCCCAACGACTTGCTACGGCTGCCACGCGACGGATTACAACAACACCACGAATCCCATCCACAAAGCGGCGCCCACCATCTTCACAACGACTTGTACGACTTGTCACACCACAACGGCATGGACCGGGGCGACTTTTAGCCACACCTGGTGGAGCGTTAATCACGGAAACGCCGCCGGTGTGTGTGCGACCTGCCACACGAATCCCAACGACTACACGGTGTTCTCATGCACGAACGGATCTTGCCATGGGGGCGGGAACCCGAACAATTTCCATCACCCGAACGTCGGCGGGTATGTGTACAACAGCGTGAACTGCTACCAGTGCCATAAGAACGGTGGGGGATGATGATGGCGGTTGTGCCGTCGCATGCGCGTCGCTCCATCGAAAGAACAATCCCACAGGGCAGTCAACACCGAATTGCGGAATTCATGCCTGGTCCGAATCAGCCCCGGATCAAGCGAACGACAACTAACAACGGCTGGCATGTTCGATGCAGACTTCAGCAGTGCGTCGCGGCCTAGAGAATATGAGCTTAGCGAATGATACGAGCGAGACAACTAGCAGTATTTCTCCTACTGGCGCCCATTACTGCTGCCCAGAAGCCACCCGTCGTTCCAGCCGAGGTGACGGGGGTAAATGTTTCCGACCAGCAAGGAACAGAAATACACATTGAATTAAGCACGACTGCTTTGGTACCCGAGGCCAAGGTCATCGCGACTTATTCTGATTCCCTGATTCTCGATCTGCCCGGAGCGGTCTACCATGGCCTCCCGCACCGCACACTGGTCAATATCGCAGGCGTTCGCGCGGTTCGTCTGTGGATGCAAAGTGAAGACCCGCCGCTGACGCGCGTGGTCGTGGAGTTCGATCGCACCGAGCAGTATCTCCTCTCCTCCGACGGAAAGGCGGTGGTACTGCGGATCGGGCCTGTTCTGCAGGGCGCGTCGCCCGCTTCGACTCCTAATACATCGGAAGTTACCGGCAGCCGGAAGGCCAGCCCTGCGGGCCGCGGCACTGCTTCGGCCAATGCCGCCAGTGCGCTTGCAGGCATCTTCCGGCGGGGTCCGGGCAAAGCGTCCGTTTCCGGCAATTCGAAAATTTGGAGCGGCCAGCCCGTGCCGCAGAACGGTTCCGCTACGCCAACCACGCAATCCTCTAATACAAACCAAAACCCCTTGCCGCCGCAGACTCCTCCGGAGACTCCGACCAGCTCTGCTGCGTCTTCCGTACCACCTGCGGAGAAGAATCCTTCCCCAACCGATTCAGCAGGCGCAGCAAAGCCCGTAGATGCTATGAGCACCCCTACTCCTTCTCCGGAACAATCGGTCAAAACGCAACCGTCTTCCCTAGAAGAGGCCCAGCCTGCCGCAACCACGGCTTCCGCTCCGTCATCGCCGGCGGCTGATATTCCTCTTCCGGCCGAGGCACCTGCGGCAGTTCCTGAGTCGGCGAAAGGCACCGGGAGTTCGCTAGCGACCGCACCGGCAGTCGAAGTAGCCTCTGTTGTGCCTTCGTCGGACTCCGTCTCCGCCGGCGTGAACACGCCACCGGTGGTGAGTTCACCATCCGCATCTGCTCTTGCGCCGATCGAGGCTTCCGAGGCTGCCTCTGAAGCAACCTCTGCCGCCGCTCCAGAACCTGCTACGGCGGTTGGCGGAACTCCAATTTCCGCATCGGACATGACGGCCCTGGCCGCCGTTGCCAACCCGGGAATGCGTACGGAATTTCAAATTAAGTACGTCGACCAGGACACTGCATACCTGGACGGTGGGCGCAACTCCGGTCTGACCGAAGGCATGAAGCTGATCGTAAAAAACAACAAAGTCACAGCCGGCGCGGACGGAAGCTCGAATCCCGATGAGGCTGTTGCGGAACTGGTGGTGGTCGGTCTTGCGGAAACCTCGGCGGTAACCGAGATTCACACTCCTAAACGTGACGTCGTTCCCGGCGATTTCGCGTATCTCTCTTCCGATGCCTTGCAGGCTCTCGTTCAGCAGCATGCCTTGGGCGCGACCCGCAAATATCCGGCGGTGATCACCTTCAGCGAAGGCGGTGATGCCTTGGATGAAGAAGCGCGCGCATTTGTGCCGCGACCCCCTTTGCCATCCGTAAACCGCGCGAGCGGGCGCTTTGGAATCGATTACAGCGGTACCAAGAGTAACGATGCTTCGCAGGCGAGCTCTTCCAGTCTCGGAGCGGTAGTTCGCGCCGATTTTACGCGCATCGGAGGTACGTACTGGAATCTGCGGGGTTATTGGCGAGGGAGATTGAGTTCAACCTCTGCCGCCTCGCAGCAGACGCTGCAAGACCTGCTCAATCGCACCTATCACTTGGGTCTGACGTATGAAAATCCCGATTCGCGTTGGGTCCTTGGGGCCGGACGCCTCTATCTACCGTGGGCCTCGAGTCTCGATACGCTGGATGGCGGATACTTTGCCGCACGTGTGGGACACGGGGTTACCACCGGAATTTTTGGCGGTTCGACGCCCGACCCCACTTCGTGGAATTACAGCCCGAACCGTCATATTGGGGGCGGCTTCCTCAATGCCGAAGGCGGCGATTACGACGCCGTCCACTATTCCAGCACGGCCGGCTTTGGCAAGAGCTTCGAAACTGTTCCATATTCCACGACGACGGCAACAGGAACTACCCAAGCGAGTTACCAGAACAATCGGCCTTTTGCCTTTTTCGAAAATTCCGTTTCCTACAAGCGAACCTTTTCGATCTTTCATGCTCTGCAGGCGGATCAGCCCAGCGCAAATCCGGCCACGGTTGCTCCCGGCGCCGGAATCAGCCGGAGTTTTCTG
This sequence comes from Candidatus Acidiferrum sp., assembly GCA_041478205.1. Classification (GTDB taxonomy): domain Bacteria; phylum Acidobacteriota; class Terriglobia; order Acidiferrales; family UBA7541; genus Acidiferrum. Next base: position 4,402 of record JBGOVR010000085.1, read on the forward strand.
ACCGTGAGGGTCCAGCCTTTTTCCCGGATCGAATTCAGCGCAAACCACACCTATTTCCGCGATATTCCGACATTCGATCCGCAGCTTGTAAGCACCGGGCTGCTGGACAAGTATCTTTTTCAAGGATTCAGCGGTGGGGTCCGGGTTGAAGTCGTGAAGAACATCGCTCTGTATACCGATCTCGGCCGCAGCAGCCGCACGGGTGACGCCAAGACCTCGCTCAATCAGATGTATGGCATCACATTTCTGAGAATCCCCAAAGTAGATCTTCATGCTGATGCGCACTATTCGCGCTTTACGAGTTCTTTCGGGTCCGGCACCTATCGCGCTTTCTCGCTGTCTCGCAATCTGGGAGAAGATTTGCATGTGGAGTTACTTGCGGGGGATCAGGTTTTCACCTCCTCACTGGCGGGGAATCAGAGTGCGAAGTTTTTGACCACCAATGTGGACACTTCTCTCGGTGCTCTGTTCTTCCTGCAGGGTGGCTTCACCATGTACCGGGGACAAATGCAAAACTACAATCAGTGGAATCTTACCCTCGGCTACCGGTTTGACAACAAGTGGAAACACAAATGAACAAAAGATCGGAAATCGCAAGCCTCATCAGGTCCCTTTGTTTATTCATCGGCGTCGCCGTTCTATGCGTTGTGTTTCCCGAACGCGGCGTGGCGGATGACCAACTGGATGCCGTGCTCGAACGAACAGGCAAACAGGTATCCGCCTTTCTGGACTTGATTTCCGAAATGAATTGCACGGAACGCGTCCTGCAGGAGAAACTCGCGGACAACGGCAAAGTCGTCGAGAAAGAAGAATCGACCTTCGACTACCTGATTATCCTTTCCACGTCAGACGGCGAGCTGAGCCTGGTCGAATCCAGAATCGCCCCCGAAGATGCGAAGCATAAGAAGCCTCGCACGCCGCTTCTCATCAGCAATGGATTCTCGACGCTGTTCCTGGTCTTTCATCCTTATTACGTACCCGGCTTTCAATTTACTCAAGAAGGGGAAGAATCTCTCAACGGACGCCCGTTAACCAAGATTCATTTCCAGCACATCCCCGGCATGCGCTCGCCTGCCGCACTCGCTGTCCGCGGCCGCGAGTATCCTCTGGAGCTTTCTGGCACCGCATGGATCGATCCAGCCAGCGGCGTCATCGTCAAACTGAGCGCCAACGTCGATTCAGGTATGCAAGACGTCGGGCTTCGCACATTGCACTCCGAGGTGCGGTTCGCCCCGGTTACTTTCCACAATTCTCCAGAATCTTTCTGGCTTCCCGCCCAAGCTACCGTCGAGGTGGAATCACGCCACCAACATTGGCGCAATACGCACCAATTTTCCGGCTACCGGAGATTCGCTGTCGACACGAGAGAGCAGGTGGCAAACAAGTGAGCCTAAACTTGACAGTTCCGCGCGTCGCAACCGCAATGCCGAACGGCGAACGGATGCACCGTATATATCTGCGTGTGGCCTATCTCATCGCCGGTTTGCTGCTGGTGGGCATGCTCATCTATGGGCTCGACTATTATTGGCTCTCCGCGGCCCACCGGGCACTCTCACCCAAACACGCTTACCTGAAACCCAGCGGCACCATTGGTCTGCGCCTGGGCATGATCGGATTCTTCATGTTCCTGCTGATCTATCTATACCCGCTTCGCAAGCACTGGGCCTGGCTCGGACGGCAAGGCAGTTCGCGCCACTGGCTCGACTTCCACGTCCTCCTTGGCCTTTCCGCGCCGATTGTCGTCACGTTTCACTCTTCGTTCAAATTTTCAGGCATCGCCGGCGTCGCCTACTGGATCATGATTGTAGTTTCCCTCAGCGGCGTGGTCGGGCGCTATATCTACGCCCAGATTCCCCGCAGTCTGAATTTCGCGGAACTCTCCTTCAAGGAAGCGCAGGAACAGAGCGCTGCGCTCGCCGCTCAATTGCAAACCCTGGGAATTCTGACCCCAAAAGATATCGCATCTCTTGTGCGCTTGCCGGACCTGCAGCAAGCGGAGCGCCTGTCGCTGCTCGGAGCGCTGCTGAAAATGATCCTTTTTGACGTGGCTTTTCCGTTCCGCGCCTGGCGCTTGCGCCAGAAGATGCTCTGGTCGCACAGCCGAAGCCTTTTCGCGATCGCCGGTTTCCGCCGCAGCGAGAACCTGGCGTTGGAACGCGCCATTCGCCTGGCGCGCGAGCAAACCCTCGTTTCCAAGAAAATCCTATTTCTCTCGAAGTCACAGAAACTGTTTCAACTCTGGCACGTCATCCACCGTCCGTTCAGTTACTCTTTCGCGTTACTCGCTTCCATTCACGTCATCTTGATGTTGATGCTCGGTTACTACTAGCGGTAGGCGCTGGAATGTGTGATGCGTTTCGTTCTGCAATGACTTGGAGAGCTTAGGAATGTCTGAGACCGTTCTGAATATCGTGCTCTATGCCTTCTGCGCCGTAGTTGTTATTGTCCCGATGCTATTCTATCAACGGCGGCTGAAGAAAAGAGAGGCACGGGCGCGCGAGGCTGCTGAAAAAGGAAAATCATATTCCGAGGGGCCCAGAGCTCAGCATCCACATATTGACACGATGTACTGCATTGGTTGCGCGATATGCACGCACGTTTGCCCTGAGGGTGACGTGCTGGCCATGATCGGAGGAAAGGCCGCCATCGTGAATGGATACAAGTGCATCGGCCACAGTCTTTGTGCCGACGCTTGCCCTGTGGGCGCGATAACCATGGTCATGGCCAGCGCCAGCATGGGTGCTGACATGCCGACGCTAACGTCCGACTATGAGACGACCATTCCGAACTTGTTTATCGTCGGGGAACTCGGCGGCTTGGCTTTGATCAAGAATGCCGTCAATCAGGGGCGCGACTGTGTCGACACCATCGCCCGTAGAGTTGCAGCTCGCGGCGGTGCCCAGTCCGGCCCCGGCGTTCATGATCTTTTGGTCATCGGAGCCGGGCCCGCGGGAATCAGTGCCTCGCTGCGAGCCATCGAGAACAAGCTCGACTACCTTACCGTCGAGCAGGACACTGTTGGCGGAACCGTTTCGAAGTATCCACGCCAGAAGCTGGTGATGACCAGTCCCGTGCAATTTCCCATGTACGGAAAATTCAAGAAAATGGAGTTGTCTAAGGAAGAGCTGATTTCCTTTTGGGAGAAGCTTCTGCAACGCGCCGATTTCAAAGTTCGTGCCGGTGAGAAAGTAGAGGACATCAGGAAGGGGGATGACAGCGTCTTCACCATTGTGACCTCCAAAGGTCAGTACCGCTCGCAGGCTGTCGTCCTAGCGCTTGGCCGCTCCGGCACTCCGCGCAAACTCGGAGTCCAAGGGGAAGAACTCCCGAAGGTGATGTACCGCTTGATCGAGGCGGACCACTACATCAACAAGCAAATTCTCGTCGTGGGAGGGGGCGACAGCGCCGTTGAAGCAGCCATGGGGCTTGCGGAGCAAACCGGAAACAAGGTCACGCTCTCCTACCGGCAAGATCGTTTTAGCCGCATCAAAGAACGAAACGCACACCGCATCGAAGAATGCATCCGCAAAGGGAAGCTGACGGTGTTATTCAACTCCAGTCCGGTCGAGTTCAAAGAAAAGAGCGTCCTCCTCGATGCCGGCGGCAAAATGCAGGAGATTCCCAATGATTTTGTCTGGATCTTCGCCGGCGGCACGCCTCCGAATGCCTTTCTCCAAAAGATTGGCGTCGGGCTCGGAACGCGCGACCTGACTCTGGAAGCCGGCAACGAGGCAAGGGAAGCCACTCAGGCCAGGAAACAACTCGTCGCGGTCCAGTAGGGCTTCGCACCAGGAGAACCACAAGCAGCAAGGCAAGAAAAAGTACGAGGTCATGATGAAATCTAAAATTGCAATTACTCTGGTTGTTTCCGCTGTCGTCATGGGATGCCAGCAGCGTGGCAACTCCGTCTTGGGCGCACCTGCCGTCGCATCAGCGGATGCGAGTCCAAATGACGCCATCCGCAGCGCCATTCAGGCGCATCTCGCCCACAATGGAAATCTAAGTCTCAAGTCCTTCGACACGGAAGTGAAGCAAGTCACGTTTGACGGCGACCACGCGCAGGCGCAGATCGAATTTCATGTGAAGAACGGATCTGGAACGATGCAGCTCACCTATGCTCTCGCAAAGCGCGATGGCGCATGGTCCGTGGTCGAATCCACTCCCGGCGGCAGCAATTTTTCCCATCCCGCTCTCGACAAGGGACAAGCTCCGGCACAGAGCGGGGCGGCAGTGGGTGACTCTTCCATTTTCCATGTAATGGATAATCTGCACGACCGAACGCCGGCAAAATCGCAAAATCTGCCTCCCGGACACCCTCCCATCGCTGCCTCATCCAAAAGCGCAAGCCCTCAAATGCCTTAGTTCTGTGCCTCAGTCGAACAATCTTAGAATTTGGAGTGCAGCCCTCTATTTTGAGATCGTTTTTGCCAGCAAACCTTGCAGGGATTTCCGCGCGGGTTCGACTCTTCCAATATAGTTGACAGATCAACTGTTGACTGCTAATCTTAATGCTATGAAGGAAGGAAAAAGCTCGGTAGTCGAGCAACCGGCGCGGAAACGCCTGCTTTCTTCGCGGCAGCAGCAAGCGGCCGTTAGCATCCTGCGTACCACGGATTATCTGCGGCGATTTTGTTCCCGCGTGTTTGATCGGCATGGCGTCACCTCGCAGCAATACAACGTCCTGCGTATCTTGCGAGGCGCCGGTCCCGCGGGCCTTCCTACACTGGACATCGCGGAGCGCATGATCGAGCAGACGCCTGGCATAACGCGCCTGGTGGACCGGCTAGAGGCAAAGAAGCTCGTGCGCCGGGAGCGCCCTTCCGATGACCGGCGGCAAGTCCTTTGCTACGTTACCAAGGCCGGGCTCGATCTATTGAGCGAGCTCGATACCCCGGTGAGGAACAAAGCCAACGAGGCGCTGCGGATGCTTAGCGACTCGGAGCTTGCGGAACTCATCCGTTTGTTGGACCGCGTGCGAAGCGGACCGTAGAGTTTCTGCTCGGCTATTTGTTTGGCCAGTTGGTGATCGCGCAGCTTTTGCTGCGAATTGGTCACACCACGCAGAATTAGCAAACGCTCGCCCGCACGGAGCACGGGCAACCACATATAGCTTGGGTGTGCCTACGCGTAGAAACGGCCCGGCCCGGCCCGGCAACTTCGCCGAAGGGCGGTCAAGCAGCTTCCACCAAGGCAGAAGAATCTTGTATCTGGGAGCTGGCAAGGCGCATTTGATTAGTTGACTGGTCAACAGTTAAGCAGGCAAGTATGTTCGGAGGGTTCTTATGAGGTTGCATCGAATCGATTCCCGCGCGCGCCGCAGTTCCGTGTCACGCGGGCTGAAATCGTCACGAAACTCTTGAGCAAGTGCGAGATTGGACTGAATTTTAGATAAGGAGAGACACAATGCAGACGAGTAATCCGTCAATAGGCAAAATGCGGCGAATCACGGGCAACGCAGTGATGATTCTAGGCGGACTGATGCTAATTGGTAGTGCCGCCGTGAAGTTTGCGCACGTGCCCGCGGTTGTTACCCAGCTTGGCGCGATGGGCTTCGATGGCAATAGGCTGATGTTCATCGCCGCTCTTGAAGTCACAAGCGCAGTTCTTTTTCTGACTCCGCTTACCCGCTCCGGCGGGCTGCTGTTGGTTTCCTCCTATATGGGTGGAGCGATCGCCACTCATTTGCAGCACGGCGAGCCCATTCTTCAGCCTTCCCTCTTCCTGTTTCTCCTCTGGTTCGGTGCCTGGCTTCGCCATCCCGAAATTCTATGGAGCCTAAGTTACTCCGCTCCGAGTGCCAATCAGCTTGCACAGCAAGGACATCAAGAAACTGCCCTGAGGCAGATTTGATATGAGCGATGAAATCCGCCGCAAGAACGCTTTGGTCACCGGGGGAACCGATGGGATCGGGAAGGAAGTGGCCCGAGGACTTGCGCGCGTCGGGCACCGGGTAGTCGTGATCGGGCGAGACTTGGCAAAGGGCCGCCGAGCCGAATCGGAACTCCGCGAGTCGACCAAGAATTCCGCCATTCAATTCTTGCAGGCGGACTTGAGCCTGATGAGCGAAGCGAAGCGTGTGGCTGACGAAGTCGCCTCCCGCTGGCCGGGGCTTAGTTACCTGGTGCACAGCGCGGGCCTTGTTCGTGGCCGTCGCGTCCTGACCGCGGAGGGCGTCGAATCGAACTTCGCGATCAACTATCTAAGCCGGTTCGTGCTGACCCAGCGGTTGCTTCCGCTCATGGAGGTCGCTGGCCAACCGCGTGAAACCGCGCGAATTGTAATCATCGGCGGAGCCGCGCAGAGCGGCACCATCCATTTTGACGATGTGAACTTCACTTCGAATTTCGGCACGATACGAATGCTCGGGCAGGTCTGTCAATCCAACGATGTTTTCACCATCGAACTGGCGCGACGTCTGGCAACGCCCGGGGGACCACCACGTGTCACCATTGCGTGCCTCAAGATCGGCGTGGTCCGTACGAACACCCGGTACCGGCCCGACTTCCCATGGTGGATGAAGGTGCTCGCGCCCATGATGGACCCCTTCCTTGCGCAGACACCCCAGCAGGCCGCCGCCTCGGCCTTGAAGGTTCTACTGGCCGAGGACTTTGAAGGTGTCACCGGTGCCTTGTTCTTGCAGATCAGAAAGTTCAAGCAAGTTATCCCCGGTGCCAGCGTGACGCAGCCCGCCACCGGAACTCGCCTCTGGGAGTTGAGCGAGCAACTCTCGCGTCTCTCCCCAGCGGGCTCCGAGAATCATCTTCCGTTGATGCACACAATCGAAAGGACAGAAAATGAATAAATTCTGGCGTTTCGCACCTTGGTTCACCCGCATCATTCTTCTACCGCCGACGTTTATTTTTGCGATGATCGCTTCAAGATATCTCGTCGATCCTGTTCACGCGGGTGCGGCTGTCGGCCTAGCCTTTACTACACCCCTAGCCCTTACCATCACGCGGGTCGGCTTCGGAGCATTCCCGCTCGGCTGCTCGCTCTTCACCCTGTCGTGCCTTATCTCTACACGCCGCCTTCTTACTGGTTTGGGTTTCGTTGCGACCATGATCGGCGTCGCCTTAGTCGTAAGAATCTTCGGAATGCTCGCCGATGGTACGGTCCGGGAAAACATGCGGCTGGTGGGCGCGGAAGTGGTCCTGCTGGCTTTTCTCACCGTCGGTTTTTTCATCGAATCAGCCAGGCGCAATCACCTAAAACAATCAGCGTGAAAAGCCGATGCGGTTGATGTTCTTTACCGCTAGGTTCTTCCTGCGGGGCCGTGAAACGCGAACCAAGAAAATTGCGTACAATACGGAGGTCGCGGCCCGCCTCTGGAGCGTCAGCCAGAAGCGTTGCGCGCTCGCGACATAAGGGCCAGACGCTTGCGCCAGTTTCTGTCAAAATATAACTGTTACCGTCCTTGACCAAGTCCGCCCAAAGCGACCAAGTCGCAAGCACCGTCAACCCCGCGGTACCGCCTATGATGGGATCTCGGGCGATGCGCCGCATCCTGACGGCGTTCGGCTACCGCGATTTCCGCGTTCTGTGGTTCGGCTCGTTCACCTCCAGCATCGGTACGTGGATGCAGGGCGTCGCGGAGAACTGGCTGGTTCTCTCGTTGACCGGCTCGGCATTTCTTCTCGGACTCGACGCGTTCCTGCAACAGCTTCCGATCCTGCTGTTCACCTTACTGGGAGGGGTTCTCGCGGACCGGCTGGACCGCCGCAAGACTTTGCTCATATCCCAGTACATTCAAATGTCATGTGCCTTCACTCTGACGGCTCTGGTCTTTTTCGGAGTCGTTCACGTCTGGCACATCCTCTTGCTGTCGTTCTTTACCGGGTGTGCGCAAGCGTTTGGCGGGCCGGCGTCTCAGGCGTTGATCCCGTCGCTGGTGGCCAAGAACGACTTGCCGAACGCGATCGCACTCAATTCGATTCAGTTCAATTTGGCCCGCGTGGTTGGTCCGCTGCTGGCTGGCGCGGTGCTGGGCCTCGCGGGCATGGCGGCCTGTTTTTCGCTGAACGGTTTGTCTTTCCTCGTGGTGATCGTGGCGCTGATGTCGCTGCACGTAAAGCACATCCCGCCTGCGTCGCCCAAGCGAATCGGCGAAGAATTGCGAGGCGGGCTCTCTTACGTCCGGCACGAAGGCAGCTTGCTGGCGCTGACCGTGCTCGCGTTTGCCACCACTTTTCTGGCCTTTGCGGTTCTGACCTTTCTGCCGCTGTTCGCGCAAAGGGTGTTTCATCAAGGGGTTGGCGCCTACAGTCGGTTGATGGCGTTTTCCGGGGCGGGCGCGGTGGTGGGTGCGCTGGTGGTTGCCTGGCTGGGAAAGTACAAGCGCATGGGGCGCACCGTTCTGGTCGTGCAGGTGCTCTGCGGGTTGTTGATCGTGGCGTTTGCATTGTCGCGGGTAGTGTGGCTGAGCGACATGCTGCTCTTTTTCTTTGGCGCTGCCCTGATCGTAGTTTTTTCCACGATTACTTCTCTGGTCCAACTGATCGCGCCCGACGACTTGCGCGGACGCGTGGTGAGCATTTACATGGTCGCTTTTCGCGGAGGGATGCCGCTCGGGAGCCTGGTGGGCGGGTTTTTCGCAAGCCGGTTTGGTGCCCCTCCCGTGCTGGTCGTCAACGGCGTGCTGCTGGTTGGCGTGGCCACTTATTTCTTGATTCGCAGCCATGGCGTGCGAGAGTTGTGAGGACAGCTCCAGTTCGTCCGGCGGAAGAAACGCCGTCCGCCGGATTTCGTCACGCTGCTTAGCCATGAGAGTTGAGGTTTACCCCCTCCCCCACCCCTTTTTGTAAGAGTATGATTCGATGGGACTTTAGGTCCTTATGTTTTGTAAGGGCAATAATATACTTGACAAATCAAACCGCCTCTGGTACAGTTTGAGGCATGAGAACCGTCACTGGAAAGCCAAAAACCCTCCAGCAAGCCGTGATTCATTTTGCGGACCCGGACAACTGCCTCAAGTTCATGGTCAAGCTGCGCTGGCCCGATGGCCTCGTGATCTGCCCGACTTGCGGTCGCTATGACGTTGTCTTCCTCAAGAATCAACGCAAATGGCAGTGTAAAAGCGTCCATCCGAAACGGCAGTTCTCTGCCAAGGTCGGAACTATCTTTGAGGATTCTCCGATTCCTTTGGACAAGTGGCTCGTCGCCATTTGGATGATTGCCAACTGTAAGAACGGCGTGAGTTCCTACGAAGTGGCCCGCGCTCTTGGCGTCACTCAGAAGTCCGCATGGTTCATGCTTCACCGAATCCGGCTTGCAATGCAGGCTCGCTCGATTGTGAAACTCGGCGGGAACGGGAGCCAAGTTGAAGTGGACGAAACTTTCATCGGTGGCGCGGCGCGGAACATGCACAAGGAAAAGCATCACCGCCGCATCACTGCCACTGGAAGCAAAGACAAGACTGCGGTCATCGGCATTCTGGAGCGTGGTGGCGAAGTTCGCGCCAATGTAATTCCCACTCGCCGCAAGCACATCGTTCAAGCGGAAGTCCGCGCTCACGTCAAAGCTGGTAGTGCGATCTACACCGATGCGCTCCTCTCCTACCAGGGATTGAAGCACCAAGACTTCATTCACGAAACTATCGACCATGCGGAAAAGTACGTTGACGGACAGGTCCACACTAACGGGCTTGAGAACTTCTGGAGTCTTCTCAAACGGGGACTCAAGGGAACCTATATCAGCGTCGAGCCATTCCATTTGTTCCGCTACCTTGACGAACAGGTTTTCCGATATAACTTCCGCAAATTGCCCCATGACGGCGCTCGATTCGAGCACGTTGCTTCGCACATCCTAGGAAAGCGTCTCACTTATGCCGAGGTCACTGGCAAGGTGGGTACGACGGATAGCTTGCCCAACTAGACTGCCTCGCGGCAAGTCTCCCCGAAAAATAGCCTAGTGGGAAAAACTAAGACAGCCCTAGTAATAGTGTAGAGGTTATGGCAGAATAGAAATGCTCTTTACGGGCAGCAAAAAGCCCCACTTCTGAAGAGTGAGGCCTTTGCGAATTCTAATTGGCAAGGAACGGTGAACTCAGACAACACCATTCTAAGAGCCTCTCGGCTCCCTGTCAACTGGAAAAACCTTAACCGCTAAGACACACAAGTCTGGGTGTCTTGGCACGTCCGTGTCGCAGTTAGGCACCAAAAGGAATGGTGTATCCAAATGGCTAGTTACTTGATTAGCTATGACTTAGACAAACCTGGACAGGACTACCCTCGCTTGATAAAGGAACTGGAGCGCCTCGGCGCTATCAGGATTCTTTATTCGCAGTGGGTATTTCGTTCGACTTCGCCAGCGAAGCAGATTCGCGATTGGCTAAAGTCGTTTATCGATACCAACGACATGCTGCTTGTCGTTGCTCTTACTGGGGAGGCTGCATGGACGAGCCTCATGGCCAGTAGCGATACGTTCAAACAATCCCTCGCTGCCTGAGGGTGTGTCACCGGAGGGGATGCGATTCTGCATCCCCGAAGGTCTGCCAAATTTGAGATTGCCAGCCAGTTCGGTGAGTAGTTGGCCTTCGCGCTCACCCTCAGGTTTAATCATTAAAGAACCGTTGTGCCAAAAGACTCTCATGCCGCGAGTCTACGCCTAAGCCTTAGCCTTCCTTATCTTTTTCCTTTGAGCCCTATCCTTCTTCTCCGCCTCCAACTTAGCTTTGATATCGCTGTGTGGGACCTTGATTAGCTCTTGCATCACGTGTTCGAACGTGTCGTATTCTGATTTCCTTTTCATTTGTTGATGCGCTCCAAAGATTCTCCTAATTTCTTCATGGCAGCTTCGTCAGCAAACATCTTTGCCCATTTCGCATGCTTCACGCTTCTCTCCTTCGTAAGATACCTGAATAATCTGCGGAAGCTGTAAAAATCACGATAGAACTGATTCTTAGCCTCAAGGCGAGAAAGAAACGCAACCATGTCTGCCGCTTGTAGCGCGGGGAAATAATCATCATCAGCAAAACTAAGAGCAATAGTCTTCTTTTTCACCTGTGGATAAACGTTCCGTACGCCCCGATAGTGTTGATAACAGTTAAATGCTGTCTCCGCATCGTCATCACATACCACGCTTAACCTGTCATCTTCGTGGATGTAATCAACAGCTTCAAGTATTCCCCGACTAAAGGCGATGTAGTAAGGATCGTCGGGACTTCCTAGTCCCTTTTTTGCAGCCGCGGATAGAGCATTGAATCCCTTGATATCGAACGCCTCCAATAGCCCTAGCTCAAAATGTTCGTTGATGCAGTCAGCGAAAGGCATTAGCGCGTCCATTCGCTGTTCGGCAGTCTGACCGCGAGGCATTTTGGGGCCATGCTTTTCGGACAATCGCGAGGCTCTAGCCATGTGCAGCGAGCGAATCTCGTAGTGCCGCAAAAGCTGATTCCAGGCTATGTCAAAATCGCCCAGCTTGGCTTGTGGCAGGCACACCCCGGAAAAAGTGACTACCGGGTGGTCACTTTTCTTGCCGCTCTCATCACAGTACATGTGGACGATAGCCACTAGTGGCTCCCGTTCAATGCTTTCAAGAAACCCCAACGCTTGATACACAGGAGTTCATCTTTTCCTCTCCTGGCAATCAGTATGGTGACTTTATCGCTTTGATTCGTCAACTATATTATTGCCTTTGTAAGAGCGGATTCTAAAGGACTTATGGGCGCATTTCTCGTAAGAGTGAGCTCTAAAGGACTTAGCAAATTGGCGATTGATTCTAAAGGGGTTACTTGTCGAGAATTGGGGTCCTTTTCAGGCGCGGGACGAAACGCGGAGGAGCGCTGCGGAAAAGTCAGAGAGGCGACCGCGCTTTGGGCTACTTTCACATGCAATATTACCATACAGGTACGTTAGTTGTCAAGGAATTTCTCATAATTTTTGTAGGCCGCTGAAGGGGAAGGAGATAGGTGCGCGAGACTCGGGGCTTCGGGGCTGAAGGAAGAGGGTTCGGCAATCCCAGGCGGACATCAAAGTCAAAATCCCCAGGGCGCAGGGGGCGGCGCCTCGGGCACCCGGCGCTTGCACGGCTTCTACTCTGGCTTTCGAGCGGTGGACGGAGCTTCTGCAGGAATCAGAGGGTCGGTGCCTCCGGGCTCGCTAGAATTTGAAGGGGTAGTTCGCGATTGTTCCTCTCTCAACCGCAACTGCAGCTCATCTGTCAGCGGTAGCGATGCCTCGGGAATACCGTTCTGAATCAAAGATTGACGTGCTCGGATGAAGGTAATTTGCATGCGGTACTGAATGCCTCTCGATGTAACTGTCTCCCAAAGAGCGCGGACAAACACTTCGTCCGAGAGCACGGTCGCGATGTCCTGCCTGCTGATTGAATCCATGCCGTGTTCTAGCCCCTGCACGAGGAGGTTAAAATAGTCGCGAACATTCACGTAAATGACAAAATCTTTGCACCCGCGACGAACGAATTCAAGCAGTTCATCCCGGAGACCTGTTTTCCAGACCGGTGAATCAGACCCGAAAAGGCAATGCTTAACGGCAGGAAAACGTCCTCGTTCGGTGAGGCTTTGGATACCGCCGTCCCGGGTTATGAAAGTGATCGCCTCTCTGGCCGCCCTGGGGGCCACTATAGCCACACACTTGCCGCGAAGTGCTTGCTTCTCGGCGACGACTTCGTCGATGTCTGGATGCCAAGTCTGCGGACTGATAGCTTCGAAGAGTTCGGTCGACAACGCTTGTGATGCCGAAGAGAGCAGTTTCAGCAGCGACATCTGCTCCTGGTCTCGTAGTGTTTTGTCGCTGGGGTTCTTGCGAAAACCAATCCAGTAGGAGGCCTGACCATATAGCTTGCGGAATCGCGACGCCGTAAGTTTGCCAAGATCAAGTAGGTATTGCTCGGCCATTTGAAGCAGCATTCCGGCCTCATCTGAATCCGATTGGTGTTCCTGGATTGACGCCGATTCCGCAGCCCCAGACAGGCACTCGTTTCGTCTTACCACAATCGCTTCAAATAGCTCGTCCTCGACATCGGCGACGCTTACAGCCCGATCGACCGCGTGTTGGGCAATCCAATGAGCCAGTATCGAGGCTCGGCTGTCGGTAGCCCACGCGGCGCGAAGCAAGCGGAACTCCTTCCAGGTCACGGCGTGCGGCCGCACAGCGAGTTCGCAGACATATCGGAACTTAAAGCTGGAGCGGGATCGAGTAGCTTCGATCAACTGAATCAACCGTTGGACCACTACGGGATTCTCGATGCCGCTTTCTTTGATAAGAAGCCTAAGACTCTGATTCTTTTCCTTCCCTTCGTCTTCGAGCTTCTTTCCGGACGGTGCCTCTAGAAGTCGGTAGAGCGTCCCTGCCTCCTTATCCAAGGTGTCATCTTTTAAGAGCCGCTCGAAAAAAGGATAGGACTCAAGGCGGAGCATCTGCGCTAACCACATATCAACCCAATTCAGTTCATCTGGATCATGACGAGCTACCTGAGGTTGAAGCGCGGCCAGACTGCGAATCAGTGCTTTCAACTTTCTGGGATTGTTCGGTAATAGGTCCTGAATTTCCTTAGTCGACTCCTTGGGCACAAAGGAACAGTACTTGCCCATCGCTCTAGATATGAAGCGCTCCTTCTGCGGTTGCGTGATAGTCGGAAGGTGGAAGCGGAAGTCGAGTATCTTTTCTAGGAAGTCGGACCCGTTTGCTCACGCCGGATTTCTCTCGGTCAGAGCACTGCTCACGATCTCATCGTCGAAAGCGAGGAGAAAAGTGAAACCAGGAAGATCCAGCAGTTCCCGAAGGGATAGCAAGAGTTGAGGGATCAGCTCCGCAGCACAGCGATCTAGGTCGTCGATCAGGACAACAAGGCGTCGGTTCTGCAGTTTTTCCCGAATCGCACATATCTGGGCACCGTCATATTTGAGCCAGCGGCTCAGCACACCGAAAGCAGCGTTATATAGCTTGTCCCTCCCGAAAAGCGCCGCCGCTGTCTCGGCTATTTGACCCAGGCCTTTTGATTCAAGCCACTTGCCCGAGTCTTTTGCTGATTTCTTCCAGGAACCGTCAAACGGTATCTTTGCGACTGAGAGAGCTTCCAAGAGACGATTGCCAAAGTCTTCCCAGAGATCATTCCAACTCTGGATCGCCCAAGGACTAAACGAAAAGACAATGTTTTCCTTATCCTTGAGCATCTGTTCTGCAAATCGCAGGACCGTGCTCTTGCCCTCACCCCACTTACCGAAGATGCCTATTCGGACGGACCAGTCGGAAGGCGTGGCAAGAACTACTTCGACGACCTCGGCAGCAAAACGCCACCGATCAAGGTCATCCTCCTGCTGTCGGGCCTGAGCAGCGTCGTATCCGCTAATGGGCAGCGCGTCCATATTCCATATCTAGTATCGGCTTCAAGTTACAAAATAAGTATCCGCTGACCGTCTGGCAGATGCGAGCAAAACTATTGGAGCTGGAGCGTGTGGTTGAGGCGTCATGGGTTTCGTCGGGTGTTTGCCGCGCGTAGGTTTCGTATACAACGGCAGCGTTTCTTCACCGAGCCCCGAATGGACCGCCGGTAGTAATAGGCACAATCAAGCCGTGGTCCCTCCACTGCGGGCCGCAAGGGCGGCGGCCCTGCGGTCGGGATGACAGCGAGTGCGGAAGCGAAGAGGGATTACGACGAGGAAGAGGGATTTCTCGACTGCGCGGGCCGACCCGTCGCGGGAGCGACGGGGAAGAAGAAATAGGCCTGCTTCGCTCGGAATGACGGGGGCGGGAAGGAGCAAAAAGACAAGAGGGCGACGTAGAGTCGGCGCGCGCGATGGGGCGTGGGCACGCGGGATAAAGGCAAGAGCGGGCTGGGATGCCGGCGCTGCCAAGGAAAGCGGGGGGTGGCCGGACTAAAGGTCCGGCCACTACGTATCGGAATGACGAAAATAGATAGGGCCGAAAAACGAAGATGGCGAGACGAGTACGATGTTGGTTTTTCCGGAACCATAGATCGGGCGTGGCGAGCCTCCACCCGTACAAAAGAGCCTGCCTCTTAGCGGAACAGAGAGGAAAGCATCCGGAAAAACTCGGCCGGGGTAGCTATGCGCACTCCCGTCCTTTGTGCGACTGCCGGGGTGAAATGCTTGGTGTTGTGAGTCAGTAGCCAGTCAGGTGCGCTGGCCATGGCGGAGAGGAGCACGGGGACGTCTGCTGCATGGCGGATCAGGCGCCGGCTGGAACGCACAAGGTCAGCATGGGGATAAGGAACCATCTCAGGGCCAGTCAACTTGATGAGACGGCGATAATGCTCAATCCATTCGTCGGCTTCCGAGGACGGCAGGCGCTGCGCATGCAGCAATAGATTCTCCTCGACCTCATCGCGAACTGCCTCGGCCAGCACCAGCTTGCAGACTCGCGCGGCGCAGAGTGATAGCGCGGCTTTGTCGAGGCCCCAGGGAGAGACAATGCCTCCGGTGAGAACATTGGAGTCCAAGAACAGCCGAATTCTCCTGTGGCTGGTCACTTCTCGCGCTGGTTGCGAGACCTTCGGCGGGACGCGGTGCTTGAAGAATCCGTCTTGCCGTAGTGGTGTGCGAAGACACGTTTGCGAGCTTCCGGCAAGGTGGCCAGAATAGCTTCTGGAGTGAGACCAGCACCGGTCAGAGCCGAGGCCACTCGTTCGCAGAGATTCTCAAACTGCTGTTGTTGGGGCAGAAGAACGAGGCCGTCGCCCAACCGTAACACGGCAAACGGGGCTCCCGTG